>JANNUB010000017.1:0-11136 GCA_031394795.1 Ignavibacteriota bacterium | reverse complement strand
CCGTTGCTGCTCGGTCCGCCTTTGCGATGCAACGCTTCGAGCATGATCTCTTCAATCGTGTAGCCGAACTGGAGCGAGAACGCAAGGTCGCGGTAATACGGATACGCCCAATCGTAGCCTGGCTTCATTGCAAGCGCGGTTGCCGTCTGCGCGACTTCATGTCCCGATGCGCCGATGTGGAAAAAGACTTTGCCCTGTTTCAACAAGATGAGAATTTTCTGATCGAGCAATCGCGACGAGATGCAATTCTTGTACGTGCTTAACAACTGTTCGTTCGTCAGCAGGCTCGTTGGCGTGGCGAGAGAATCCGCGCTGCCGTTGGAGCCTTTGGGTTTGGTTTCTAATTTTGTGGTCATTCGTTTTGGTTTCCTGACACTTTTTGTCCCCGGCCTTGATTTTGATTTCATCACCGCGTACGATTCAGAACTACTTCAAAAAATTATGCAGCGAGTGAAGATACTTTCCTTTCCTCTTCGCTTCTTTCACTTTGCACGCCCCCTCGGATGAAGTGAATCGTTAGCCATCGTTTGAACAAATCTGAATCGCATGCCTGCGCTATCGCGTGCAATTGGTGAGGCGTCGCGTTCGCCTTCCCGTGCAGTAAATCCCCGATATATCTTTCCGACACGCCGAGCGCCCCTGCGATTTTCTTTTTGAAACTTTGTCCCGCATTTCGCGCCTCGAATTCGATTGCAATCAGACCGAGCAATCCCGCCTCGCTCTTCGCAATCGAGAGCACGCCATCATCAATCGGTCGACGGCTCGGCTCAGGGATTGGTCGTCCCAACTCCTTTGCCGTTGCAATCCATTCATTGATAATCACTTCGACATTTTCAAGGGCTTTCTTGTACGTTGCTCCATCTGCGGCGCAACCAGGAAGTTCTGGAACTTCGGCGATATACGCATCATCTTCCTTCGACCAGTAAATGATGACCTCATACTTAGCCATGACACTTTTCTGATTTGGCAAGTGAATGAAGAACGACACCATCAATCCATCAATCCACTAATCCAAACAGCCATCCGAATGGCTGCCAGGCCCTTCGCTCCGCTCAGGGCTTTGCTAAATGTTTATTGCTTCTCCGTAAGCCGCTGCCGCCGCTTCCATCACCGCCTCGCTCAATGTCGGGTGCGCGTGAACGGTGTGGAAAATAGATTTGCCTGTCGCTTCTAATTTTTTCGCGAGCGCGAGTTCGGCAATCATCTCCGTTGCTTCGCTTCCGCTGATGTGCGCGCCGAGAAGCTCGCCGTACTTCGCATCGAAAATAAGTTTTACCATTCCTTCCGTCTCGCCGATGGCAATTGCTTTGCCTAACGGACGGAATGGAAATTTTCCAATCTTCAATTCGTAGCCTTCCGCCCGCGCTTTCTCTTCCGTTAAGCCGACGCTTGCGATTTGCGGCTGGCAATACGTACAGCCAGGAATCGACGAGTAGTCAATTGCTTCGGGCTTCATCCCTTTGATTGCTTCGACGCAGTGAACGCCTTCTGCGCTTGCAACGTGAGCAAGCCACGGTGCGCCAATCACGTCGCCAATCGCGTAAATGCCCGCGACGTTCGTTCGATAGTCCGCATCCACTTTTATATGTGAGCGTTCGACAGTGACGCCGAGTTTTTCAAGACCGAAGCCCTCAACATTTCCCATCACGCCAATCGCCATCAACGCAACATCGCCTTTCAACTCGCGCTTCCCTTCGGGCGTATTCACCACCACTGTTGCATCAGTCGCGCTTGCTTTCACACTTTCAACTTTCGTGTCGGTGAGAATTTCAATTCCCTGCTTCTTGAAGCTTCGCTCCATCTCCTTCGTCAGCTCGCGGTCTTCAATGGGAAGAATGCCTGGCATCATTTCAACAACGGTCACCTTCGTGCCGAGCGCGTTGTAAAAGTACGCAAACTCAATTCCAATCGCTCCCGCGCCGACAACAATCATACTCTTCGGCTGCTCACTCAGCGACATCGCTTCCGTACTCGTGATGATACGCTTGCGGTCAATCGTGACGCCGGGAATCGAGCGAGCGCGAGCACCCGTTGCTACGATTATGTGCTTGGCGGAAATTTTATACGGCGAACCTTCCTTCGGTTTCACTTCTATCGTTCCGTTGCCGAGCAGCGTTCCGTAGCCCGCCATGTAATCAATCTTATTCTTCTTCACCAAGAACTCAACGCCCTTCGAAATCTTGTCCGAGATATCGCGACTGCGCTTGATGATTTTCGAGAAATCAAATTTCAAATTGTCGTAACTGATTCCCCACTCCGCCGCCTTCTTGAATTGATGAAGAATTTCCGCGTTCTTTAACAAAGCCTTCGTCGGGATGCAGCCCCAATTCAAACAGACGCCGCCTAATTTGTCCGCTTCAATAATCCCAGTGCTAAAGCCAAGCTGCGTTCCGCGTATTGCCGCCGTGTAGCCGCCCGGTCCGCCGCCCACGACAACGACGTCAAATTGTTTTTCAGCCATGAGTTCCTCTGCTGTTACAAATCGCAGGCGATTTGAAAATCGCTCTACTTCTGACAACAAAAAAAGGGACTTGAATTTCCCTTCGACATTTCTCAGCCCGACCTTCGGACACTCCGTCAACGCCCTCCATGGAAACGTTGGGAAAAATATTGGAGTGAGATAAGGAAACGAAAATCGGGGGATTGAATTTTCAAAAATATATCCAATGGCGTTCTGAAAGTCAACGCGATGCGCACCGTTTGTCAGTCAAGCTCGTCAAACTTTCATGATTTCTGAAATCCTTTCAGCGCGCTGGTGACGATTTGTCAGCAGACGAAGGTTCGCCGCTTCAAATCTTCCAGTTTGAAGCACTTCTCATTTGGCACGTCGGTTGAACCTCTTAATCTCGTCGACAAGAGAAATCAATCAACACAACAACATCATAAGGAGACAAAGCCATGTTAGTAAAGTATCGCACGTATCCGGTCTTCAAAGCGCCGTTCGACGAATTCTCAAAATTCGATTCGATGATTGACAAATTCTTCCGCGGCGGAGTTGTGGATGACGGGACGTTCTTCTCATCGTACACCCCTGCAGTGAATGTTGCGGAGAACGAGAACACCTACGTTGTGGACGTCGAGCTTCCCGGCATCAGCAAAGATGAAGTGAAGATTACGATGCACGAGAATGTTCTCACGATTGAGGGGGAGAAGAAAGCGGAGAGGGAAGAGAAGGGAAAAAACTATCACCGCGTCGAGCGCTCGTTCGGAAAATTCCAGCGCAGTTTTACTCTGCCGAAGAACGTGAAGAGCGACGCCATCGAAGCGGAATTCACCAACGGCGTGCTCTCGGTTTCGATTCCGAAAGCGGAAGAAGTGAAGGCGAAGCAAATTGAAGTGAAGGTTCGTTGATGCGTCCAATGCTGAGCGCAGCGAAGCATCTGATGTAAGCAGCAACAACGGGCGCCGACGCTGGTGGGATGCGTCGGTCGCCCGTTTGTGGTTTTTTCCAAACCCTGAGCGAAGCGAAGGGTCTCACGTATTCATCTTAGAGAGAAATTTTCAACGCGGATGACGCTGAAACAGCGCGGATATTTCGCGGAACAAATTTGGTTGAGGGTGCTTCAGTCATGCGAGAGTGAGTTGGCTGAGAACGAATCGAATGCTATTACTGTTGTATCGAGTAGAAAAAGTTTGTTCCAACTAACAGGCGGTGAGATGGTTCGCTCCGCTCACCATTTACAGGAGAATGAATGACGAAAACAAAAGTCCCGCAAGCAATGCCGGTGTTGCCGTTGCGCAACTCGGTTTTTTTTCCGCGTCAAGTGATGCCGCTTTCCATCGGACGTGAAGCGAGTATCATCGGCGTCGAAGAGGCGCTCAAAGACGAGGGGCACGTCGTCATCGTTGCGCAGACGGACGGCACCATTGACAAGCCGACGGAGAAGGACATTCACTGGTTCGGCACGCTCGCGAAAGTGTTGAAGCAATTCACGCTCGCCGACGGCACGCGCAGCGTGCTGATGCAAGGATTGGAGCGGGTGCAACTCCTTTCGATTCTCCACAGCGAGCCATACATTCGCGCCATCGTGCGCGAATGCGACGACGTGAAGCACGAAGGCATCGAGATGGATGCGATGACGACGAACCTGAAGAATCTTTTCAAGCGCGCCGTCGAGCTTTCGCCGAATCTCAATGAAGAGCAGCTCTCCGTCATTCTGAATACGGAGGACCCTGGCACCGTCGCTGACATTGTCGCCTCCCTGATTCCCGTCACTGTTGAAGAGAAGCAGAAGATTCTCGAAACGCTCGACTTGAAGCGGCGGCTGGAGGAAACCGCGCTCGTGCTGACGAAGCTTGTGCAGAAACTTGAGCTTGGCAGCAAAATCCAATCTGAGGTGCAGGAAGGAATCAACAAGACACAGCGCGAATATTATCTGCGCGAGCAGATGAAAGCAATTAAGAAAGAATTGGGCGAGGATGAAGAAGGTGTCGAGCTGCAGGAGCTTCGCAAGCGGATTGACGATGCAAAGTTGCCTGAGGAAGCGAAGAAAGTTGCCGAGAAGGAGTTGAAGCGCCTCTCGCAAATGAATCAAGCCTCGGCGGAATACACGGTGAGCCGCACGTATCTCGATTGGATTTTGGATTTGCCTTGGAGCGTAAGCACGGACGACAATCTCGATATCAAGAAGGCGAAAGACGTTCTCGAAAACGACCACTACGGTCTCGACAAAGTGAAGAAGCGCATTCTCGAATATCTTGCCGTGCGCAAGTTGAAGAACGACATGCGCGGCCCGATTCTTTGCTTCGTCGGTCCGCCCGGCGTCGGAAAAACATCTTTAGGCAAATCCATTGCGGGCGCGCTTGGGAGAAAATTCGTTCGCATCTCGCTTGGCGGCGTGCATGATGAGGCGGAGATTCGCGGGCATCGCCGCACATACATCGGCGCGTTGCCCGGTAGAATTATTCAAGGCATGAAGAAAGCCGGCTCGAACAATCCGCTCTTCATGCTTGACGAAATCGACAAAGTCGGACAGGATTTCCGCGGCGACCCCTCATCGGCGCTGCTTGAAGTGCTCGACCCCGAGCAGAATTTTTCGTTCAGCGACCATTATCTCGAAATCCCGTTTGACCTTTCGAAGGTGATGTTTATTACGACTGCGAATATGTTGGATACGATTCTGCCGCCGTTGCGCGATAGAATGGAAATCATTGAAATTCCAAGCTATGTCGAAGACGAGAAGCTTCACATCGCCAAAAAATATCTCGTGCCGAAACAGACGACGGAACACGGGTTGAAGAATGAACAGCTTCAACTTGAAGATGATGCGGTGCGGGGAATCATTTCGGGCTACACGCGTGAAGCAGGCGTGCGTAATCTTGAGCGGCAGATTGCAGCGGTTGCTCGCGGCGTCGCGAAAGATGTCGCCGAAGGAACGATTCAAAAAGCAGCTGTTGGCAAAGATAATTTGACCAAATATCTCGGTCAGCAAAAATTTTTTCCCGATGTTGCCGAGCGCATCAATCGTCCGGGCATTGCAGTTGGTCTCGCGTGGACTCCCGTTGGCGGCGACATTCTCTTTATTGAAGCGACGAAGATGAAGGGAAAAGGAAATCTCACGCTCACCGGTCAGCTTGGCGATGTGATGAAAGAATCTGTGCAAGCGGCGTTGAGTTTTATCGCGTCCAATGCGAAGCAACTCGGACTCGACGAGAACTTCCGCTCGGAGCTTGACATTCACGTGCACGTTCCTGCGGGCGCGATTCCGAAAGATGGTCCCTCCGCCGGCGTGACGATGCTGACAGCGTTGTCGTCGTTGCTCACGAATCGTCTTGTGAGGAATGATTTGGCGATGACGGGCGAAATCACGTTGCGCGGCGCGGTATTGCCGATCGGCGGCGTGAAGGAAAAAGTGATTGCAGCGCACCGCGCAGGAATCAAAACCATCATCCTCCCGGAACGCAACAAGCTCGACCTCGACGATGTGCCGAAGACTGCGACGGAGGGGATGACATTTCGTTTCGCAAAAGAAATGGGTGATGTGTTGAAGCTGGCGTTGCTCTCGGCTGAAGAATCGGAGAAGAATAAGATGAGCGAGTTGAGTCTTGAGGCGGTTGCGGTGAATTAGCCGCGGCTTACATCAGCGCAAGGGCTTGCGCTGCCGGTACGAGCACAATTCCCTGCGTAACGAATGATGTTTTGAAGCGCTGTGGATGCCGTACAATTTGCACGGCGTATTTCGGCTTCAAGCGTTCATTGAAGTATCTCAGTGATGAATCAATGTCGGCGGCGCTCAACTTTGCCTCAAACAATGCGAACGGTTTCCCCCGTTCGGTGATGAGGAAATCCACTTCCCGTTTCTCGCGGTCGCGAACATAATACAGCGCGAAGTCGCCGTACCCAAAATCGGTCCAGGCTTCCGTAAGCTTCAGCAGATGCAGTGCGACGAGATTTTCAAAACGCGCTCCCTCGTTGGGTATCGTCGAAAAATCGTACAAGTACACTTTCTCTTCGCGGCGCAATGTTCGAGCGAGTTTTCCTGCGTATGGTCGGATGGTGAAGAGAAAGAACATTCGCGCCAGTGCAGCGAGCCAACTCTGGACCGTCTCGAAGCGAACGTTCAGATCCTCACGGAGTGCATTGATCGAAAGCGGCGACCCCACTCGCTCCGGCAACAAATTGACCAGCGCCTCGATAAGCCCGAGCTCTCGAATGCGCGTCAAGTCGCGCAAGTCTTCGCGAATGATGAGCTGTTCATGCGAACGCCTCCACCGACGAAGCCTCTGCTCGCTTTCCGCAAACAATGGTTCGGGAAAACCGGTAAACCTTTCAATCATCTGCAACGCATCTTCCGCCCCACTCATCATGCGTGAGTCCGTGAGCCGCTCCATGAATGCCGAAGGCGAGACAATGGATTGACGACCATGCGCGAGCATTTCTCCCAACGTAAACGGGTGTAAGTGGTATTGTTGATAGCGCCCGAACAGCGAATCACCTCCTCGCTGGTACACATCAAGTCTACCGCTTCCCGTAACGAGAACCTCGAGGTCATCGCGATGCGCGTCATATAGCCCTTTCAAAAATCGTTTCCACCGCGGGAACTTGTGGATCTCGTCGAGCACGAGACGGTGCGGACGCGTACCTGACGGCAGATCGCGTTGCCAAAAATTCTCTGGAGACTTAAGAATTGTTTTCCGATCGGACTCCACGTCCCAGTTGTAGTATAGCGACGGCTGCTTCGTGCGCGAAAGAATGTGTTTTGCGAGCGTCGTCTTACCGACTTGACGCGGTCCAGCAATGAAGCACATTTTCCGCTCTTCATCGAAGAGTCGCTCGATTTCGCCAGTGAGGTATCGCATTTCTATATGAGTAGAAAATTGTCATGACAATTTTCGAGTAATATAGAAATCGAGAGATGCAAAATCAACCCGGTCAACCGATTCGTCTCCCACTTTAACTATTCAGGTCGAGTCTGATCCACTCCTACGCAAAAAAACCTCGTTGACATTCTCCCCATACTTTCATATAATTTACTACAAATCAATCACTTACAGGGTTTCCCGAAAACGTAAAATGTCGAAATCTACAAAGTGGTTCTTGGCGATTCTCCTCGTGCTTGCCGTTGTTGGGTTGGGCTTCACTCTTCTATTTTATTCCGCAGTCAAATCTGTTGGCGTGAGTTCGCGTGAAACCGTCACGTTCGGTCGCGGCGACAAGCTCGCTGTCATTGAACTCAAAGGCGTCATCTTGTCGAGCGACGAGGTTGTGCGGCAGTTGAAAAAATATCGCGACGACGGAAGCATCAAAGGAATTCTTCTGCGGATTGATTCGCCCGGCGGCGCGGTGGTGCCGAGTCAGGAAATGTACGAAGAAGTAAAGAAGACTCGTGCGGAAAAACCTGTCGTCGTTTCGATGGGCTCCCTCGCGGCAAGCGGCGGGTATTACGTTGCGTGCGGCGCTTCACGGCTCGTTGCAAATCGCGGGACGCTCACCGGCAGCATCGGCGTGATTAGCGAGTTTCTGCAACTCCACGACGCGCTCGGCAAGTTAGGCATTGACATCAAGACGATTAAGGCGGGCAAGCTGAAGGACGCGGGTTCGAGCACAACACAAATGAAGCCCGATGCCGAAAAATATTTCCAGGGCTTGATGGATGATGTGCACAAACAATTCATCGCAGTCGTAGAAGAGGCGCGAGACTTGAATCATGGCGATGCTGTCGCGCTTGCGGACGGACGCGTGTTCACGGGCGAGCAGGCGGTGAAGCTCGGATTGGTTGACACGCTCGGTACGTATGAAGACGCAGTGAAGATTGCGGCAGAGCTCTGCGGCATCGAGGGCGAGCCTTCGATTGTGAAAGAACGCGAGCGAAAGAGTTTTTTCGATAGAATGTTCGGCGAAGTGGATGAGAAGATTGAAGCGGTGAAGAAAGAATTCTTGGAGAAGCCGATTTTGTCGTACCGGTTTACTGGACCGTTTTGATGTCGTTACAACGCTCCTCCGTTACGGTCGCGTTCAGCGTGAGATTTGTTTTTAGTTTTGATAGAGAACCAAAGTTTAAGATTAAGGAGGTTTACCCTTGACCAAAGCTGACATAGTTGACCGCATTGCGACAGGGACGGGTCTGACCAAGGTAGATACCGAAGCGGTGGTGGATGGCTTCATCTTGACGGTGATTGAAGCGATGAAGGAGGGACGGAATATTGAAATCCGCGGGTTCGGAAGTTTCAAAGTGAAAAAGCGGAAGGGACGCGTCGCTCGCAACCCGCGCACGGGCGAACAGGTGATGGTTGGCGAGCACTGGGTGCCGCTGTTCAAAGTTTCGAAGGAAGTGAAACAGGCGGTGAACGAAAATCTCACCAAGACGCCGCCCGCACAGATTGTCGGAGGTTGATGTATGGCGACTGCTGTAATTGTTTGTCATGAGTGCGGCAAGGAACTCAGTGCTGAGAGCAAATTCTGTTCGCAGTGCGGCGCGAAGATTGCAAGCGCCTCCCCTTCCTCTCTTGTTCGTCCAAGCGCATCGGAACTCACATGCGCGGCATGCGGTCACGTGAACACGCACGACGGAGCATACTGCGAAGCGTGCGGAGCGAAGCTTCCCGGAAGAACTTCTCAAAACGCATCGTCCTCTGCTCCAGCCCCTCATTCAAAACCTCAGCCGAAGAAATCTGAAACGAGAGTCCAGTCAAGAATCAAACTCGAGGCGTGGCATTATGCGGTCGGCGTGTTGATTCTCGCACTGGTCGGCGTCTTCATTTATGTAGAGGCTCAGCGGACTCACACACGTGGGGTCGCTCAACAGCAGGCTCTGCCGATGCAATTTCCTTCAGGACAAAATCCCGCGACCCCGCCGAGTCAAGATGTTCTCAGCGCGATTCAGCGGCTTGAGCAAACCGTGAAGGAAAATCCAAACGACGCCGGCTCGAAGCTTCTGCTCGCCAATGCGTTGCACGACGCGGGAACACACGACGCGGCGTATCTGCCGCGAGCCATCGAAGCGTACAGGTCATTTCTGAAAGCGAAACCGAACGACCCGAACGCCCGCGTTGATTTGGGCATTTGTTATTTCGAGGTCGGCAAGCTCGACTCGACGCGTGCCGGAGAGTTTTTCGCTAACGCCGTGAAAGAAATGGAAGCCGCGTTGAAGAGCGACCCCAAGCATCAGCCCGGCGCGTTCAATCTCGGCATCGTACAATTGTACTCGGGAAATTTTCAAGAGTCGAATAAGTGGTTCAAGAAAGCAGTTGACTTGAACCCGGAATCGGATTTGGGAAAACGCGCGAAGACGATTCTCGATCAACATTCACAGCAAATGTAATCTCATCACCACGAAAGGAGATCGAATGCCGAGCGGCAAGAAGCGCAAGCGCCACAAGATGGCAACGCACAAGCGGAAGAAACGCTTGCGGAAGCAACGACATAAGAAGAAGAATCGGTGACCTTGCAGGTCTACGACCTGCATGAGAAGTGCACATGAAGGTCTACGACCTCGTAGAGGCACGGCCTCGTAGAGATGACGGTCACGTTGCGTTGCTTTTTTACGCCTAAGTCTTTATCATGAAAACGAAGTTTGTATCACTTTTCATTCGGTGGAGGTTGAGCGATGGCGAACAATACTGACGGAACAAAAGGATTCATTTTCGGCTTGCTCGCGGGAAGCGCCATCGGCGCGATTCTCGCGTTGCTGTACGCGCCGAAAAGCGGCAAAGAGCTTCGTTCGGATATTAAGGCAAGAACGGACGAGCTGATGGAGAACGCGGACGCGGCTTTGCGCGAAGTGCGCGCAAAGCTCCCTGAGGTCTCGACAGAAGCACGAAAGCGCGGAGAACAAATCATCTCCGAAGTGAAATCGCAGGCAAGCTCGTTGTTGGAAGACGCCGACAAAGTTTTAAACAACGCGCGCCAGCGCTCGACGTCAATTCTCGATGAAGGCGTGCGGCTCAAGGACGCGGTGAAGTCGGGGCTGGACGCGTACAAACAGGAACGTAATCGTTCATAATTCTCAAAACTCATGGAAACCGCATTACTCGCCGCACAACTGTTAGCGTTGGTCGCTGTCACAGCCGTCTGCGTTTTTCTCATCATCGTGCTGATACGCGTGAAGGAAATGCTCACGAGTATCGAACGCGATATCAAAGCGGTGACCGAGCGAACGATGCCGGTGCTGGAAAATATCGATTACATTTCGTCACGCGTCAAGAACATCACCGATAATGTTGACGACCAGGTGATGATGGTGCGCGAATCCATGGGCTCGATTCGCGAAATCGCGGACAACGTCGTCGCGCTCGAACGCAGGGTGCAAGACCGGCTCGAAGGACCTATTCTCGACACCGTTGCGTTTGTCTCGGCATTGTTCAAGGGCGTGAGAACGTTCAGCGAACGACTGCGAGCGTAAACCTCTGTTTGACGACAGAGGTTTTTTGTTTTTTCTCATCAAAGGAACTCACCCCAACTCTTCTTCACGTTCTGCTTTTTTCGGACAATCGAAGAACCTCTCAAGGATTGGGGATTCGAATCTCATCACCGACCTAATAGGAGGAATCAATTGCAATGAAGGAATACACACCCGACCGCATCCGCAACGTGGCGCTCATCGGTCACGGAGGTGCGGGGAAGACAAGCTTGGCTGAGGCAATGCTCTTCTCCGCAGGAACGACCAACCGCCTCGGCAAAGTGGAAGAAGGCAACAC
>JANNUB010000620.1:0-3538 GCA_031394795.1 Ignavibacteriota bacterium | reverse complement strand
CTCATCGCGTTCAGCCGAATTTATCTCGACAACTTCGAGCACATTCAGGCGTCGTGGTTTTCGGAAGGGAAGAAGGCTGGACAAATCGCGCTGCACTTCGGCGCGGACGATTTCGGCGGAACGCTGCTCGAAGAAAACGTTCACGCCGCGGCAAACTTTATCAACAAGACGAACACGGATGAGTGCATTGATTTGATTCACGGCGCGGGGTTGGCTGCGGCGCAGCGAACGACTTTGTATGAGATTCTCAGAGAGTATCCTCTGATTGAAAAGGCTGCAGCATAATCAATTCGAATGGAGGCAAACATGGAGACGGTGTTAGAAAAAAAAGTCTGGATAGAGGAGGAGTTGTTGGCGATAGAGCATCCAGCTCACAAGTGCGAACTTGTCAACGGAGAGATTGTCATGAGTCCCGTGTTATTCTTTCACGAGCTTGTTTGTGCTGCGATGATTCGATTTCTTGGCGCCTTCGTGTTCGAGCGAATGATGGGATATGTTGTAGTACCGAACGCGGGTTTTTGGATGACGAATGAAAATCTTCGTTGTCCCGATGCTTCCTTTGTGAGCAAAGATCGGGCGAAGCGCAACCCCAGATTTCCTAAGGCTTTTTTTCAAGGAGCGCCTGATCTTGTTGTCGAAGTTCTTTCACCTAATGATACATTCGAATCGCTGCACGAGAAACTTGTCGAGTATTTCGAAAGCGGATGTCTGCTTGCGTGGGTTGTGAATCCGCAGGATCAAACCGTGCATGTGTATCATGCGGCGGAGCCGTCGAAAATGCTCCGACGCGGCGATGTGATCGAAGGCGAAGAAATTCTTCCGGGCTTCTCGCTCGCTGTTGCCGACCTCTCCGACGAACTGGACTTGTAGGCGCAACGAACAGCAAGCATAGAGTTCGACATCTTCCAATCATGAAAGAGAGATGAAATCCTTTCTCGAAGTTCTCAAAGAAAAAATCATCGTTTTCGACGGCGCGACAGGCACGCATCTGCAAGGTCAGCATCTGACTGCAGATGATTTCGGCGGCGAACATCTCAATGGCTGCAACGAGTATCTCGTTGTCTCGAAGCCTTCTGCTGTCGAGCTTGTGCATAAAGATTACCTCGAAGCCGGCGCCGACGTGATCGAGACGAATACGTTTGGTTCAATGTCTATTGTTCTCGCTGAATACAATCTTGCTGACCGCGCGTATGAGTTGAGTTTCAAGGCTGCACAAATTGCAAAACGCATCGCGAATGATTTCTCAACGCCCAATCACCCGCGCTTCGTTGCAGGCTCAATGGGTCCGACAACAAAGCTTCCTTCTCTCGGACACATCAAGTTCAAAGACATGGCAATGTCGTACAAAGAGCAGACGAAGGGTTTAGTGGAAGGCGGAGTTGATTTGCTCTTGGTTGAAACGTGTCAGGATATTTTGCAGACGAAGGCGGCGCTCTACGGCATCTTCGAATATTTTGATGAAGTACATAAGCGGGTTCCAATCATCACGTCTGTTACGGTTGAGACTATGGGAACGCTGTTGCTCGGAACGGAAATTTCCGCCGCGCTTACGTCGCTTGAGCCGTACGATGTTGATGGTATTGGAATGAACTGCGCAACCGGTCCAGCGGAAATGAGCGAGCATGTTCGCGTGTTGTGCTCGAGCAGCCCGAAGCCGGTGTTCATCATGCCGAACGCAGGCATTCCCGAGAACGTCGGCGGGCACGCGCATTACAAACTGACGCCGGAAAAACTCGCGCAGTTCATGTCTCACTTTGTCAAAGATTTGGGAGTGAATGTCGTCGGCGGGTGCTGCGGAACGACGAAGGAACACATTCGCCAGCTTGCGAACGCGGTCGGCGGCCTCGCGCCGAAAGCGCGTAACATTGATTTCGTTCCAAGCGCATCGAGTTTGTATCAATCGGTTCCACTGCACATTGACCCTGCGCCTGTATTGATTGGCGAGCGGACGAATGCGAACGGCAGCAAGCTCTTCAAAGAGCTTCTCGCGAAAGAAGATTGGGAAGGCATCGTCGCAATGGGGAAAGAGGCGGTGAAAGAAGGCGCGCACATGGTTGATGTGTGCGCGGCGTACGTTGGTCGCAATGAAATCAAAGACATGCGAGAGATTATCTACCGCTTCAATACACAAGTGACGTTGCCGATGGTGATTGATTCCACTGAAGCGCCGGTGATTGAGGAATCATTGCAGCTCATCGGCGGCAAAGCAATCATCAACTCCATCAATCTTGAAGATGGAGAAAAGAGAATTGACGATGTCGTTCCGCTCTGCAAAAAATACGGCGCAGCGGTCATCGCGCTTACAATTGATGAGCAAGGTATGGCGAAGACTGCGGAGAAGAAACTCGCCATCGCAAAACGTATTTACGATTTGTGCGTGAACAAATATAAGATGAAGCCGCATGATCTCATCTTCGATACTCTGACGTTTACTCTTGGTTCCGGTGACGGAGAATTCCGGCGCGCGGGAATGGAAACGATTGAAGCGATTCGTCTCATCAAAAAAGAACTGCCCGGCGTGAAGACGATTCTCGGCGTGAGCAATATCTCTTTCGGGCTGTCGCAGCACATGCGGCACGTGTTGAACTCGGTCTTCTTGCATTACGCAATTGAAGCAGGGCTCGATATGGCGATTGTTCACGCGTCGAAGATTATGCCGCTGTATAAAATTGATGAACGCGGGCGCGACTTGTGTCGGCAGTTGATTTTTGATGAGAGGAAGTTTGAGGAGGCTGCGGCGTGAGGCTTCCAGTTTGTCCGAAGGGCTCCTTCGGAGTAGAGTTTGTAGAGTCTATAGAGTTTATAGAGTTTTGTAGTGTGGAGTAATTAGAATATGATGCTCGAGCCACTTCATTCACCAACAAGTTTCTTACGACACATGTTCGGCACGCTGGCGCATGAGCCGGACCTACGCACCTATGAAATATGGTGGGAAAAGGAAGGCAAACCGATTTCCGATGCCGTTGATCGTATGGGGACGCCATGGCTTCGTATGTTCGATCGTTTCGGCGCCCGCGTCGATGAAATCCTGTTCCCTCCTGAGTACTGGAAGATGTTGAGACAGGGCTATCGGACCGGTGTCGTGTGGCGTTCACTTGAGGAGAAATCCCTGTTGCCATTCTACCTCTTGGGCTATGTGACTTCGTTCTATGATCCTGGTCTCTATTGTCCCTACACGGTTTCTCTTTCAACTGCCGTTCCCCTCGAGAAGTATGGCGCCGCTGAATCGAAGACGCGCTTTCTTCCGGAGCTTCTGCGCAAGGACGATGCTGTATGGCAAGGTGCAACGTGGATGACGGAAGTGAAGGGCGGCTCCGATTTGGGTGCAACCGTTGAGACTATTGCGCGGCAACGCGGAGAACAATGGCTTCTGACCGGCGAAAAATATTTCGCGAGCAATGCCGGCGCCGAGCTTGCCGTCGTTGGGGGGCGACCCCAAGGCGCGCCGCAGGGGGGGCGGGGGGACGCGCACGTACACGTTACGAAAAAAAGCGGCAAATGCCGTCTCAAATATTTAGTTGGCCCCATGAAAGACAAA
>JANNUB010000616.1:0-9097 GCA_031394795.1 Ignavibacteriota bacterium | reverse complement strand
TGGAGAAGCTCGAAGCGTTTATGAAATACAAAGCGCTGCCGTTGGATTTGCGCAAGAAGCTGACGGAGTATTATGCGTACGTGTGGGAACAACGGCACGGCTACGATGAGTCGTCCATTCTCACGTCGCTCCCGCCGAGTTTGAAACTGGAAGTGTCGCTGCATTTGAAGCGGGAGATTATCGAGAAAGTTCCACTCTTCAAAGATGCGAGCGAAGGGTTCATTAAAGAGATTGCCCTGCAAATAACGCCGGCGGTCTATCTTCCCGGCGATTATGTTTTTCGTGCGGGCGATGAAGGGAATGACATGTTCTTTGTGAGCCGCGGCGAGCTTGTCGCAATTTCGAAAGACAGCCAAACTGTGTTGTCGAAACTATCGGATGGAGATTTTTTTGGTGAGATCGCGTTGATTCTCAAACAACCGCGCACGGCAAGCGTCCGTGCTGCGACGTATTGTGATATGTACAGGCTTGATCGGGATTTGTTTGAGCGAGTCCTTTCACATTATCCAGAAGTTGCCGCGAAGATTCACGAGCGGGCATCCGAACGACAGGCGAGAGGGTAGAATTGCATCATTGCACCAATTCAAAGACGATTGACTGACTTGCTGATAATAACGACATTTAATAACTTGATTGTGTAAGGAAAGGAGAAATGAGTTATGCAGGAGTATCTGATAACAGTCCACGACGAGACAAAATCAAAGCCCGTGCTGGATTTGTTGCGGACGTTGGACTACATCGAGATTACGGAAAGAAAGGATAAGGCGAAACGAAGGATAAAGAAAAATGGAAAGAAGCCAGCCGCGTCACCCGCACTTCGTAGACTCTTTGGCATTTGGAAGGGGCGAGACATTACGCTTGAAGACATTCGAAGAAAGGCTTGGGGGAGAGACAAGAAATGACTCTGTGCGACTCGAATGTCTTCATTGAGTTATTTCGGGCGAATCGGAAGACGCTGTACGATATGGAAACCATCGGGGCGGCAAACGTTCTCGCAAGTTCTATCACACTCATGGAGTTGTTCGTAGGGGCTGACAACAAAGATCAGCTGAGAAAGATCAAGAAAGACATGCGGCGATTTCGCACAGAGTATGTTGACGAGGAAATTTCTCGTCGAGCGGTAGAACTTAGCGAACAGTATTCGAAGAGCCACGGATTGGATATTCCCGATGCTCTTATCGCGGCAACTGCGCTCATCAGAGAAGTCGAATTATTTACGTACAACACGAAAGACTTTCACTTCATTGACGGTATCAAATTGCATCAACATTCAGAATAGCTCAACCTTCGGCACGTTCGAAATCAGACCCTTCTCAAATCCTTTTCGAAACAACAGCTCCAACCCTTTCTTTCCTTTCTCCCCCATATCAATCGTCAAATCACTTACGTACATCTTCACAAACTTCTCACCGAGTTTGTAGTCAATTCCGCGCCCCCATTGCATTGCGTACGGAATTGACTCGTCTTGATGTTCGTAGCCGTAGGCAATGCTCTGCTTCAAACCTTCGGAAAGTTTTCTTGCCATTGCTTCGCCCAAATCTTTTCTCACGACATCAAGTCCAAGAGGGAGGGGCAAGCCGTCTGCTTCTTTCTCCCACAATTCTCCGAAGTCAAGAATCTTATTGTAGCCAAGCGATGCATAAGTGATTTGTCCCTCGTGTATGAGCAAGCCGGCGCCCACTGTTCCGTCATCAACTGCGTCCATGATTTTGTCGAACGGCATATCAACGTTTTTAATTCCGTCCGTAAATGTCTTGAGGAGAAGCGTCGCGGTTGTCAATGGTCCCGGCGTGCCGACGGTTTTGCCTTTGAGTTCATCGAGAGATTTGTATTTGCGTGAGATGATGACGGGACCGTACCCTTCACCCATGCTCGCGCCGGTTTTCATGATCCAGTAGCTGTCCGCAACGAAAGGAAATGCATGCGCGGAGATCGCGGTGACTTCAAGCTCGGCGCGTATCGCCCGCTCGTTCAGCGACTGAATGTCCTCTAGCAGATGTTCGATGTGTATCCCATCTAACTTTACTTTGCCGCTTGCGAGCCCGTAAAACATGAATGCGTCGTCGGGGTCGGGGCTGTGGCCTACTGTGATAGTTCGGTCTGCCATTGTTGTTGAGTTCGAGAAAAGGAGTATGGAGTGAAGCAGTTTTTGAATTCAGAGTTAACGGGAACAATATAATTGAATGCGAGTGGATATCCAACGCAGTGTTGGGAACATTTTGCGGAAGATTTTGTTATACTAAGCAACCATTTCAATCAACAAAAAATATAACAGGAGAGAATTGATGAAGAGAGTTTTTGCGCTTGTGCTGGTGGTTGTCGTTGCCGTGGGAGTTTCGTTCGCACAGAAATCGAAATCGGCGCCCAACTTCAAACTGAAATCTCACGATGGAACAGTTGTCGAGCTTGCGAAGCTGAAAGGCAAGGTTGTGGTCGTGAACTTCTGGGCAACGTGGTGCGGCCCGTGCCGAAGGGAGATTCCTGGATTTATGGAAGTGCATAATCAGTTCAAGGACAAAGGCGTTGTGATAGTTGGCGTCTCTCTCGATCAGGAGGGCTGGGAAGTTGTCCAGCCTTACGTTGAGCGAACAAAAATGAACTATCCGGTCGTTGTAGGTGATGGCGCACTGGCTGACGCGTACGGCGGAATCAATGGAATTCCCGCAACATTCATAGTCGACAAGAAGGGGAACATCGTTCGGAAACACGTCGGCTACATGAGCAAGTCTGATCTCGAAGGTATCGTCAAATCATTACTGTGATAATTGTTATAAAGCAAGTGATAGTGCTCTTCGCGGCGGGCGTGTTCTTGTCCTGCGTCCAGCCGCCAAGTGACGAGGGCGGATCTTCAGGAAATCTTCGCATTCAATCGCTCACCGCAGATCCTCCTGTAATTGATGTGGGCTACACCTCGACGATCACAGTCGTTGCAACCGATCGTGAGAACCGTCCGCTGACATACAGATGGTCGGCTTCAACGGGAGATATCATCGGCGAGGGAGCTTCGGTCCGGTTCAGTGCATCGCTCTGCTGCCGCGGTCCAAATTACATTCAGGTAACCGTCAAGAATAATGTCGGCGGCAGCACGACACAGCTCGTGGACGTATTCATAAACTATTAAGACGGCTGTGAAGTTTCTTCCCCTCTGTTTTCTCTCCACGGCATACATCCTTGCGACCAGCGGCATGGCGTTTGCGCAGGGTTGCTGCACAGTCGGCGCTTCTTCGGTTGGCGGTTTGCAAAGCGGCGTGCTGAAATACCGCACGCTGAACGTTGGCGTCAACTATCAGTTCAATTCCTTAACGCGGGCATACGAGGAACGCCATCGCATCGAACATCCTCAACGAGCGAAGGCGATGGTATCCTATTTCAATCTGCAGGCTGAATATGGATTGGAACCGCGCTTGTCGGTGTTCATCTCTCTGGTTTTTACGGACAAGACCCGAGAGACCACCGTGCGAAGCCTTCGGTTCGATGAGACATTCACACTCGGAGCGTCCGGAATTGGGGATGTCGTGACGGTGATAAAGTACCAGCTTGTTTCCCCAAGTATTCTCTCGCCGTTTGCCCTTGCGGTCGGCGGCGGAGCCAGCTTGCCGACAGGGAGTTTTACGAAAGAACAAGGCACGAGCCGACTCGCGATCGATCTTCAGCCCGGAACCGGTGCGGCAGCGCTTCTCGGTTGGGTTTTTGCCATGCATGGCTTTCCGGAATTCGGAATTCGATTTTATGCAACTGCAACGTATCGTTATTCCGGCACAAACTTCCATAGCTACCGAATAGGTGATGAATATAACCTTACGATCGGCGGTGAGTATACGCTGGACGATCATTTCATGGGTTCGCTCCTTCTTCGAAGCCGCTTCGCCTCGGCAGATTTCGCGGACCGCAGAATACTTTCTGCTACGGGTGGAACATATCACGATCTCATGCCGGGCTTTTCATACACAGACGGTCCTTCGCAGCTTCGCCTATTCGCGCAGCTGCCAATCTACAGAAATGTCCGGGGAAGACAACTTACGCTTTCGTATCTTCTCGGCGTTGAGTACAGCTACGTGTTTGATTTCAGCAACGCCGGCTCGCCGCTGATTGCAGATCCCTGAATCATCGGTGATTTTTTTTGGGGGGGACTTCCGAAGCAATATCCTTTCGTTCCTTTCATTCTTTGGGTCTTCGCGTCTTTGCGTGAGACTTCTCCGAAGGAGTCCCTCGGACTATATCGGATTTGCTGTATTGCTAAACGCTTGTGTTCTGCGTATCTTTTCCCCAAGAGAAAGCTATGTCCGTCCAACCGAAAAGTTACCTAACACCCGAAAAGTATCTGGAGATTGAACGCGCAGCGCCGTTCAAGTCGGAGTACTATGCCGGCGAGATGTTCGCAATGGCGGGCGCTTCGCCTGAACACAATGATATTATGGTAAATCTCAGCATGGCGCTTGCGCCTCAAGTGCGGCGGGCAGGCTGCAAACTTTTCGTTGCGGATATGCGAGTCCATGTTCCCGAGACTGATTTCTTCGCGTACCCTGACGGCATCGTTGTCTGCAATCCGCACTACGCTGACAGCCCAAAAGATACGTTGCTCGATCCCGGACTCATTATTGAGATTCTTTCTCCTTCCACCGAAGCATACGACCGCGGAACGAAGTTTGCCTTTTACCGAAAGCTCCCTTCGCTGAAATACTATTTGCTTGTTTCTCAAGAGACGCAACGCGTAGAGTTGTTTTCAAAGAATGAGCAAGGTGATTGGGTTCTCTCTGAGTACGCAGGGAATGATGCCGTCATCCATATTCAGTCGCCGAACTTAGCATTGCGAATTCCGCTGAGCGAGATCTACGAAGGCGTAGTTGCTTAAACGCGCCAATCGTTCTCGCGATGAGCGCTCCAATTCTCTCAACACAGGGCTTGACACATGGGACGGTTTGTGTTTCGTTTAGCCGCGGTCATTTCCCTCATCGCCTCGGTTGCGGTTTCTCAATCCAGTATCACGTTTGCCTGCGTCGGCGATTACGGGCGAGAAGCCGCGGTGCAATCCGTCGCCAACTTTATCGCGAGCAAGAACCCCGACTTCATCGTTACGGTCGGCGACAATAACTACACACCGAATAACACTACTGTGCAGTCGTGGGATGACGAAGTAGGGCGATATTACGGACAGTTCATTCGCTATCCTGCCGGCAGCACAAGCTCTTTTGCACCGGGTCCTGCGGTCAACAAATTCTTTCCTGCACTCGGCAACCACGATTGGGATGCGAACATCGCGGGTTGGTACAATTACTTTGAGCTTCCGAACAATGAGCGTTACTTTGATGTGGTGAAAGGGCCCGTTCACCTGTTCTTCATTGACAGCGATGCGCGCGAGACGGACGGCAATACGAGCGCGTCAACGCAGGGTCAATGGCTGCAATCGCGATTGGGTGCTTCTGTTTCTCCGTGGAGAATCGTCCTGTTCCATCATCCATCATACTCATCAAGTTCTGTCCATGGCAACACACCAGCACTGCAGTGGCCCTTTGCAACTTGGGGGGCTTCGATTGTGCTGACAGGACACGACCATACGTACGAACGTATCGTGAAGAGTGGATTCAATTACATCGTGAATGGTATTGGCGGACGGCCGCTGTATGCGTTCCGTTCGACGCCGGAGCCAGGAAGTATCGTACGCTACAATGCAAATTACGGCGCGGTTTTCGTGACGGCAAACGATTCGATGCTGACACTGAGGGCATTCACGATTGGCAATGTTTTGATTGACAGTCTCACCCTGTCGCGTACACCGACGACATCGGCGGAACCCACATCTCCCGCGTTGTTTCATCTGGAACAGAACTTCCCCAACCCTTTTAACCCAGCCACAACGATCGGGTTCACTCTTATTGAGAGAAGTGTTGTCGAGTTGAAACTGCTCGATGAGTTAGGCAACGATGTCGCGACCCTTGTCAATGACGAACGGTCAACGGGCAGGCACGAGATCCAATTCAGCACACAACATCTGGCGAGCGGCGTATATTTCTATCGGTTGACTGCGAGGGGGCACTCTGAAACGAAACGGCTCATGTTGTTGAAATAGTCGCCGGAGAGCCGGTTGCATCTCAGGAGATGCCCAAGTCGGATTACGGCTTGGGCGTTTTCATTTTGTGCAAGCTACGCATTCCGCTGCGAGCGTTGAAACGGCATGAGATTTCACTTATATTGTCATCGCGTGTTGACGAGTATTTTCTTGTAAAATCAAACTATGAACACAGAGAAATCGAACGACGAGAAACTCGCGGAATTCGAAGCCCGCATCAACCACGGCGACAAAGTGGAACCCGGCGATTGGATGCCCGATGACTATCGGAAGAATCTCATTCGCATGATAGGTCAACATGCGCACAGCGAGATCGTCGGTCAATTACCGGAAGGGAAATGGATACCATACGCTCCCGGGTTCCGGCGCAAGCTGACGCTCATTGCAAAAGTGCAAGATGAGGCAGGGCACGGACAACTCCTTTACACCGCAGCAGAAACGCTCGGCAAACCTCGCGAAGAAATGCTGGATGAATTGCTTGCCGGCAAAGCGAAGTACGCAAACGTGTTCAACTATCCGACGCCGGAATGGTCGGACGTCGGAGTGATTGGGTGGTTGGTTGATACGTCCGCGGTTATCAATCAAACGATGCTCGCGCAAACATCGTACGGTCCGTATGCGCGGGCGATGAAACGTATCTGTTACGAAGAGTCATTCCACATCAAGCAAGGCTACGATGCTGTTGCGACGCTTGCGAAGGGAACACCGGCGCAAAAGCACATGGCGCAGAATGCGATCAACCGCTGGTGGTATCCGACCTTGATGATGTCCGGTCCTCCCGACAGCATGAGCGTACACACACAGCAAGCGATGAAATGGAAGATCAAGACAAAAACAAATGAGCAGGTGCGTCAGGAATATGTTGACTTGATCGTTCCGCAGATTCACGCTCTCGGTCTCACTGTTCCCGATCCAAATCTCTTCTCTGATGAAAAGACGAGTCGCTGGGTATATTCGCAGCCGGATTGGGAGGAATTGAAACGCGTTGTGAACGGCGACGGTCCGTGCAACAAGGAACGACTCGGCGTTCGACGACGTGTGCACGAGGAGGGTCGCTGGGTTCGCGAAGCGCTCGCTGCGAAGCGGCTTGCCGCGATGCGGCTCGCTGCGAAGCGGCTTGCCGCGATGCGGCTTGCCGCGATGCGGCTTGCCGCGATGCGGCTCGCCGCGATGCGGCAAAAGACAGGAGCGGCGGCATGAACGACACACAATGGGAAACCTACGAGGTGTTCCATCAGAAGAAGCGGGGTGAGCCGCATGTGCACGTCGGCGCTGTGCACGCACCTGATCCACAGGTTGCGCTGCAATATGCGCGCGATCAGTTTGCGAGAAGACTCTCATGCGTAAGCCTTTGGGTTGCTCGGACACACGACATAATTGGAACGGATTATCAGGATCAGGACTTCTTTGTTCAATTCAATAAAGAATATCGTGATCCGAAGGCTTTCGGCGCGCCGGAGAAGGAGCCTGTATGACTGCGAGCAACGCGGTGCTGTGCGAATTGCTTCTTGCTATGGCCGACGACGAGCTGATGCTCGGTCATCGCGTCGGCGAGTGGACGGGCTATGGACCCATTCTCGAAGAAGACATGGCACTTTCCAACATTGCTCAGGACGAGCTTGGCCACTCGCTGATGTGGTACAGCTTGCATGAAAAACTCACCGGCAAGAGTCCCGATACGATGGCATTCGAGCGACCATGGAACGATTTCACGTGCTGCCGCTTCGTGACGTACCCCAAAGGAGATTATGCGTACACTCTCGTGCGGCAATATCTGTTTGATGAAGCGGAACAGGTACGACTCCATGCCCTGACCAAGAGCTCCTACACGCCGATCAAAGAGGCTGCAGCAAAAATTGTTCGTGAAGAGGCATATCACCTGATGCATACGAAAAGTTTGCTCGAACGGCTCGGCGACGCGACGGAAGAAAGTCATCGCAGAATGCAGGCGGCACTTGATGCCGCATTTCCGCAAGCGCGGGGAATGTTTGAGAAACTCCATAGTGAAGACGATCTGGTTGCGGCGGGAGTTTTTCCGGGTAACGATTCGTTGAATGCCGAGTGGCTGAGCAAAGCTGTTCCGGTGCTCAAGAATGCGACGCTCAATGTTTCAATGTCTGGAGGCGCTGACGAAGGTGGGCGCAGAAAAGAACACACCGAGCATTTGAGGCATCTTATCGAAGACCTCCAATGCGTTTATCAGACTGCACCTGGAGCGAAATGGTAACACTCAGTCAACCAGCGTTATTCGAAGCACGAATTTGGGAAGAACTTGGTAAGATTACCGATCCGGAAATCCCCGTCCTTTCACTTGTGGAGATGAAAGTCATTCGCTCCGTCGAGCGTGAAGGAGATCGGGTGAAGGTTCAGTTGGCGCCGACTTTTATGGGATGTCCGGCGCTTGACTACATGAAGGATGAGATTCGCGGCCGCCTTCACGCCCTCGGATGCGCTGAGGTTGATATCGAGCTCTCATTCAATCCACCATGGTCTACCGACTTACTTGATGAGGAAGTGAAAGAAAAGCTCCGGGCATTCGGCATTGCCCCGCCGCCGATGAATGGTGAGAGTCTTGTCGCTGTACTTGAGCTTCCCGTCGCGTGTCCCTTCTGCAATTCGATGCACACGCGCCTCGAAAGCCCGTTCGGTGCGACGTTGTGCAAACAAATCTACTATTGTGATGATTGCCGGCAGTCGTTTGAGCGATTCAAGCCCCTGTAGGAGTGGTGGATCTACCGCTGTTCGGCGGCTCCATCCTTTCGAAATTGATATCGCGTAATTTCGTTATCGCCTTTTCCATTACCGCGATGCTCGTGTCGAGATCATCGGCGAGCTTCTTTTCCTGAGGGGAAAGCGACTGACGTAGCAGAATGTCCGTCGAGATCTTGATCGCTGCAAGCGGATTGTTGAATTCATGACACACCGTCACGACAAGCTCTTTAATGGCGTCCGTTCGCTTTTTGGCGATCAGTTCCGCCCTTTGTTGCAGGGCGATTTTTCGCTTAAGGAGCACGCGCTCCAGCGTGTTGA
>JANNUB010000543.1:0-3871 GCA_031394795.1 Ignavibacteriota bacterium | reverse complement strand
AGGATTCTTGACAAGGAACTAAGCAATCATCCTCACGTGGAGTATATTCCGTTTGGGCGTAGTACTCAGGACGAAGCGAATGCGGCACGTCTCCGGAAATTGTGGGGTGGTACTCAAGGTGCGCTTTGATCGAAAGGTGATGGAATGAGCGATCGCTCTTCATTCGGTTATGTTCGTGTGGCTGCAATTTCACCGGAACTTGAGCCTGCAAATATCGGATACAATACTGAAGCTATTTTGCTGGCACTTCGTGAGGCATCCAAAGAAGGATGCCAAGTTGCACTTTTTCCGGAGCTGAGTATAACGGGCTATACCTGTGCGGACTTATTCTACCAATCATTGCTTCTTTCTCATGCGGTGGAGTCCTTGATTCGAATTGCGGATGAGACATCTCGTGTACCAATAACAGTAGTGGTGGGCCTTCCATTGGCGATTGAGGGTCGGATCTACAATTGTGCTGCCTTTGCAAGCGGTGGTCATGTGTTAGGCATAGTGCCGAAAACGTACCTACCGACTACAAATGAATACTATGAGGAGCGGTGGTTCACCTCTGCCCGGGAGAACAAAGTTACCGACGTGGAAGTAGGCGGTGTGCGCGTTGCATTTGGAACTGATCTCTTATTTCAAGCCTCAAATGTCGCGGGATGTATTCTCGGCATCGAGATTTGCGAGGATTTGTGGGCTCCGAATCCACCAAGTACTGATCAAGCACTCTCCGGTGCAACCGTTTTGCTGAATCCCTCTGCCAGCAACGAGCTGCTCGGCAAATCGGAATACCGAAGAGATCTCGTGAAGCAACAATCTGCTCGTTGTCTTGCTGCCTATGTATACGCTGGAGCAGGTCCATCTGAATCCACCACAGATGTGGTGTTTGGTGGACATTCGCTGATTGCGGAGAATGGAACGGTATTGCAGGAGACGAACCGGTTTGAGTTCGCGACCCATATGGCTATTGCCGACATCGACGTTCAGCGTCTGGTGCACGAGCGTATGAGGAACAGCAGTTATTCTGTGTCGAGTCCCATCAAGACATTTCGCAGATTTGACTTTCTCATGCAGGAATGTGTCGCCGATTCGAAACAACTGCTCCGTCCAATCGCACGAACGCCGTTTGTACCATCAGACAAACAACGGCGTTCAGAACATTGCAGGGAAATATTTGCGATTCAATCTGCCGGCTTAGCAAAACGACTTCGGCATGCAGGCACGAGCACAGCGGTGATCGGAGTTTCAGGTGGGTTGGACTCCACATTAGCGCTTCTTGTGACGACGAAGTCTTTTGATATCCTCGGGTTGTCACGCGATGGGATTCTTGCCGTGACAATGCCTGGCTTTGGAACTACCGAACGGACTAAGAACAACGCCGACCGACTGATCTCTCTCTTGAAGCTTTCCTCCCGTACGATACCTATTCAGGAGGCAGTGCAACAACACTTCAGAGACATTGGGCACGATGAGTCCATCCACGATATTACATATGAGAACTCCCAAGCCCGCGAGCGAACCCAAATCCTGATGGACCTGGCTAACAAAACGAATGGAGTTGTGATTGGGACAGGAGATCTATCGGAGCTGGCTTTGGGATGGTGTACATACAATGGCGATCACATGTCAATGTACAATGTCAACGGGGGAGTGCCGAAGACTCTTGTGCGTTACCTTGTCGAATGGGTGGCGGATTCTGAATTCGAAGGTGAGATTTCAAATGTCTTGCACGATATTTCTCTTACACCTATTACTCCCGAGCTGCTGCCGTTAGGCGAGGACAGTACCTTGATTCAGAAAACCGAAGAAACAATCGGTCCTTACGAGTTGCATGATTTCTTTCTTTTCAACATGATGCGGCACCAGTTTGCACCACGGAAGATTCTCTTCATTGCTCGGCAAGCTTTTGCTGATCGGTTTGAGACGGGAGAGAT
Organism: Ignavibacteriota bacterium; assembly: GCA_031394795.1. GTDB lineage: Bacteria > Bacteroidota > Ignavibacteria > UBA10030 > UBA6906 > CAADGV01. The sequence continues at coordinate 1,952 of JANNUB010000543.1, read as the reverse complement.
TCTTCATTGGCTAAAGGTCTTCTATCGGAGGTTCTTTAGTCAGCAGTTCAAGCGCTCTGCACTGCCCGACGGTCCCAAGGTTGGTTCTGTAGCACTCTCTCCGCGCGGAGACTGGAGGATGCCGAGCGATGCAAGCGTGGACTTATGGCTTTCCGAGCTGGAGAGTCTTGAGGTCAGTGACGTACGAAGAAGTGTATGATTGCCAAGAGAGTCGCATCCAGCGATGCCGCCCGAAGTTCTAAGACAAAAAAACAATTGCTTATGGAATCAGATTCATGAAGTACATCCTTTCTAAATCGAAGTCTGGGTTGGGCAACCGTATTCTCAGTCTCTTGACGGCGATATTATATGGTGATCTGTGCGGCCGGCGCGTTCTTGTCGACTGGGACGATGGGATGTATAGTGAGCCGGGCGAGAATGCTGCAAGGGACTTCTTCAAAGATCATACCTTTGGTTTTTTTGATGATAAATTTTCTTACTCGTCGGTATACCCTCGGATATGGGAGGGTAATCTTGACAAGGGCATGCATTGGATGTTTCATCGCCACACGCCAGGTCACGATCGTAATCCGTTTAGCTACCGTAAGTACTCATGCGATGTTTCAAAGCTCGATTATGACGAGGACGTACTCGTATTCTGGTCTTACATGCACAAGATACCTCACCTGCGCCGTCACCTGAACGAACAAATGAAGATGCTTAGCTCTGATGAGATTCTCGCAAAGCTCATCAAGGAGAGGATACATCTGAAAGACGAAATCCTCGAAGAGGTCGAGTCATTCAAGCGGGAGAATTTCTCAGACTTCACTATTGGTGTCCAAGTGCGTTATACCCAAAACAGGCCAGCGTCGATGAAAGCCTGCAAACGGGCTATCGCCGATGCCTTGAGCAGGCACCCCGGAGCAACGATTTTCCTTGCCACCGACAGCGAGGAAGCTCAGAAAATATTGGCAGAGTCGTTTCCGAGAGTGATTGTTACAAAAAAATGGTTCCCTACTAAGGTTGGAGCAGCGATGCACATGGGGTCGGGATGCCCTGATAAGAAGAGACTTTTGTTTGAAGCATTCATAGATCTTTACCTGTTGGCTGAGTGCGACTATCTCATTTATGCACGTAGTTCGACATTCTCTCACTGCGCGTATCTCCTGACAAAGGCTCCAAAAGAAAGGACTGTTGACCTTGACAGGTTCGACGTAGGGTATCATTTCCGATCGTTTGTTCACTTCAACTTATAAGACTCTCAAACCCGTTGACACGAGCAGAACGATCCTGCCCTCCGCAACAATCCAAGAACAAGGGAAAGCATCAATAAAACTCGGTGCCTAATTTCTTATCGAATTCTGGCGAGAATCTGTAAAAGGGACCGGGTAGTTGTTTTCTCAAGCATGACTTTTATGAAATGAACGAATCAACCGCCTCCATAGCGCGCAATACCAAAGCCATGATGGGCGCCCAAGCGGTTACCTGGACGACATCCTTTTTTTTTATGATGATGCTTCCACGGTATCTTGGAGCCGAAGACTATGGTCGTCTTGTAACCGCCATATCAATCAACGCCCTCATGGGCGTTGCGGCGGAACTTGGTTTCACTTCGATGTTTGTGAAGGAGATAGCGCGCGATAATTCCGTCATAAACGGATTGGTATGGAATGGTGGCGCCTTGCGGATGATTGCGTGGGCGATTTCACTATGCGCAACTATGCTCTTTGTTGTTCTTGACGGCTATCCTGCACGCGCGATCCACGTTGTTCTCGTTTTGGGAATTGCAAGTCTCTTCAATAGCTTGTACGATGTGATCCATCGTGTCTTCGTAGGGCTTGAGCGATCACGGCATCGTTCAATAACATTTATCACCGAGAGGGTGTTTCTTGCATTCGCCGGGGCGACGATGTTGCTGCTTGGGTATGATTCTTTAGCCATTGCCATTGTCATGCTCGTAAGTATGCTGTTGA
>JANNUB010000519.1:0-2743 GCA_031394795.1 Ignavibacteriota bacterium | reverse complement strand
AAGGAAGAAGAAAGGAAAGAACTCTGCATCTTCGTGACGAACCGTATCGCCATCGCGAAAATAGACGCGCATCGTCCTGTCATCGTTTTGATGGACTGCGACGATGCGTTCGTCAGCGTTATGACCATAGAGCAGGTTGTTCATCTACACACGGGAACTATGTTGGCTTGCCAAACGAAGCTCCGCACGCTTTTCGCGGAGCGTAGTTTGGCGTTCGTCGGAGTTGTGGCCGTAGAGGAGGGGGTTCATTTGCAGAGTGTCTGGTGATCAGTGTTGACCAAAGCTTCTTCACCTGAAACTGAGGTACGTTACGTTTGAGAGGGGTCAATCACCGATGATCTCATTCAACCCGAGGACAATCTTTTTCAACTCGGACGGGGAAACAGCTGCGATCTTCTCACCGAGCCTCTCAACACAGCCATTCAGCAATCTCCGACTCCATTCCTTCTTCTGCCAACGCTTGTTCCGCTTTGCGATCGAGTCTTGCGCACTCTCTTTCAAGGCGGTTGGTCTTGAAAACTTTTGCGCGCAATGCTTCTTCAATCGCCTCACTACGGTTAGGATATGTCCGTGACTTGACAAGGCGATCCAATCGTCGCAAGGTTGATGTTCGCAATGAAACAGCAACTCGTGTAGTGCTCATGATCATACTCCGTTCTGAGTTTCTTTCGTATTCGCGATGGCTGCACCGTCTCAGGCTATGCTGGGAGACAGTTCATCTCAAGCCAGCGAAGTATTCAGCCATTCCTTCTTGGGCAAGCACTCGATCTTCTTAACCGGCTTCTGCATACAAGACTTTCAAGCTTGCCTCATCGAACGGAACAACTCCTGTCCTTCGTGCTTTGGATTTCAGGAAAGAAACGTAATCTGCAACTCGTCTTACGTCATCCTCACTTAGTTGCCCAAGTTCTTGAGCCAATTGTTCTGGCGCTATCATGTCTCGACCTTCGGATTATTTCGTGGACTAGCGTAGGGTTTATGAGGGCAAGTGGAGTCCATCTTGATTGCAAACTAACAAAGAGAGCGCGCAAAAGCAACCGAAGCCGAAGTCCTGAATCCCGACTTAGTCTCACGCAAAGTCGCAAAGCCGCCAAGTTTGTTATGAAAAGTTGAGAAAGGAAAACTCACCTTGTCGGTGAAAACTCTTGAGCACTTTGGGAGTCATTTTCTTCCAGCTTTCTTGTTCCCTTTGCGTCTTGGCGGCTTTGCGTGAGATATCTAAGTCGGATTTTAGGGAAGTGAACCATCATCCCCGCAACACTATGAAGCCTCGTCCGTACAACTAAATGTTCCTCATGTTTCATTACTTCCTAAGGAGCAACCATGATTCGTTACATGACCATCATAGTGCTCTCCGTTCTTTTCATCTTGCCAGAGGCTAACGCCCAAACCGACTCTCCGGACTCGACGAAGAAGTCCAAGACCGAGCAGTTCTGGGATGATTTCGAAGATGGTATCAATCATCTTGTCGACAAGATCACCCGAACATTTGCGGAGCCAAATGGCAACGACGATTCGACGGAGATGGATCAACAGCCATTGCCAGCGGGCGAAACGTCCTCGACGTTCGCGCATGCAGGATTACTCAGTCGGAGACGCTACGGCGTCCCGATTGACCGCTTCAGAGTGCAGTGGCTTGACGAGAACATGACGCCCGATGTTTTCAACTTCCACTACAATCGTGTCGAAGGATTTTTCTTCGGCATCGGCTCGGAGGAAAAATATTACTGGAAAGAAGGAAAACTGTTTGCTCCGTTTGGCTCAATCGGATTTGGCTTCGCTTCGCACACGTGGCGTGGGAATATCGGTGTTGCCCGACAGTTTCCGCTCGCGGCTGAGAACAACAATGAACTGATTGAGCTTGGCATCGAGGCGCATAGTCTCACCGATTCGAAGGACCAATGGCTCATCAAGCAATCGGAAAACACACTCGCCTCTCTACTCTTTCGGGAAGACTTCAGGGACTATTTCGAGCGGAGCGGCGTCAGGGTGCACGGCGCATACTACCAACAAACCTCCGACATGTTCCTCGAAGGTCGGATTGGGTTCGCTGTTGATCGCTATGCTTCGTTGAATGCGGGAACCGGCTGGTCGGTCTTCGGCGGTGGAAAAAGCTTTCGTCCGAATCCTGCAATCGCCGACGGGCGCATGAATACACTCCAGCTTCTTGCCGGACTCACGACAACCAGATCTCGACACGGTCGTCCATTCGGAAGCAGTGTTCAACTTAGCGGCGAAATTGCCGATGCGAACGCACTCGGCGGCTCGTTCAGTTTCTCGCGGTACATCCTCGACGTGCGACGATATCAACCCCTCAGTCGGTACGACCAGATCAACGTCCGGCTCCGGATCGGAACATCACTTGGTTCTCTGCCGCGACAGATGTCCTATGAGCTTGGCGGCTTGGGGACTCTGCCTGCATATGCATTCAAGTCGGTGAGCAGTGGCGACTTTGAAGCCAATCGCATGATCCTGATTAACACCGAGTACATGGTTGATGGCGACTTCCTCGGCGATCTCGACTTCTGGCCGAGCTTTCTGATGAGACATATCAATTTGCTGTTTCTTGCTGATGCAGGTTGGGTGGGAAATGTTGCCGCCGATGATTCACCCTTTGACGGTTTTGAGGGAATCAACGGCTTGCGCAGCGACCTCGGCGTTGGCGTGACGAACCACTCCGGCTCATGGCGGCTCGCATTCGTGTGGAGGACAGACAAGGCAGAATCTGCGCGCGCGTACTTCC
>JANNUB010000480.1:0-2406 GCA_031394795.1 Ignavibacteriota bacterium | reverse complement strand
AGCAAGGTAGGCATGATGAGATTGAAAATCAATAAAATATAGAATGACAAAGGAGAGCCGGTTTGACTCGCCGCTCGCGCCCTGACTCGAGCCGCTGAAGACGCTATGGTCTGTCAATCCACTTATCAATCTGCATCGGCGTATGGTTTTTCAAACGAGAGAGAAGAGCCGCTCCGTCGTTATCCACAAGCAAGTCTTGCAATTGCTCGGCTTTGACAAATCGTTCGGCGACGGAATGAGCGAGGAACGCTGTGAGATGATCGAAGTAGCCTTCAACGTTGAGCAAGCCGATGGGCTTGTGCAGATAGCCGAGCTGAAGCCACGTGAACACTTCGAATAATTCGTCGAGCGTTCCCGTCCCCCCCGGCATCGCGACAAACGCGTCGGAAAGTTTGTACATCGTCGCTTTGCGTTCGTGCATATCGGGAACGACATGCATCTGCGTGAGTCCATCGTGCGCGACTTCCTTTCGCATCAGCGCTTCGGGAATGACGCCGATTGCTTTGCCGCCATGCGTCAAGACCGCGTCGGCGAGTTGTCCCATCAAACCGACTTTGCCGCCCCCGAAGATGAGCGTGATGTTGTCGAGTGCAAGGAGCTTGCCGAACGCGCTCGCAGCATTTGCGTACGCGCCGTTCGCACCCGGGCTCGAACCACAGAAAACGCAAATCGAGTTCATAGACCGTGTCTCTAAGGATGGTTCAGTATGGGAGAGGAACCCGCTGCTCGTGGAGAGAATACGAAAGCCGCTGCAATCCTCGGGGTTCCCGATGTAGGAGGAGCACTATGCCGTCTGCTTCCGTTCTTCGTACGTGTAGAGGGGGTCTTTCCCTTTGAGAATGACGTCCTTTGTAATCGTACACGTTGCAACGCCTTCACGTTCCGGCAGGTTGTACATAATGTCGAGCATCACTTCTTCGATAATCGAGCGAAGCGCCCGCGCCCCCGTGCCGCGCTCAACCGCCTGATGCACGACCGCTCTGATCGCCGCCTCCTCGAAGTGCAGCTCAACGCCCTCCATGCGGAAGAGCTTCTTGTACTGCTTGATGATGGCATTCTTCGGTTCGGTGAGGATGCTGCGGAGCGCATCTTCACTCAGCGGGTTGAGCGTGGCGACCAACGGCAGCCGTCCGATGAACTCCGGGATCAGTCCGAATTTCATCAAATCTTCCGGCTGCACTTGGTCCAGCAAATCTTCGCCCGCAAGGCTGTTCTTACTCTTGATCTCTGCGCCGAAGCCAATGGGATTCTTATTGATGCGGCGCGCGATGATTTTATCCAGTCCTTCGAACGCTCCGCCGCAAATGAACAGGATATTCTTCGTGTTGATGTTGATGAGGCTCTGCTCGGGATGTTTCCGTCCCCCTTTTGGGGGAACGCCCGCAACAGTTCCTTCGAGAATTTTCAGCAATGCCTGCTGCACACCTTCACCGGAAACATCGCGCGTGATCGACGCGCTGTCGCTCTTGCGGGCGACCTTGTCAATCTCATCGAGATAAATGATGCCGCGTTCGGCTTTCTCAACATTGAACTCCGCATTCTGAAGAAGCTGCACGAGAATCGTCTCCACGTCGTCGCCCACATATCCCGCTTCGGTCAATGTCGTCGCATCGGCAATGGCAAAGGGCAGGTCGAAAATTCTCGCGAGGGTTCGCGCAAGCAGGGTTTTCCCCGTGCCCGTCGGGCCGATGAGCATGATGTTCGTCTTTTCGATCTCGGTCTCATCAATATCGAAGAGACGTTCCTTTTCGTCGATACGTTTGTAGTGATTGTAGACGGCGACCGCCAGGCCTTTCTTCGCCCGGTCCTGCCCGATCACGTATTCATCGAGCGCCTTCTTGATCTGCACCGGCGTCAGCCCGGCCTTCGCACCCTTGCGAGCCTGGAATGCCGCGAGATTGTTGCGGATAATATCCACGGAGCTGGAAACGCAGATGTCGCAAATGTACACATCCGGTCCGGCAATAATGCTCTGCACTTCTTCGGGGCTGCGCCCGCAGAACGAGCAATGAATGTTCTCGCTGGGACGAGAGCGCTGGTTCACTTCTTCTCTTTCTCTTTTTTGTAATAGACGATGTCTATCAACCCGTACTCCTTCGCTTCTTCCGACGAGAGATAGCGGTCGCGGTCCGTGTCGTGCTCGATGGATTCGATCGGCTGCCCCGTGTGGTGCGCGAGAATGAGGTTTAGCCGTTTTTTTGTTTTCAGGATTTCTTCGGCTTGAATGCTGATATCCGACGCAGTTCCCTGCACGCCGCCCCAGGGTTGGTGAATCATGATGCGCGAGTTGGGAAGCGCCGAGCGTTTTCCTTTTGCACCGCCCGTCAACAACACCGCCCCCATGCTCGCCGCCATGCCGATGCAAATCGTTGCAACGTCGGGACGAATGTACTGCATCGTGTCGTA
>JANNUB010000482.1:0-2271 GCA_031394795.1 Ignavibacteriota bacterium | reverse complement strand
CCTACGAGGCCGACATGCGGAACCTTATCGACAACTACATCGAGGCCGACTCGCCCAGGACGATTTCGCCCTTTGGTGATATGCCGTTACTGGAATTGATTGTGAAGAGCGGTATTGCGAGTGCGATCGACAACCAGCTCGGTGGGCTCAAGGGCAACAAGGATGCTATCGCCGAAACCATCGAGAATAACGTCCGCAGCAAGATCATCAAGGAACACTTGAATGACCCGGCCTTTTACGCCGAGATGTCCGCGCTGCTGGCCGAGATCATCAAGTTCCGCAAAGAGCAGGCGGACAAGTATGAGGAATACCTGAAGAAGGTCGCAGAACTGGCGAAGAAGGTGCAGGCCGGGCAGTCGGAAGATACCCCGGTGCAACTAAACACACCGGGGCGGCGTGCGCTATACAACAATCTCAAGGGAGGTTCATCCGCTATCGGCGTAAACATAGCGGCTGCACCAGCGGCAGACCGCGCCCTCGATCTTGCGATAAGAATTGATGCCGCTATCAAGCATGACCGGCCCGACGGCTGGCGCGGAATTCAAGCCAGGGAGAATGTCATCAAGAGCACGTTATATGGAATTTTGCAGGACGTGGCCGAAGTCGAGCGCATCTTCCTCATCATCAAGCATCAGAGGGAATACTGATGGTCACACTGTTCAATCTGGGTGACATCGCTGTGGATGTGGTGAAGAAGGACATCAAGAACATTCACTTGAGCGTCTACCCGCCGGCGGGAAGGGTGCGCATCTCCGCACCGCTGAGCATGGACATCGACACCATCCGTGTGTTTGCCATCACCAAACTCACATGGATCAAGAGCCAGCAACAAAAGTTGCGCGCGCAGGAACGTGAAATGCCGCGCGAATACCTCGACCGCGAAAGCCATTACGTTTGGGGGAAGCGCTACATGCTCAAGGTGGAAGAGAAAGACGCTGCGCCGGAAGTTGAGTTAAAGCACAGCAAGATGTTCCTGCGTGTTCGGCCCGCTACAAGCAACGAAAGAAAACAGGAAATACTTGAGGCATGGTATCGCGAGAAAATCAAAGAAGCCGTTCCGGGTTTGTTTGCTAAGTGGGAGCCGCTCATGGGCGTTAAGGTGGGGAAGGTCTTCGTGCAAAAGATGAAAACGAAATGGGGGGGCTGTAGCCCAGGCACCAAGAGCATCCGGCTGAATACCGATCTGGCCAAGAAGCCACCGGAATGCCTCGAATACATCGTTGTGCATGAATTGGTTCACTTGCTTGAGCCTACGCATAACGCCCACTTCATAGCCTTGATGGATCAGTTCATGCCGAAGTGGAAATTCTACAAGGATCAGTTGAACAGGTTACCGGTTAGGCATGAGGATTGGGGTTATTAATTTTGAGTCTCAGAGGTCTGTTATGTGAGTTTGTAGGGTTAGTGCTATTCGATCAAGAACCGATTAGCACGGAGTTATAGGGTCAGCAACACATTAAATCAAAATGAAATTCGATGCTGACCCTTTATGTTCCTCGTACATACCCAATCGAGACTGATGTTCTGCTTGCCGTCGGATACCAAGGTTTCCCACCCCAGTTTGCTTCGGCGGAAGATTTATTGAAAACAATCGAACCGATGATTGTGGATTTTGAGGTGAAACTTAAGTCGGCCCAAACCTTTGTTTGAGAAGACTTGATCGCATACCAATAGGGACTTCGTAGTATTAAAGACCCTTTATTTCTTACTTACCCTGCCTACTTCTGCACTATTATGACTTTGGAAATCTCGTTTGCCGAAAAATCGCTCCGGCAGCTTTGTGAGAATGGGGCTCTTGCAAGGCGCAAACTTGGCATCAAGGTGGCTGAGAAACTAAAGCATCGTCTCGCTGATCTACGGGCTGCCTCATCTGTCAAAGACCTAGTGGTCGGAAGGCCACGGGAAGTTGAAGGAATAATGAGCGTAGATCTATGCGATGATTACCGAATTATTTTATGCGCTAACCATAACTCAGTCCCGTTACTTGATACTGGGGCCGTAGATTGGTCTAAGGTTAATCGTGTCAAAATACTAAAAATCGAGGGCTCTCATGATTGATAACATCACATTCCAGCCTAATTGGTCATCTCCACCCGGCGAAACTGTGGCTGATCTGCTCGAGGAGAAGAATCTGTCACTTCGAGAATTCTCGAAACAAGTTGGATTGACTACGGATTATATAAATGACCTAGTGCATGGCAACGTACATATCACGAATGATATAGCGCAACGACTTGAACAGGCTCTTGGTGTGTCTGCTGCGTTCTGGAT
>JANNUB010000455.1:0-1952 GCA_031394795.1 Ignavibacteriota bacterium | reverse complement strand
ATCGGCAAGGGCATCGTTGACGCTATATTCATAAATCATATCACTGTCAGGAGTCTGACCGTCCGCTCGATCAGGTGTCGCTGTTGTGTCCACTCGGAGTAACACTTTTTCTCGCATGCGTTGAAGCGTAGCGTAATATTCATCGGCAGGAGAGTTGTGGGCTTCATCGTTGAAGAGAGCGAATTCAGGTCCGTTCATCAAAGCGGAAAGATTGCTCTGACCACTCTTGTTACTTTGATAAAACTGATGGATGTTGCCAAGAACCACATCGGCGCTGAGAAGACTTGCCCAACCGCCATCCTTGCCAGAACCAAGAGTCGTGAGAGGAAAATCTTGAGGACGCAGGTTTGACCAGCTTGGAAGAAGATCACGGTCTTTGAAGACCTTTCCTCCTTCAAAGTCGTCTTCCAATCGGTCACGCACAATAAGGTTAGGGCAGATAAGAACAAATTTCTGAACGGAGTGAGCAACCCTGAGCCATGCGATCAACGCAGCAATCGCCGCAGTCTTGCCGCCACCCGTAACGATGTTGAGCAAGAGCCCGGCTCCGCCAATCTCTGTTTTCCCAACTATCTCATGCGAATAGATGACGCGGAGAAATGCTTCCCATTGGTGTGGCCAGAGCGTGCCGGGCCGCGCAAGCTGATCGTTTGATGGGTCGGAAAGAAAATCAATGTACTTGAAGGTCTCGGCTTTCAATCCGGGATAGCCATCACGCCGCCAGTCGGCAAATGCTTGTTCATTGCGTGCGAATTGGTTGAACATGGATCAGCTTACCTCGACCTCTCCAGTCCAGAGACCTTCTCCGCCCATATCATCCTGCACTTTACAGGCGATACGGAACTTCCCGGTACGTGGAAATTCATACTGCACTTGGAGGACAGGCTCCTTCTTCGTTCCCCGGATAAAAGAATAGCCGGGTGTGCTGCTGAACCGCTTATCGTAGCTGAAGTCCCACTGCACGTTGATAATCTTCGCACCGACATTGAGAACGGCAGTTTCGGATACGTCAAACTTGTAGTTGCGGGATGAGATGCGTTTCCACCCGACCTCCACCTTTGGTGGTTGAACGAATGTTAGGAAGCTTGCATAGTCTGCATGGTCGGTGGAAAGAGCGGCGATGTGCTCTCGGAATGATGGTGAGTCGATCCTGATTTGCTGCAGCCGGATGAAGTTCAACTCTGTTTGCTCCATCTCTCGCAAGCGCTCAGCAGCTTTCACAGCGTCCGGACGGAACGCCCATGCGAGCATTGTTCCGTCACGGAGATTGTCCTGCTGATAGCGAATGGTTTTTCTCGTGGCGTTGGCAAAGTCTTCCACATCCTTTGCAGTAACTGACGTGCGTTGACTTGGTTCTCCAACCCAGATGGGGATTGCTCCCTTGTAGCCGTGAATATGTGGACTTGCACCGTCGGGCACAGCACCGAATGCGCGTACGATGAACGCTCGGAACTGATCGATCGGCATCTTTGAAAGCCGCTCCGCTTCGTAGATTCCCCAATGCTCGATTGTGAAGTCAGGGACTTGAAAGAGGCTACCGACTTCTTGCTCTACTAATTGGCTTATTCGATCAGCAGTGATAGCAACGGCAACACGAGATTGGTCGCAAGCAATCCATTGGCGTTTCAGCCGTTGAGCAAGTGCAGGGGCTGTGCCACCACCGCAGAAGAAGTCAGCCACCACATTGCCCTCATTACTCGAACCCTTGATCACTCGCTCCAATAATGCTTCTGGTTTTTGCGTTGGGTAGCCAATCCGCTCAAGGGATACGGTGCTTAGGAATGGGATTTCCCAAACATCGGTCATTGCAGGGCCCTCAATATTGAAGTACAGTCGCCCTTTTTTTGTAGACTTGTATGGTCGTCCTTCTTCGTCATAGTTCATTCCTTCAGTTCTGAATTCACCTGAACGTTGAACGTTAAAATTATGCGATCCATTGTTCCGTGCGTAGA
>JANNUB010000449.1:0-8716 GCA_031394795.1 Ignavibacteriota bacterium | reverse complement strand
CAAATTGATCATTCTGGTCCGTTGCGGTGACCGCGAGGACATTCGGATAGGCGGCTGGATAAGGCAAATAGGGAATGGTGAAATTTGCAGTCCTTGAAGTGGGATTGCATCCAGGCGCATTCCCCATTCCTGCCACTATAGTTTTTCCCAGTTGAATTGCCGTCGTCACAGCATTGCCTATCGTGCTCGCGAGATCGGTTTCTGTAGAAAGTGTACATTGATTTGTCCCAACAAACTTCGTCAAGTACCAACTGCAGTTTATCACCTTGACATAGCTGAGATTCGCTGCGGCAACTATCTTTTGAGCGGTTATCGTGTTGTCACCCCACATGAAGGGTGTGAATTTGATGTTCCAGCCAAGACTTGCTATACCCTTATTGTTGTTTGTAGCAGCACCAACAACACCCCCAACGCGAGAGGCATGTGTCCCATCTGGCGTAGTCTCTCCACCGCTGGATGCTTTGCCGAACAAATCTTCATTATCTGAGTCGGGAACTCCGTCGTCTATGATGGCAACGGTATTATTGGATTTGTTTCCAGTTGTAATTTCCCATGCACCGAACGATCCCCCCGCCCGGATCTTGTACAAGTTCCATTGAGTCGTAGGAGTATATTGGGGGTCAATGGGATCAAGTTGACTTACCGGAACGGATGGATATACGACATTGATTACTTCAGGAAACTTGCTAAGAGACTGAATAATTTCTTCTGCCTTTACATCCTCAATTGGCGACGAGAAAATGATTTTGAAAACCTGCGACATTTCTGGCACACTAACAATCTGACCTTGATCATTTGTTGCCAGTGTGTCACCCCAACGTTTACCCGGGAAGACACTTTCCAAAACTAATGGCCCGTACGAATTCATCTTTGCCTTGAGAGCGCCGAACTGGGGCTTGATCTGATCCGTAAGCGAAACGCGGTTGTTCCCGACAGGAACAACAACCTCGGAGCGAAACCAGATTATGATGTAGTCAAGATAGAGTTTGTCATTCTTGATTGTGTACTGTGGTAGCATCTTTTCGCTCATAAACATCACTGCGAAGATCGAAAAGAGGATTCTCTTATACATAATTTTTCTCCTTTGTGATTGATGTGTGAGAGTTTTGCGATGCGGGCAAGCGCATAGGGTTTGCCTATTGTCACCCGTTGATTGTGTTTGGAAACCAAGAGATGCAAGTCCGCTTGTGCGGTTTAGCATTCCGTGGACTGACGCTAAGAAAGCGTTTCGTCAATCATACGTACCTCCTTGTAGGTTTTTCGGGAAATGGTGGATTGCGGGATGTGCATGTTCAGAATCTTCAAGTAATCAGCGTTCGAATTAAACCAATTGCTAATCCTGACATGACTTCAAGTCTGCGGTGATGAAGCAAGGAGGCGTGAAGTCGTTTTGCTTGCTATATGTAACGAAAAAAAAAAAAAAAAAGTCAAGTGAAAAATGAAACATATTTTCTACATTACACTGCACATGACAGACTCTTTTATTGAGCAGATGAAATCTGATTTTTTGATATGTCGCCTAAGATCTTTTTGGGCTATTCCACTATTCGCTTTGCCCCTCAGTGTTTCATGTCAAACAAACCCCCGCTGGCAATGGCTCAATCCCTTGCCGCAGGGAAATCGCTTGACTGATATTGCATTCATAGACAGTGCAACCGCGATAGCTGTGGGCAGAGCTTCAACAATTATGAAAACAAGAGATGTTGGTTCCACATGGGATATCAAACATAATGCTGCAGAAACCCACCAAGCACTCTCATCAATTGCTTTCGCAAATCGCCAATTTGGTTTGCTTGTAGGCGATTCTGGAACTGTGCTTCGCACCATGGACAGTGGTACGAGTTGGAACCAATTGCCCTTTCCTGTCGAGGTATTGTTGACTGACATCGCCTACCCTGAGGCTTCAACCGCATTTGCGCTGAGCAGATACAGCAGCATTGGCTACAAGACAACCGATGCAGGCATTCACTGGGATTCCCTCTCTCTGAGATTTGTACGTCCCAGCGCCCTCACATTCGTCAATTCACGACTGGGCTTCATCTTGGACGCGTATGGAATTGTACATCGTACAACAAACGCCGGGATTACCTGGAGCAGTCAACAGATTGCAGATAGTTTTGCAACCCTTCGTTCAATTTCATTTGCCGATACGGATGTTGCTTTCATCGTTGGTTTTAGTCCAGGTGATGACACGACGAATCGCGGGACAATCTGTCTGCGCACAACCGATGCGGGGGTTCATTGGACTAGACAGTCCTTTCGCGCAGTTGTCGGAGTTCGTGACATTGCAACGCTTGACTCTAACACTGCTGTTTCCATAATGTCCTTCGATGGTGAACAAGAAGGGCCCATCATAATGCGAACTACAAGTGGTGGTCGAAGCTGGCATCAACCAGTATTACCACCTTCATCCGGCACTAGCTATCTTGAACGAATTGTCTTGCACAAATCGGGGTTAGGTTTTGCGGTAGGAGATTTCGGATACATTCTGAAGACAACTGATGGGGGCGTGAGTTGGGTTGAATTGAGCAGGCGACTTCCTCGCGCAAACTACGGTATCAACAACACCTTCGTTGATTCACTAACTGGAACAATTGTATCAGCGTACGGAGAGATTCACCGTACGACAAACGCGGGACAAACATGGATTCGCCAAACGCGCGATACTACAATTCGCTGGTTCAATGCGGTCCATTTTGTGGACTCAAATTTCGGAGTTACCGTAGGTAGCGAAGGAGAGATTTTCAGAACGACGAATAGTGGCTCGGACTGGGTGCGGCAAACCAGCCCAACCAGCTACTGGCTGACAGCAATTGATTTTATCAATCAGCGAGTTGGTAACATTGCTGGGGGGGAAGGAACTTTTCTCCGGACTACGAACGGTGGGATTCTCTGGCGACTCACACAAATAGGTGACCATGAATTTAGTTCTGTTGCTTTTGCGGATTCATTGACCGGCATAATGTCCGGTTGGTTCGGTTTAATTTTCAAGACAACCGATGGCGGAGTAACTTGGGCTCTCAAGTCTCAAGGACTGTCAACGTGGTTCTACGATGTTACGTTTGTCGATCAGAGTATTGCCGTTGCAGTAGGCTCTCAAGGAGCAATTGCAAGAAGTGCCGATCGCGGCGAAACTTGGTTGCTGATATCAAGTGGCACACAGTCTTACCTCTATTCAGTGAATTTCTTTGACAAGCGAATCGGTTTGGCAGCGGGAGAATGGGGAACTGTCCTCTACACGAAGGACGGAGGACTGTCGTGGGAAACCATTCGAAGTGCTACTTCAAACTACTTGACATCAGTTTCTTTTCTCACTTCACGCAGCGCGATTGCTACAGGAGAGGGTGGCACGATCCTTCGTTTGACTCTTGATGAACCTCTCTCAGTCGGCGATACGAAACAAGAACAACTGCCGGAGAAAGTAGAGCTATTTCAAAACTATCCTAACCCGTTCAACCCGTCAACCATAATTCGCTTCAGTTTGCCCTCAGCATCGGAGATCAAACTTGTGGTATTCGACATATTGGGTCGAGAGATTCACACTCTGGTAAATGGTCACCAGCAGGCTGGCTATCATTCGATTGAATGGAAACCTGAATCGTTGTCCAGCGGAATCTATTTCTATCAACTGCAAACCCCCACTTCTTCAATAACAAGAAAGCTCCTCCTCCTTCGGTGAAGCGTTTGCTTGTCGAATTGCTTGGCTGGAAGACGCTTCGCCGCAAAAGGTCTTTGCCTGCCCGCCTTGTTGTTCAAACAAGGCAGATGTGCCTGAGAATCATTTCAATCTCCTTTGTACAACCGGACTTTTTTCTTCCGTCGCAGCATCTCTCCAAAACTCCGCTTGTTCCAAACCGGGTTTTTCTTCTCCTGGCTGCCTGACTCGTCGCTGCGATTGTTCACCGGTCGGTCGCGTTTGATTTGGTAGAATTCGATTTTCTTTTCACCAACATAAACGCCCGGACGCTCATTCGAACGTCCTGCGGATCGTTGACCGTCGCGGCGTTCATTGCTCCCAAATTTTCTTTTTGAAAACGGACGCTCGCTTCTCCGCTCAGGGAAATCGCCGCGCTTCTCATGCGACGGGCGTTCCTTCCTCCGGTCGGAAGTATGAAAGCTCTTCCGCGAATCGCGATGCGTAAAAGTTCGCTCCCGCGGTTCAGTTGCAGGCATATCCTCAACCTTCACCTTCACAAACCCCACATCATTCGCGCCCTTCAGCACGATGCTTCCCTTGTACGTGAAGAGCACGCGCTGAAAAAATCCCCGCTCTTCGCCAGTCGCGACGAGCGAGATCGCTTCGCCTTTGTTTCCCGCCCGCGCCGTTCGTCCCACGCGGTGTGTGTATGTTTCAACGTCGCGGGGGATTTCGTAATTATACACGTGCGAGATGTCGTCAATGTGCAAGCCGCGTGCCGCGACGTCCGTTGCGACAAGCACGTTGAACTTCTTTTGCTTGAAGTCCGCGGTCGTGCGTTCGCGCTGGCTTTGCGACATGTCGCCGTTCAAACATTTCGCAGCAATTCCAGCGCGCGAAAGCTGTTTCGCAATCTTCGCGGTGATGTGTTTGCGATTGCAAAACACCAACGTCAAGTCGCGTTCCGCTTTCAGCAAATGCTCGAGCAAGTGAATCTTCTGGTCGGCAGTGGTTTGATAATATGTTTGATGCAGCAGCTCCGGCTTCACCGACGCCGCCATCTGCACGTGCTTCGGGTCCTTCAAAAACTTTCTGCTGAGCGTAACGATTTCTTTCGCCAGCGTCGCGCTGAACATCAGCGTCTGTCGCTCCTTCGGGACTTTGTGAATAATCGTTTCGATGTCTTTGATGAAGCCCATGTCGAGCATTCTGTCCGCTTCATCCAGCACAAGCGTCGTAATCGTGTTGAGCTTCAGCGCGCCGCGGTTCAGCAAATCAATCAGCCGTCCCGGCGTCCCGACGGCGATATTCGTGCGGGCGATTCTCCGCGCCTGTTCGCCGATGGACACACCGCCGTAGATCGGCGTCACGCCCAAGTGTTTCCCGTGCGAAAATTTTACGAACTCCTGCGCGATCTGCACGGCAAGCTCCCGCGTCGGACAAATGACGAGCGCCCGCATTCCGTCGCCGCGGTTCATCCGCTCGATGATGGGAATGGCGAAGCTCAACGTCTTCCCCGAGCCCGTCTCCGATTGCGCGATCACGTCGCGCCCTTCGAAGATGGCGGGGATGATTTCTTTTTGAATCGGCGTCGGCTCCGTGATGCCGCGTTGACTGAGCAACGCAATCATCTCTTTGCTCAACTTCAGTGATTCTGATTTCATGTAATACTTCCTAAAAAAGATTTGCCACTAAGACACAAAGACTCAAAGGTGCACAAAGAAAAGCGTAATGAATACAAGAAGACCTTTGTGTCTACGACTCGTAGAGAAACCTTAGTGTCTTGGTGCCTTCGTGGCAAGCTTTTATTCGTGCGGTCAAACAAAAAATCCCGACCTGTTGTGAAACAGATCGGGACTTCTGTTTATCGAGTAAGCCGTCGCTTACACTTTACTGACGTTCGACGCCTGCAGACCCTTCGGTCCCTTCTCAACGTCGAACTGCACCTGGTCGCCTTCATTCAAGTTCTTGTAGCCGTCGCCGACAATCGCCTTGAAGTGGACGAACACGTCTTCGCCGCCTGCGCGTGAGATGAAGCCGAAGCCCTTTGCTCCGTTGAACCATTTTACTGTTCCTTGTTCCATCGGAAACAGTTCCTTTCAATTGTGTGAAACAAATCCGTCGTCAGCGGACACTTTATGATACAGCCAGCTTGGTGTGCCTTTGTCCCAAAGGGATCCCTTCGGGAAAACAAAAAAATCGCAAGTCATATACAATTTTGTACAGGCTTGCGATTGAATCTTGTCTTGCTACGAATTTGTTTTGAACAACTCTAGCGAAACCTGTTCCCGATGAACAGTAAAAGCTCAACAACGTTGTACTGTGTGACTGTGTAAAAGCTACCCTGTTTGCACGCCAATTGCAAGGGATATTTTGTGAAATGTATTTAACCGAAAAAGGCGCAGGTCGTTTACGTCGCGCTCCTACGCCGTTTCATGTATTCAAACTCCACCGAAAAAATGTGCGGATTGCTTTCGTGCAATCTCCTGTGCAGCCCAATGCTTGGAATACCGCGATCGCGGTATTTTCCATGAAGAACTATGGAAGCTGGAAAAAGGGAGGTTTCAGGGTTTGGGTGCGTAGGCCATATTACCTTCCATGGTTCTTCCATAAAGATACCGCGATCACGGTATTTTTTTCCAATCTGAAATTTCTTTACGTACATATCAGGGTGATGGACTGTTTTCACGAAATGGTCATATCAAGTTGGAAGGTTAGACAGTCTGTTGTGATTTGTTCTCCGATAATTTCGTTCACATGTTGACTCTCAACTCTTGTATATCTTCGAGAGTCACAGCGTGTCCGGTCCAAATGGGCAATTCCCTGTCATGGCTCATTGTCCAACTCCTGAGGCCGGGCACGTTTTCTTTTTTTGGTCGACGCGACTCGTTCTCAAGCTGTATGGTGTACCCATCGCATTGCTGCCCGGGAAATCTGCAAGTAGCTGTGCGTATGATGAACGGGGTGGAAGATGCTTTTTCGTCCGCTACGAACATTGGGTAATTTCTGCTGTGTCCGGTTCCCATGGGCAACCCCACAATTGCCCGACTGGGGATTGCATTACCTACTCCGCGGTGAGCCGGACACACTTTTGTCGCAGTGCAGCTTTGCATTTCATATCGCGTTCAGTCGGATTTCTTGAGACGGGTGAACCAGCCTCGCACCTTGACTCTCTCTTGTGTTTTCCCTATCATGACCTCAGTTTATCACGCGGTTTTCTTTCCTTTGAACTGTTTCAGTTCCTCAACCCCTTCAAGGAGCATCAAATGAAACGAGTGGGATTCCTCTTCGGCATGGAGAATACGTTCCCCGGCGCAGTCGTCGCAAAGATCAATGAAATGAATCAAGGTGTGATCGCGGAGTTCGCTGATCTCGGCATAACGAAAATGGCGGCGCCGGAAAAGTATGACGTCATCATTGATCGCATCTCGCAGGACGTGCCGTACTATCGCTCGTACCTCAAGAACGCAATGATCACCGGGACGACCGTGATCAATAATCCCTTCTGGTGGAGCGCCGACGACAAATTCTTCAACTACGCGCTAATGTCGAAACTCGGCGTCGCAATTCCGAAAACGGTTTTGCTTCCATCGTACAAGCATCCGCCGGAAACAACGACGCAGTCATTCCGCAACTTGCATTACCCGCTCGAATGGAACGACGTGTTCGCGTATGTCGGCTTCCCTGCGTTCTTGAAACCGCACAGCGGAGGCGGATGGAAACATGTGTACAAGTGTCATAACGAGGGCGACTTTTTCCATTTTTATCATCAAACCGCCGACATCGTGATGACACTGCAAGAGGGGATCGAGTTTGAAGAGTATTACCGCTGTTACTGCATCGGTCAGGAAAAAGTGCACATCATGCGCTACGACCCGAAGCAGCCACACGAGAATCGCTACGTGAAGCCGAACATGCCGCCAAGTGCCGAGCTGGAAAAACGGATCATCAAAGACTGCGTCACGATTTGCCAAACGCTCGGCTACGACATGAATACGATCGAGTTCGCTGTGCGCGACGGCGTTCCCTACGCGATTGATTACCTCAACCCCGCGCCCGACGCCGATTACTATTCCGTTGGCGCGGAGAATTTTACCTGGATGGTAAACACAATGGCGGAGATGGCGGTGAAGAAAGCGCTTGCCAATAACCGGGAGGTTTCCGAGTATCGCTGGGCGAGGTTTTTGAATGGCGAGTATGAACTGGATGAGAAACGAGGAGTAAAAGTCAAGCAGCAATAGCTCATTATCGCGAAAATCGATTACGGCGTGGCGTCAAGTCACGCCGTTTTTTTTGCTTTCTGCCGCACAAGTGTAATAATTTCTCTTGACTTCGGCATTGAATTGTACTATACTTTGTATCACAAAGTACTTTGTACATTAGCCACCAAAGAAAGCAACCTCCGATGGAACGAACACCCGACCCCATCCGACAACTCTCCGAAATCCGCTCGATGATGGAGAAGTCCACGAAAATTCTTTCCCTTAGTGGATTGGCGGGAATCAGCATTGGCATCCTCGCGATCGCAGGAGTGATGTTTGCAAGATACATTCACACACGCATTCCTGCCGATGATGTTCCAACCTACATCATCGCCGACTCGTTGACCGTTCTTGCGCTTGCGATTGCACTTTCGGTATTTTTCTCCAACCGAATGGCAAGGAAGAAGGGTTTGCCGACATGGAACAACGTCGCGAAACATTTAGTCATCGAACTCGCAATTCCTTTGTTCGCAGGTGGAGTGTTTTCCGTCGCGTTGATGATGGAGAAATCGTACAGCTTTATTCCCGCGGCAATGCTCGTCTTCTACGGACTCGCACTGGTGAACGCGAGTAAGTTCACCGTCAAGGAAGTTCGTTACCTCGGACTCACGGAGCTTGCCGTTGGATTGCTCGCCGCGCTGATCCCTCAAGAGGGATTAAACCTGTGGGGGGTGGGGTTTGGTGTGATGCATATACTGTATGGGCTTCGGATTTTCGTGAAGTACGAAAAGTGAAGAGCATCATTCACAATCTCGACAAGATGTTCGAGAGCCGCGTGCGTCTCGGCATCATGTCTGTGTTGATGGTGAACGACGAG
>JANNUB010000443.1:0-4205 GCA_031394795.1 Ignavibacteriota bacterium | reverse complement strand
CCCACGTGGGAACGGCTCGCGAGCTTTTAGCGCTCACTCGTACATCGAGTGTGTTCTTTACGGGGCATGCTTGCACACACAGCATACAGCTCATGCACTCATCGCTCCAGACCCGCGTTGCTTTGTGCACCGTGATGTTCGATGGACATGCTTTTGTACACAGTTCGCAGTCAACGCAAGTGGAGTTGTTCCGCGTGATTTTCAAAGGACTGAGCCAGCCTGCAACGCCCAACAACGCGCCGTACGGACAAAGAAATCTGCACCAGAAATTTTTGATGACGATGGAGAGCAACATCAACACAATAATCGTCCACAACGCGAACGTCGAGATGTCGGCGAAGAACTGGTACATCTTGATGTCGGCGACTTTGTTGTACGGGCTATAGATAAAGGTCTCCAGCGACGGCACGTCCATTTGCCATATCGAATACGCGAAGAAGAAGAACAGCAAGTATTTGAGCGAGCGAAGCGGATAGTCGAGCCAACGCGGCGTATTGAAATCGCGCTTGAATAATTTCTTGCCGAGCATCCACAGCGCTTCACTCAATGTTCCAATCGGACAGAGCCAGCTGCAGAAGGCTTTCTTGAGTGCAACGCTTGCGACGATGATCGCGAGAAGAATGAAGAGTCCCGACGGGTGAATCTCGTTGATGATTCCTGTCTGCAACCAGTATTTCAAACTCATGAGTGCGCTGATGGGAAGGAAACCCTCAACACCGGGCGGGCGGGCGAAGAAAGGCTCGACGCCATTCGAGAGTCCCCACTTCATGAAAAGAGAGAATTCCACTCCAATCCATACACACAACAGAACAAACGCGAGTTGGATTACTGAACGCTGGAATTGAGAATCTTCCTTCCACCTCCACAAGAGCCGCTTGTGCCAAACCGGCTCGGATGTGAAATCGAGTTTCGGCTTCCGTTGTTCGCTCGTGAGTTTCTTGACTTTCGGTCCCCGCTGCCAAGGCGAGGTACTCTGAAGGGTTTCAATCTCTACTCTCTCGAGAATCGCGCTTTCGGTTCTCATGGCTATTGCATTTTCATTTTTGCGAAACCCGTGCGACAAAAATCCTGATTCCGGCGTTCTTTACGACTCGTTGTTTCGCCATGAAGAGAGTCGCAACAAAAGTGCCATCTTCAGACAACACCATCTTAAATATCCCGATTCAGCTCCGCTTGCGATACTCGGGCTTCTTCATTTCTTTTGCCATATCGGAGATGTTCTTGCCGACAAGCATTGCATGAATCTCGTCCCGCAATCTTCCCCATGTCGAGTGGACGGCGCACGGGCTGCGGCCGCCACACTCAGGAAATCCTAACACACATTGCGTCGTGAAAGCCGTTCCGTCTATCGCTTCAACAATCTGAAAGAGCGTAATGTCTCTTGCGGACTTTGCAAGCGCGAATCCACCTGCGGGGCCCTTTTGCGAAGTAAGCAGACCTTTCCTCGCGAGATCCTGCAAGATCTTCGAAACGAAGTGGTATGGAATCTCCAGGTTTTTCGTTAGCTCTCTCATTGTTGTCATCTCACCTTTTGGCTTGAGCGCGAGATAGAGAGCTGCCTGGAGTGCGTATTCACACTGGCGACTGAACAGGAGACTCATTTTGATGTTTTCAGCTAATTTTATCCTAAATCTATCTGTTTTACTTATTTCAGTCAAGGCGTTAGCGCACCTGCTGAACAATTCAACAAAACGCTCATCCAATTCCTGAGAAAGCGATTCCCAATATTGAAAACCCTTGTTCCAGCAGACTCCGATTTCAGACAAATTAGCCTTTTATTGCGCACGCCCCTGTGGCATGTGGCTTGTAGCTCTCTTTGGGGCTACCATTTTTTTCAGTCCTGATATTTCCCAACATATCTTTTCATCTTCCTGGAGGAATCCTACATCATGAAAAAACGATTACTCATTCTCATACTGCTTCTTGCTGCCTACAGCGCCGGCGCGCTTTCGCAAGAACAGCAAAAGCAGGAGCCGCCAAAAGTGGAACCAGCAACGGTGGAACCGCCAAAGGTGGAACCACAAAAGCTGGAAGCGCCAAAGGTGGAGCCGCCTAAAGCATCATTCAAATTCGGCGGCGTGTTCAACACATGGGGGCTGTGGCAACGCGATTTCAGGCTCGGCGCGATTGATTATCGCGATCAGTATCTCGTGCAGATGTTCCGCTTGAATTTCACGTTCGGCTACGGCGACAACATCAAAGCCGTCACGCGCTTCGATCTCGGTCAGGGATGGTGGGGAGTTGACAACCAGCAGCCGAGCTATATCGGTAGCGGAAGCGGCACGTTTGACAACAAAGATTCTAAATTCTTCCTCCATGTTGATCAAGCCTATCTCTGGTTTAACGTTGCTGATTGGTCAACAGCTTTCAGCGTCGGACGATTCCAGTGGGCGGTCGGCAACCGTTTGGTGCTCGACAATAACTACGACGGTCTTTCGGCGGACATCAAGATTTCTGATGGAGTCCTGAAGCTCGGTTGGTCGCGAGTGTCAGAAGGAGTTGACGGACTTTCTGATTTGCAAAGAACAGCCGCCGATCAGCGAGGCAACTTTGATGGTGGTGATGCCGATTTGTTTCTTGCCACATACAGCCTTCCAATAGATAAGACGAAGCTGGAATTTTATGGCATGTACTACAACGATGCTTCGACGAAGGATTCCACCGCGTACATCACCGATGGGTTGTTTTACAACCGCCCGCGATTCACTCCACAAGTGACATCGCTCGGAATCTTTGGTGTTTCCGGCAGCTCGAAAATGGATGAATTCACATTCACGTACGAAGGCAACATCCTTTTGGGAAAGGACGATATTCCGAACAGCAGATTTGGCGGCTTCATGAACACTGCGCGCGTAACACTTGATACTGCGCGCGCGCGCCTCGGACTTCCTGTCGGCAACGATGCGTTAAAGTACGACAAGAACGACGGTAGTCTATTCGGTTACAACTTGTATGTGAAAGTGAATTACGCCGTCGCTCAGCCATTCACACTCGGTCTGGTTGCAGGAATGGGTTCGGGCGATGCCGACCCGACAACGGGCAAAGGGAACGTCAACAAATTGCGCACGGCGGGATTTTTCTACATCACGGAAGTGTGGGAAGACTCGATCATGCCGGATGAGGAAGGCATTACACCGCAGGGGCTTGGAGCGCCGAACATTCGCGCGTACCGTGAATTGGAAAACACAACGATCGTTCAACTCAACGGAACTTACGACGCGACAGATCGTCTGAAGTTGTTTACTTCGCTCAGCTTTATTCGCGCAACGCAGCCTGTCTTCGCGTGGACTGCTGCAGGACCGAATCTCGCACTGAGCGCGAAAGATCTCGGCTTCGAGATTGATGGCAAAGCCGACTACAAGATTATGGACAATCTCGTCGCGACGCTGCGCGGCGGAATCTTCATGCCGGGCAAGGCGGCGAAGTATCTCATCAACGGAACAGACCGATGGGATAGGACGGCGTACGAAGTTCGCAGTGAAATCACATTCACGTTTAACTAACTGACGCTACGCAAGACAAAAAGTCCCCTCTGAGCGAAAGGCTGCGCGCAGGGGAGAGGGGATTTAGGGGTGTGTATCAACGAATGATCCTGCACGAATTCGACGTAACGGACACACCCCTAACCCCTCTCGCCATCGCTTCATGCCCGCGCACAGAGGGGAATAGTTGTCTAATGTGTTGTGTACGTAACGTCAGTAACTATATAAAAAGGAGCAAACCTCATGAACAAAACATTCATACTGTTGCTTCCGGCGCTGCTGGTGTTGAGCGTGGACTCTCTTGCGCAGCAGAAAGGGAAGCGGCATCCTGCAACGGACGTTGGGCAGACATGCATCGAGTGCCATGAAGTATTGACGCCCGGGGTTGTGAGCGGCTATGAGAAGAGCCTGCACGGGGTCAACACCGTGCCATGCGTGGTGTGTCACGGTGCAGCCGATGCAACGTTCGTTGCGAAGCCCAGGCAAGATCGTTGTCTCGGGTGCCACGAAGAAAAAATGGAGTCCGTGAAGAAAGCATTTCCAAAAAAGAATAAAGAATGCGTGGAGTGCCACATCATGCATGAACTCAGCCCGCATAAAAAATTTGGAGGATCAAAACAATGAATCTCTCGCGACGTGAATTTGTCAAAACAACCGCCGCGGCTTCGGCTGCGGCTGCCGTCGGACTCGAATTGTTCTTGCCCGAAGAACTGCAAGCACAAG
>JANNUB010000394.1:0-2096 GCA_031394795.1 Ignavibacteriota bacterium | reverse complement strand
TTTGTGGGAAGCCAAATCGGAATTCGGGAAAAATTACATTCTTGACAATGAGTCTGCGGAAGAATATCTTTCAAACGACGAACGTCCATCCACGCCTGCCTGCTCGCCGACTGCGTGAGATCATCGGAGCTTAAGCGAGTGCATCGTAGGCGCGGCATTCTTGAGATCAGTTCAAGAGCCGAGCTGCATATCTTGGACGCCTTCACATCGGAGTTTGTTTTTTCTTAGACTGAAACTCACATTCCTCTCATCCTTCGACTGGGCCAATCATGACAAAGAACTTCTTCTTTGCGATCATTCCAATAACTGCACTCATAGTCTGGTATGCCGTCACTGATGACACGGAAGCGTCGAACGAGACGAATGACGCAACGGAAAAAAGCTCTACCCCCGCGAATGTAACTGGTGCTGACGGCGACGTCGTCTTCCCCGTCTCAGTCTCCGTCGTTCGACGGGGCGCTCTCGCAAAAAGTATTTTGATGAATGGAACGCTCCGCGCAAAGCGCGAGGTGGAGCTTGTCGCGCGTATTGCAGGAGAAGTGCGCAGCGTTCATGCGTTCAACGGCAAGTTCGTTCGCGGCGGCGATGCGCTCGTGCGACTCGACGATCGGGAGTTCAAGTTGGCATATGAGAAAGCATCTTCTGCACTGCTCGCTGCGCAGGTAGAATACCGGACACTCAGTACCTCCTCATTCTTGGGAGCGGGCGATTCCGCTCGCGTTCAACAGGAACTTGCCACGCTGCAACAAGAGTTTGACGAAGCGCAAGCCGCGCTTCGCGAAAAGAGAATTGACGAGGAAACCTACCAGCGCGCAGTGCGCGAGTATGAAGCAAACACAGCCTACCTCAAAGCAAATCGTGGCGATATTGTCGCCAACAAGAGCGGACTCTCGCAGGCAAAAGAAGCGTACGAACGCGCAAAAATGAATGTCGGATGGACTGCGATTCGCGCGCCATTCTCAGGCTATGTTGCCGATTGCGACTTAACAATTGGCAAACAACTGCAAGCTGGAAATGTCGTGTGCAGAGTTGTTGATCTCTCAAACTTGCTCGCCGACGTTGAAGTTGTGGAAAGCGAGGCGGGGAAAGTCGCAGTCGGACAAAAAGCGGAGATTACAGTTGCCTCAATTCCGGGAACATCGTTCGCAGCCCAAGTCCTCATGCGTAACCCGACGATTGACACGAAAACAAAAACGCTCAAGGTGACGGTTCAGATTTTGAATACGCCAATGACGAAGAAGTCGCTGATCCCTGGTATGTATGCAACCGTCAAAATACAAACCGAAACATTTGCCAATCGGCTCATTGTTCCGAAAGCCGCGCTTCTAGTGCGCGACCAACGCGCTCTCGTGTTTGTCGCGCAAGGTGGATTGGCAAAGTGGCATTACGTTGATGTAGGGGAAGAGAATGAGCAGTACATTGCGATCCGTTCCGGTATTGAAGCCGGTGACACGGTAATAGTTGATGGACACTACACGCTCGCTCACGATGCGAAGATACGCGTAACAAAATGATCTTTCCGAGATGGATGTTCAAAGTCGTTGAAACGACTTTGAGCGGTGCATTGTTTTCATCCAGCCCACGACTTGAAGTCGTGGGCTGCTAAACACGCCCGAGAGAACAAACCGCTTTAGCGGTTTCAGAACAACGCGGAGACAAGTCAAAAAGTTCACGCATTTCTGTCCCTAACTTGGAGGTAGCAATGTCACTCGACACCTCAACATTGAAACAGTGGATACTCGACAACCCGGAGAGATGCCCAAGCGCAAAAGTGGTAGCGGTGCAACTTGGGCTGAAGATTGATTCCGTACGCAAGGAATATCACCGCAAAGAAGGTATCACATTTGGACGTTTCATAGCCGACGTTCGATTTGAGCATGTGAAAAAACTCTTACTCACGACCGAATTGAATTGTTTCGAGATCGCGACGATACTCAAATTACGAGACGATGTGCTCGCCCGATGGTTCAAGCAGCGCGAAGGTTGCACAATGGAAGAGTTTCGCCGCAAACACGGAAAAGGAAAAGCAACGGTGGGGGCAAAACCTAAGCGAAAATAATCTGCTTGTCCGAAATTGCAAACCACTATTGCAAACC
>JANNUB010000385.1:0-2402 GCA_031394795.1 Ignavibacteriota bacterium | reverse complement strand
ACAACATCTTTCCGTTCGATACGAAATGACAGGAACGCCGAGGCGGCAAGAAATTCCAGAATTGCCTTACGATGCGTTGCGCGAAGCGTTGGTCAATGCAGTGGCGCACAGAGATTACTTTGAGCGCGGCGCTTCGGTGATGGTGGAGATGTTCGATGACAGAATCGAAATCTCAAACCCTGGCGGACTCGTGAAGGCGCTGCGACCAGAAGAATTCGGGAAGAAATCCGTTCTCAGAAATCCGAATATCGCATCGCTTCTTCATCGAGTGAAGTACATCGAGAAGATGGGGACGGGGATTAGCAAAATGAGGGCGTTGCTCAAAGCCGCCAAGCTTCGACCACCCGAATTTGAGTTTGATTCCTTCTTTACCGTCACATTTCGGCGCCTCACAAAACGGACAGGATTCGTGCATGCTGTGAGTGATCCCATTGTCGCTGCCATTCATGAGGCTATTCGTGTGGGTGTGCTTGAGGGTGTTGATGAGGGTATTAGTGAGGGTGGTCGTGAGCATATAAGCGAGGGAACAATTGGGAAGCTTTCATTAGCGCTTTCTTACATGCAGAGAGCAGGATCAATTACAACTTCGGATGCATTAGAGATTGTCGGTGGATCAGTAAGGACGGTTAGAAGGATCTTTTCGTTATTGAAGAACTTGAACTTGGTTGTCTTTGAAGGTGCACCAAAGACAGGCAAATTTGTACTGACCACGAGAGCCAGAGCATTGCTGAAGGCTCAAGGTCTTTCCGGATAACATCCCGGTGTTGCACGATATTCTGGCACAGTAAATGGCACAGTAAATGGCACAGTAAATCGTAGTCTAACATGTTCCAAACTCGCGACAGTGTGGCGCCGACATCGTAGGAAACCCGGCTCTCTTTTTGCATTTATCGAGAAATTCAACTTCGTAAGTCACTCATTTATCAATCTCCCAATTTGCAATTATCTCTTCAAATACGACTAAATGAACGGAAGGAATACGAATAACCATAGCCTTCCTCATGGCTGGACGTGGACAACACTAGGCAAATCCTGCGAAGTCATTCTCGGACAGTCGCCACCATCTTCAACATACAATGAAACGGGAGATGGCTTACCATTTTATCAAGGCAGCGGTGAGTTTGGCGAGTTGCATCCAACTACAACAAAATGGTGTACCAAACCGAAAAAGATTGCCGCTAAGGGAGACATTCTTCTTTCAGTTAGAGCGCCTGTCGGACCAACAAACATTTGTGAAGAAACCTCAGCAATTGGGCGAGGCGTGACTTCACTCCGCTTTCCATTCACTGACGACAACAGGTTCCTATTCTATTTCTTGAGAAGCATAGAGCATGTATTAAGTCAGAAAGGTGGTGGCAGCACATTCTCCGCAATCACAAAGTCCGAAATCCATAGCCTTGATTTGCCATTTGCTCCCCTTCCCGAGCAGCACCGCATCGTTGCCAAGATTGAAGAACTCTTCAGCAAGTTGGATGCGGGAGTTGAGGCGCTGAAGAAAGTGAAAGCCGAGCTGAAGCGCTACCGGCAGTCGGTGTTGAAGCATGCGTTTGAAGGGAAACTGACGGAGGAGTTGCGGAGGAATGTCATTCTGAGTGGAACGAAGTGGAGCGAAGAATCTGCCTACCGCATGGTGGATGAACCCGCTGCAGCCTATAGTGTACTGGGTAAATCAGATTCTTCCCCCCGCCAAGGCGAGGTTCAGAATGACAGTTGGGCTTATGAGCCCGCTTCCGCTCTCCTCGCCCGCATCCGTGAGGAACGACTCAAGAAAGCGAAGACAGAGAAAGAGAAAAGAGAGATCCTTCGCTTCGCTCAGGATAACACGATGCGGAGTGATTTGCCTGAGTTGCCGGAAGGGTGGGCGTGGGAGAGAGTGTTCGACCTAATCCTGAATGAGAAGAATGCTGTCAAGCGTGGGCCTTTTGGCAGCGTAATTAAGAAAGCCTTCTTCAAACCAACGGGTTTTAAAGTTTATGAACAGCAGAACGCAATCTACGATGACCATCTGTTGGGCTCGTATTACATTGATGCTAAAAAGTTTGATGAGCTCAGTGGCTTTGAAGTCGGGCCAGGTGATTTCATAGTGAGCTGTTCAGGGACAATCGGTAGAATCTCGCGTCTTCCTGAAAACGCACCCAAGGGAATCATCAATCAAGCTTTACTCAAGTTGAAGATTGATGAACGTCTGACCATGCCGAGGTTCTTCCTGCAACTGTTCCGATCTGATATATTTCAAAAGAAGCTCTTGGTCGAAACACGGGGGTCAGCAATGAAGAACATCTCGTCTGTTGAGGACATAAAAATGATTCCGATAGCGATTCCGCCAATGAAGGAGCAGATAGAGATCGTCTCCGAAATCGACCGTCGCTTCTCCATTGCAAACCAGATCGAAAAAACCGTGG
>JANNUB010000384.1:0-1605 GCA_031394795.1 Ignavibacteriota bacterium | reverse complement strand
CGTCGGGCGCGCGGGGCGTGCACGGACCGCTTCGCGCCGAGCTCGCGCGGCATCCAGTATATAATTCCGTCCGGGCGGGGCGAGGGAGCGGTGGTCGTGTCATGCCCGAGCGCGGGTGCGGACATCTGCCAGCGTCGGGGCGATCCCATTCATCTATCCGAGCCCGGGTGTTTGAGACCCTGCCCATCTGGGGTGCGTCCGAGGCGTGAGGAACCGGCTGCCCTTTCAGACCGTCGAGCAACCTGCTCAGGTGGCACACGAGCTTGCCGGCTCCGCACGCGGGTTCGCCTCTTCGCTGTTCTTTTCCGCCTGGTCCTTTCCGGGTGTGACTCTGTGCCAGCGTTACGCGGCCATCGGCAACTCCTTCATCTGATGGTACAACCCGCGAAGCCACCGATTGGCCACCGCCCCCACGATCACGCTCGTGGGCTTGCCCCGCTCGGCCATCGACGTGGAGAGTTTCTGCCACCGAGGCACGTAGCGCCGCAGCCGCTGGGCCGCCTCGATCACCACGCTCTTGAGCTGCGGGTCCCCGGCCTTGATCATCCCCGAGTCGGCCACGCGCTGACCGCTGGAGGCGTTCCGCGGCGTCACCGCGCAGAATCGCGCCAGTTGCTTGCCGCTGGCGAACCGATCGAACCGGCCGATCAGCGCCCGCATCGTCCACGCAGTGACATCGCCAACGCCCTTGATCTTCAGCAGCGCCGCCACGATCGCATCGTCCGCCGTCGCCGCACGCAGTCTCGCCTCGACCTTGGCGATCAGCGTCCGGAGCGAGGAGAGTTCCTCAAGGTACACCTCCACCGCGAACCTCCCCTGCTCGCTCAAGGGGCAGTCCTTCCCGCCCAGCCACGCCAGCCACTTCTTGCACCACCGTCCGAGCTCGCCGGGCTCGACGATCCGCTGCTGCCGCAGTACGGCCAGCAGCCGCGTCTTCGCCGAACGAACATTCCCCACCAGGTCCGCCCGCTGGCGGACCAGCAGGCGCAGATCCCGCACGTTCTGCGGCGGCAGCCACACCGGCGGGATCAATCCCGCACGCGAGAGCTCCGCCAGCATCTTCGCGTCCCCATAGTCCGTCTTGTCCGGGTTGTGCTTCATCCGCGCCACGTACCCGGGGTGGGCCATGCTCAGGGGCCAGCCCAGTTCCCGGATCAACGCCTCCGTCAGATCCGCCGCGCCGCAGCAACTCTCGATTGCCGCACGCTGAACCTTCCGCCCGGCTCCGATCGCCTCGCCGATCTCCATCACGCTGTTGCCGCACGATCGATTCACAAGAACCACCCCCGCAGCGTCCATCACGCACACCTGCACGCTCTTGGAGTGATAGTCCAGTCCGACAAACACGGGTACATTCTCCATGGCCTGTTGCTCCTTGATGGGATGTCTACTCCCGCCAGGAGTGTTTCCTGGTCGGGGGCAACAGGTCTTCATCCCCATCAGACTGCCGCTTTGGGCAGTCGGTGATTCGACGTGCGATGCACAAGGCACACCGACCGCTCAGAGCACGGGTCGATGGCACGGGAAGTCGGTTTCAGTCGATGCCACCCGCCGTATCCAGCAGTTGCAGACGCTGGTAGGGTACCTGACTCAGCTACCGGTGAG
>JANNUB010000469.1:0-7730 GCA_031394795.1 Ignavibacteriota bacterium | reverse complement strand
CGGCGGCGTCGTTCCGCAGCAGAGAATATCGAGGTTGTCGACAACGTTCTTGTTCACGACTTCTTCAAACGATGAGGTTCCGACAAACAGATCCGTCAGGCCCGGGTTTTTGGAAAGTCCAAAATGTTGGTGGATCGTCGGTCAGCGCATGTCCGTATCAACGAGAAGCACTTTCTTTTCCGCCTGCGCAAACGCGATAGCGAGGTTGGCGACCGTCGTTGATTTTCCTTCAGCGGGGTTCGCGCTCGTGACCAGGAAGCTCTTCAAAGGCGCATCGAGCTGAGCGTAGAGCACATTCGTGCGCAAGCGCCGGTAGGCTTCGGCAAGCGGAGACAAGGGGTTGAAGTGTGTCACGAGATGATGATTGAACTCCTTCTGCCCGCTTCCATTCCCGTTCACTTCCGATTGTTGCAGATCTTCATTCATCTGGTTGATGGCGACGAGCGGAACATACCCGAAGCGCTTCAGATCTTCAGGAGTACGAATGCGCACGTCGAGATACGAGCGAAGCAATACCAGCGCCACGCCGAGCGCAAGTCCGATCAGCGCACCTAACATGAGATTGACGCGCACGTTGGGGCTGACGGGAAGAACCGGTACCACCGCAGGATCAACGATATCCACATAGCCGAACTCGGACTTCTCGTTAATAGCAGCCTCGTTGAACTTCTCTTCAACGAGCAGATACAGTTTCTCGTTGCTCAAGCGCGCACGCTGCAACTTCGCCAGCTCGATGCTTTTCTCGGGAATCTTATTGAATTGTCCTTCGTACTCCCCAATCACAGCGCCCAACGCACGCTTGCGCGCAGCAAGCGAGGCAAGCTCGATTTCCTGCTCGATGATTTTTTGTTTCACTTGAGCAATGAATGCGGCGCTCCCCACCGAGCCGCTCCCCTCGCCGGGTCCGATGCCTTTGAGAAAAGTCTTTGTTCTTCCTTGAAGATTTTTGCGGAGCGATGCGATCTGCGAATCGATTTCTTTCAGCTTGTCGGAGTACAGGGTCTGCCCTGCAAGACCGGGGTTCTGTGCTATCACCACGTCGCGTTGAACTTCGAGAGCGCCGAGTTTTTCTTGCAATATCTTGATGTACGCGTCGCTCGATTCACCGAGCATCTTTGCAACGTTTGGCTCCTGCTTCACCAGCTCCTCGCGGTACGAGTTGAGGCTCTTTGAGCGGGAGCGAATCTCCACCTCGATCCCATCGCGCGTTGCCTCGAGCGCGGAAAGCTGCTTCACAACTTTGTCCGACTCACCATCGAGCGATACCATGCCGGAGAATTTCATGTATCCCTGCAGCGTAAACTCCGCACTGTCGAGCAAGGATTTTTTGCTTTGAAGCTGATCCTGCAGGAACTCGCGAACGGCGCGAGACCGGGTCCTGCTTGCGTTGAGATTGCGTTCGGTATAAACTCTTGTGTAGGTATTTGCTATCAACGCCGCTTCACCCGGGTCGTTGCTCTTCGCGGTGATCCGGATAATGTCGGATTCGCGAATAGGAGCAAATGCCACTATCTTCAGCAACCTGTATGTAATTGCAGGAAGACTGTCGAGGTTGGATTGTGGAACATCATCCACAACCTGCTGAAGGATGGGTATGATCGGCGACAGGGATCCATCAATGCGTTCTTGTTTCAACAGCTCCCTGGAAACAGCTTCCGCCATCGAACGGGATTTGAGAATCTCAAGCTCGTTCGTGATCTTGTTAAACGTCCCGCTCCCTGTGAAGTCGAAGAACGGGAGCGACCCTCCCTTCCCTTTCATGTCTATGAGCACGAGCGAGGCGGCTTCGTACACCGGTTTTGTTTTGAATGTGAAGAGGGCTGTCGCGGCAGTGACAAGGAAGAGCGACGCGAGTATCACCCATTTGCCGCGCAGAAGCACAGTGAGATATTCCTGCAGGTGTGAACCGCTCGGCACATCCGCCGGCATATCCCCGTTTCTATTTACTTCAAGAGTGTCCACGTTCGTGACTCTGTTATTTCTCAACTTGATTATTTCTTCGAGATGACGTACATAGTACTAATGCGTATTGCCATCATCTCGGACATCCATTCCAACATTCAGGCGCTGACGAAGGCGCTTTCGCTCATTGACCGCTCCAACATAGAAAAAATCTACTGCCTTGGAGACATCGTCGGGTACGGAGCAAATCCCAATGAGTGCATAGCCCTCGTCCGGGCACGTACCGATTGCTGTGTCCTTGGCAACCACGACCAGGCTGCAAGCGATCCATCGTTCGCAGATCACTTCACCAAACCGGGACGCATCGCCGCCGCGTGGACACATAAAACCCTCGGTCAAGAACATCTTGAGTTCCTTCGAGGACTTCCCGCAATCATTGAAGCAGATCCGTGCACCCTCGTTCATGCTGCCCCCGCGAATCCGGAAAAATGGGAATATGTCGACTCGCTTGAATCGGCGCAGAGGCAATTCGCAGCCTTCGCCACCCGACTCTGTTTCATTGGCCACACCCATGTCCCATCGTTGATCGGTGAGAACTTGAAAACGTTTGTCTTCAAACCCGGAATGCGCTATCTGATCAACGTCGGGAGCGTCGGACAACCACGTGACGGAAATCCGCAACTGAGTTTCGGCATTCTCGATACTGATGCCTGGACATACAGAAACATCAGGGCAGACTATGACATCGCGTCTGCTTCGCGCGCGATCACCGCAGCCGGACTCCCTTCCGCGCTGGGAAAACGCCTCCATCAAGGCCAATAACCCTCAATGAAGTTTCTTATGAAATTTACTCTGAAAACATTGATGCGGGAAGGAACAAGCTAAACTTGTGAATCACCCCCTGTCATCCGCTGGCGGTTCACGTCCCCCTTGTCATCCCACCGGCCATTAGGAGACCGGTAAAGAACTCACTAAACCAACTCCTGTTGTGCTTTGCTTAACACGCTGGAAGAATATGGTCTTTTACCCCGTAAAGAACGATGTGTCATAATAAGTGAAAATGGAAGAAGAGTCAAGGGTGATGGGAAGGCAAAACTTCGTTGTGTTCTTGCTGTCGCAATTCGTTTTTCATAGCTTCATGTCACCACTTTTAAAGGAGGATACTAATGAACTGCCCGGAATGCCGGAGCACTCGTCTCTACCGCTCGAAAACCCGAAGCATGGATGAAAAAGTACTCCACACCGTTTTCCCCATTCACTACTACAGATGCCACCAGTGCAACTGGCGAAGCTTTCGCTTTGACGCGCGAAAGGTGAGCATTTCTCTTGTTGTAGTGATTGGAATCCTCTTCGGGTTCCTCTTCTTCGAGCTTGCAAGTCCGATCGTGAGAGCGATTCTGCACCTTGTGCTTTCATAGAAGTGCGGCTCAATAATTCCATGGTTGATCATCGAAAAAAACCTAAACAGAACTTCTCTTCCCCCCTCGTTCTCCGCGTCCTCTCTACGAGAAATCAAATCAATCATCTGAAATCCGATATTGAATACTGTTGCCCACGAATCTTCACGAATTGACACGAATGTTTCAAAAGTAAAAACCACGAAACAACAATCTCCAAAACCAATTCGTGAGAATTAGTGTGGATTAGTGGGAGGAGATTCTATATCGGATTTAACGTCGATAATCAGATTGTTCGTTGCATTTCCTTCACGTTTTTAATATACTACTCACGCATTTTTGTAAAGTTGAATGGCAAAAGACGAGCGCAGCGAGCGACTTGTTACAACCAATCGCAAAGCCCGCCACGATTACTCAATTCTTGAAACCTACGAAGCGGGCCTCGTACTCACAGGAACGGAAGTAAAATCACTCAGGCAAGGCCGAGCGAACCTTACCGACGGCTATGCCACGATAAAGAATGGCGAAGTATGGCTGCTCGGTATGCACATCTCTCCGTATGCACAAGGAAGCTACTCGAACGTTGACGCCGTGCGCAAACGAAAGCTGCTTCTGCACAAAAAGGAAATTCGCAAACTCATTGCGAAGACTCAGCAAAAAGGATTCACACTCGTCCCCCTGAAAGTGTATTTCAAAAACAACGTTGCAAAACTTGAATTTGCCGTCGCACAAGGAAAGCGTTCATACGACAAGCGGCACGACATTGCCGAGCGAGAGACCGAACGCGATATCCGCAGAAAATACGCAAGGTAGTATGGTGGCTTTTCCTCCGCTCAACGAACAGATGGACATGATCCGGCGAGGGGTTGCCGAGATTATTCCCGAGGAAGAGCTCGTCAGAAAAATAGAAAAATCTCTCGCCTCCGGGGTTCCGCTCAACGCAAAATTAGGCTGCGATCCGAGCCGCCCGGATCTCCATCTCGGACATTCGGTTGTCTTGCGAAAACTTCGACTGTTTCAGGATCTCGGACACCAAGCGATACTCATCGTCGGCGACTTCACAGGGATGATCGGCGATCCATCGGGGAAAAGCAAAACCCGCCCGCCACTCTCACTTGAAGAAACGCGCAAGAACGGTCAGAGCTATTTCGAGCAAGCCACGAAGATCCTTTCTACGAAGAAGGTTCAAATGGTCTACAACTCTGATTGGCTCGGGAACATGAGTTTTGCCGATGTTATCGGTCTGGCGAGCAAGTACACCGTCGCACGGATGCTCGAGCGTGACGAATTTGAAAAGCGATTCAAAGCCAACGAGCCGATCAGCGTGCATGAATTCCTCTACCCTCTCGCTCAGGCGATGGATTCCGTTGCCATTCGGGCGGATGTCGAGCTGGGCGGAACGGACCAGAAGTTCAACCTCCTTGTCGGGAGAGATATTCAGCGAGAGTACGGTTTGCATCCTCAAGTCGCAATCATGTTGCCCATCCTTACAGGCACCGACGGGACTGAGAAGATGAGCAAGTCCTTGGATAACTACATCGGCATCAGCGAGTCGGCGAAAGAGATCTACGGCAAAACTCTTTCGATTCCCGATAGATTGATCTACGAGTATTTTCTGCTCACGACAAATCTCGACGCTGCGGATCTTGCAGCGGTCAAAACTTCCCTTGACGATCCCTCGACAAATCCGCGCGATCTCAAGAGGAGGCTGGCGCGCGAACTTGTCGCGCTCTATCACGATGAGGCGGCAGCGAGAGGGGCGGAGGAAGAGTTCGATAGGATATTTGTTAAGAAAGATCTTCCTGACGAAGTTCCAGCATTCACACTCACACACGCAAGTGACACGATTGACATCTTGACCTTGTTGACGGAAACACGGCTGGCCGAATCAAGAGGCGAAGCCCGCCGGTTGATCGAGGGAGGCGGAGTGAGCGTTGACGGTGCAAGAATTGAGCACGACAAAGCCATCGTCAATCTTGCGGGGAATATCATCGTCAAAGTCGGCAAGCGTCGCTTCCTGAAAGTCACCCGGGCATAGCATTATTACTACTTTATTCATAACCATTCACAACAGAAACGGAGGAAAAAGCATTGTACGTCCCCACAAAAATGTTTTTCACGAAAGGCGTTGGGCGCCACAAGGACTATTTGCAGTCGTTCGAGCTTGCGCTGCGCGATGCAAAAATTGAAAAATGCAATCTCGTCACCGTGTCGAGCATTTATCCTCCGAACTGCAGACGGATCTCCACCGACGAGGGAATGAAGCTTCTTCAGCCGGGACAGATCACGTTCGCCGTCATGGCGCGCAACGCGACGAATGAGCCAAACCGTTTGATCGCCGCCTCCATTGGCGTCGCACAGCCTTCCGACCCGAGCCAATACGGCTACCTATCGGAGCACCATCCTTTCGGCGAAACCGACGAACGCGCAGGCGAGTACGCAGAGGACCTTGCGGCAACAATGCTTGCGACTACGCTTGGAATAGAATTCGATCCGAACCTGGATTGGGACGAACGGGAGAAGCAATTCAAAATGAGCGGAAAGATTGTGAAGACGTACAACGTAACGCAGTCTGCCGAAGGACACAAGGACGGAATCTGGACAACCGTGATCGCTTCCGCGATTTTATTTCCATAATTGGCAACAAGAACAAAAAAACGCCCGCCTGCGGTCGAAGACTCGGCGAGCGGGCGCTGACACTTTTCTCTCCTTGCAAATTCTCAGTTCAGCACGAGCCTGTACTCATCGTAATACGCCATGACCTTCTCGACGTGCGAAATTGTCTCACCGTAGTTGTTGAATGCTCTCGGTTTGCGCGACGGCCAGATGTTCTGGTGCAGCGTTCGGTACCTCTCCGATAGCAATGGCAGAGCATCCTTGACCGACTGCCAACGTGCAGGGTCATCGCTCAGATATTTTGCCAATTTTTGGGCTTCGAGTACGCGCCCGGGTCCGGCGTTGTATGCAGCGAGAGTCAAGCGAATCCGGTTGGTCTCGTCGATTCCATCGAACATCCGATAGAGCTTTCGGATGTAGAAGATTCCCGCGCGGATGTTGTTTTTCGGGTGCGCAATATCATCGATCGCCAACCGCTTTGCAATTTCCTGCTGGGTATGTGGCATCACTTGCATCAGCCCGGCGGCGCCGCAATGACTCTCAGCCGCGTCGCGGAAATTCGATTCAACCTTGATCAAGGCAAGCATCAATCTCCAATCGAACCCGTAGGTCCTTGAGTAATGCTTGATCGTTGGCCCGTAGCTTTGAATGACATTTCTCGTGGGGGCATCAAGACGCGGGATCGGCCCGGCAAATTCCGATTCCATCGCTCCCGCTCCTTCATCGTTACGAAAACCATTTGGCTTCCTGACCGCGTCATTCCTTAGCGAGGAACATCCGATAGTAAGCAAAGTTAAGGGGATCAAGATCGTAAAAATGGTTTTTCTCATCGCTTTCCTTGCTTATTCTTGAATCCAGCTTCTTCCATGCTGCTTCCACCGCCAATTCGAGTGAAACATGAGGAACCTGAAGCATGCCAATAATCGAAAACAACTTGACCTGGTTCACAGCTCCGAAGACTGCAATCAAAAGATATGATTGCGATGGAGAATATGCAAGTTAAGGACTGTTTACTATGTTATCTGTCACAGGTAACAAAAAGCCCGCCATGCGGCGGGCTTACATTCCGTACAGATAATTCTACAAATCTACTTCAAAAAGCGTTTTTCAACATCTGTGATTTTGTCAATTCGCTGTTTGTGACGGCCGCCAGCAAACCATGTCTCCAGCCAGATTTTTAGAATCTCTTTGCATACTTCTGAGCCGATAACACGGCTTCCAAGAGTGAGAACATTTGTGTCGTTATGTTCGCGCGCGTTCCGCGCGACGAACTCATTGTGGCAGCAAGCCGCTCTTACTCCCGGAACTTTGTTCGCGACAACGCACGAGCCGATGCCCGCACCGTCCACCATGACCCCTCTCCAGGCTTCCCCTGAAGCAACGGCGCGCGCCA
The DNA here is from genome assembly GCA_031394795.1 of Ignavibacteriota bacterium. Classification (GTDB taxonomy): domain Bacteria; phylum Bacteroidota; class Ignavibacteria; order UBA10030; family UBA6906; genus CAADGV01. The sequence goes on along the minus strand of JANNUB010000469.1, from coordinate 422 downwards.
CAGCATACGCAAAGTCAGGATAGTCGCACGGCTCTTCGCTGTTCGTCCCGACATCAATCACTTTGTATCCGAGAGTTGAGGCATGCTGTTTGAGAATTTCTTTGAGTTGAAAGCCGCCATGATCGCTTCCGAACGCAACAACTTTGTCGCGGCTTTCTCCGGATGCGCTTGGTTGTAGCGAGGATCTTTGCTGCACGATGGGAGCTGCAGGCGTCTTGCCCGTGACCTCTACGATATCAATACCTCTGAACGACGCAAGCTCTTTTGCCAGCGGAGTATATTTCTATTCAATGCTTGCTGATGGTGACTTTATAGATGCAAAACGAATGGTGTTTGTTAAGTAATTGTTGTAGTAGCTGTGATATACTACTTACCTGTTTCACGGCAGTAAAAATGTAAATTTTTTTAAAATTTATTATACT
>JANNUB010000373.1:0-3354 GCA_031394795.1 Ignavibacteriota bacterium | reverse complement strand
CGCGCATAAAGTCATAGACTTTGGCGCCTCGTCGTATTACTTCTGCCATACTATACAAATGTAGACCCTTTCCAAGAGAATACTTCGCCAGCTCACCATGAATCTTTATACCACTAAGATAATAAAAGAATTGATTTCGGTAGATGAATCCATAATTTGCCGCTACACGTTTACCGTCAAGGCAAAGAAAAGCGAGAAACAGCCAGTGTTTTTCGTGGAATATCTTTGCAATGTCGCGATGAAAATTTGCAGTGGCGACATCTGCAAACACCCCTAACTGACCACTCTCATTCCATCTCCTCTGATGAAGATCTATAAACTCCTCAAAGTCCTCACGCAGATGCCCGCTCCCGTTCTCCACGTAGAGCTCGGGTTTGAAATCCGATTCGATCTTTCGCTGAACTCGCTTGAGACCTGACCTTTTGGCCGACGGCAGAGTGGCGAGTGTTTCACCCCACGACGATTGGATCGTTGTTCGCGGGCAATGTTCGTTGACGAAATGAGGACCATCAAAACCCAGGTCGAGAAGTTCTCGATACAAGGTTTCGTGGTTTCTGGAACGATCAGGAAGATCGATAAGATGAATGACATCGAACAGTGAGGATTGCGCTGCGACGAAAGATGCGATGATTGAAACACAGTCGGATCCCTTTGCAATGATCAGGTCGAGGTAGTCTGTGGTCTCTTGGCCGATGAATACCAGTCGCCGGAGACGGATGATGCCGAGGCACTCGAGAGTTTCAATATAGAATGGAGCGACGGCAACAAGTAGCCCGTTTTCTCTGACCGTAATGATGTTCAACTTGGAAAGGACGTTTGACTCGCCGAAATGTTTCCACCATGTTCGCGCCCATTCGAAGGATTGAAACGGTGTAGCTTCCGTCTGCTCGAGCAATTCCCCCCACTCCCGTTCGAGGGAATCGAGCTTGCCGGCAGATGCAACGACGTCCACGACGCAGCGTTTTGAATCGTACGCATGGGGGCGGGTGTCCTTCGTGGCGGTTGAGCTTATGTGTAATAGCATGGCATTCCTAAAGTGTACTTATTGATATACCCACTTTAGTGCCAATCAGAGTTTGGAAAAAAGGAAGGAGAATCAGAGTGGCAGCCGCGAAGAGAACGTGTCCTTCTTTTACGTTTCTACAAATGTGTACAGAGAAAAAAGGTGAGCTTCCCAGGAATGTAGGAGGAAAGGAATATTACATGTTGCCATTGTCACGCGTTGCTTGCTTGGTTTGATGGTATGTATATGGCGCGCTCCGGCGCCTTGGCTTTTGTTGCTCCATCAACAAGATTCTTCTTGATGCGAGTCCTGAGATGCTCGCGCATTTCGGCGGAAAAAATTCCGTGCTCTCGTGCGACGATTTGGTAGAGCAGACGTTCGTGCGTCGTGCGCCGTTTCAGCGACTTGGTCAGCAAATCAATCCGGTAACGAAGCTCCGGTTTCAGTGAATCCGGATTGTACAGCAGCATTGCCCAGTTGGGAGTATCCTTAGCGTCCAACTCGTACTTGTACGGCTCGATGCCGCGCATGAAGTCGTACACTTTTTTCCCTTGCGCCACCGCTTGTTCCATACAGTAAGCGGTCAGCACCCTGCCCGGCGAAAACCTGTACACATCGGCGTGCTTGCTGCTGCCTGTAAGGTACACGGCAAGATCTTCACGAAACCTAAAGCAGTAGAGTGTCGCGACGCGTTCGCCGTTGACGCGGAGAAAGGCAAGATAGAGCCAGCCGCGACGTGCAAATGCTTGCGCAAGCTCGCGGTGGAATTGCGCGCTGCGCGTGTCGCCGAACGCTCCCGTGTGTCCGTCCTTTGTCCATTTGTGCTGATGGAGCTGCATGAACGCTTCGATGCCTTCCACTGCCGCCTTCTCGTCCGTGACGATTTCGTACTCGACAGCAAAGTTCTTGTGAATGTTCCGTGAACGCCTTCGGATTTCGCGTCGGTTATCAATCTTGAACGACGCGAGGGTTTTTTCCCAATTTTCTTTCAGCAGTGTTCGCGGGCAGTATTCATTGATGAAGTGATCGATGGTGAATCCTTTGCTCTTGAGCGCATCATAGAGAAACGAATGGTTGGGCAATCGCTCGCTGAAATCTTCGAGGTGAATGACGTCGAACAGCGTATTCTGCGTCAAGAGATGTTCGGCGACACGCGCGGCGCACTCTTCCTCTTCACCTTTTGCAAACAACACATCGAGATAGTCGGACGGACCTTGCCCGATGAATGCGAGTTTGCGCAACGGAAGGACGCCCAACGTGCGCGTTGTTTCGATGAAGAATGGCGCGATGCCGATCACGCGTTCGGCGCGACGCAACACGAGAATGTGAAGTTGCGCGTTTCCCTCGCCGAAATACTTCCACCAAATCCGCTGCCATTCGAATGATTGGTATACGGAGGCACTGCATTGCTCAAGCAACGTGTTCCATTCGGCGCCGAGCGCGTCAAAGTCTTCCGTTCGTGCAACGACGGAGGTCGTCAGCCCGCGTTCTTGCACGATTTGGTCCGCTGCATTCATGTTTCCTCCTGCAAGAATCATGATTCTGTGTTTGCGTTGATGTCTGCCGAGCAGCCTCTATGTCAATTCACATGCCACCAAGCAAGAAGCAGGCACAATTGAAGAAGTGCAGGAAACATGAATATCAGGGGCATCCATCATCAACACAAAGCCAATGCGGTGGGCAATAGTAGCCATGGGAACAAAAATTTCGGTCACCTGGCCCAAACGTCGGCGACTTGGAATGTAAGTGGGGTTGTGGTTCTTACTTAGAGATGTTACGCAAAGGAAAGAAATGGGAACGCGGATGACGCGGATGAAACGGATATTCGCGGATTTGTTCTTTGTTGACTGTGGGGATTTCGAGTGTATTCTAACAATCTGGATTTACAGGAATTCTTATCCGCGTTCTATTCTTTGTTGTCATGCGTAACGTCAGTTAGAAAGACGGGAAGGAGAATACGCGGCAGAACGTTCTGCCGCGAGTCAGAAACCGACTGCCCTGGCTGGTGACGTGAAGTCAGCTTTTCCGGAAAAATTCAATGCCTGTGGAAGGAATGAGGAGGTAATCGAGGGACCAATGAGGATGATAAACTCACGCGGTCTTCATGCTTCGCCGTAGCTGCCACATCGCGACCTTGCGACCGACGAACCGCGAGAAAGAAAACGCAATCGGCCATGGGTCGTCCCAAGCAAACGTGTGATAAACTTTCGGCGCCAGGTAGGAACTCAACCACTGACCAACAGACCACTCCTTCGCCCGGATATACGCGGGGAGCGCCCGCAGATCAGCGGCCAAGGATACCCATCGGCGGCCGGCTTCATAACGCATGGTTGGTGTAATCGGAAACCCCG
>JANNUB010000339.1:0-3343 GCA_031394795.1 Ignavibacteriota bacterium | reverse complement strand
TTTGTGTAACATCAGTTATGATACAAATTGGGTCGACAAGTTCGTATCATTTGGTGTCTAAGATTACGGGCAACCCATTTTTCCCTGAACCGATGATCACGACTTTGGCATTGGGGGAACCGGCAAGTTTTTCTGTCGCTTCGATTCCTTTCCATTGCAGCAGTTGATCGCTGAGGCCGGTTGCCACAATCTTCTGGAAGTCTGCGATACCCTGCGCTTCAATGCGCTTCCTGTCCGCTTCCTGCTTTTCTTTTGTGAGAATGAATTCCATGCGCTGGCTCTCCTGGTCGGCGCGTTGCTTTGTTTCGATCGCTTCTGTCAATTGCGTCGGCAGTGCGACATTGCGCAACGGAGTCGTTTCAACGATAACTCCTCGAGAGATCACCATCGCAGAAAGTTCTTTTTGAATATTCAAGCTCAACTGCTCGCGCTCACTTGAGTACAACGCGCTTGCCTGGAAGCTTGCCGTTACGGAGCGGCTGATGGAACGGAACTGAGGAATCAATATCACCTCCTCATAGTCGCCGCCGAAGATTTTTTTGTAGATGCTTGCCGCCGAGTCCGGGTCCAGGCGATAGAGGACGCTTAACTCAAGACCGATGGTCAATCCCTCGCGTGAGAGCACCTGCATGTTTTCCTTGTGCTCTTTCGTCTGTGCGGAGTATTTGACGACCTTCGCCATCGGATTCACAATGTTGATACCGGGCGAAAGAGTTTTTTCCGACACCGTCCCAAAGAAATCCACGATGCCGACGTGACCGGCGGGAATAACGGTGAACAGTTGCGAGAGCGCAAACAGCCCGAAAAACCCGGCGGCTGCCGCGGCAAGAGTCGCCGGACCTTTGAATAACTGGTTCTGCTGCACTCTGAATTTCTGACGCGCTCCGCGCCATGCAACGAGCGCACCAATTGTAATGATGATACTGAGAATGAATAACATGATGTCCTCCTGTGTTTATGTGATTGATTTTATGTGACTGTCCGACCCAAAGGGTTCCTTCGGAAATGACTCCTTACGGAGAAGCCGTCTGCTCAGCCGTTTCGGTCGCACTCGCTGGAATCCGGTAACGAAGCAGGCAGCCGACGCCACCAAGATTGCGAAGCGCCTCGCTCTCATTGACGACCTCAATTGTACACCCATGCAATTCTGCCTGCTTCACCAGCATGTCTTTGATTTCCAATTCAGGGTCGTAATCTCTTGCAAGAATCAACACGTCGGCAACGCCCGTCTCCACCGCAGTCAATGTTGCCGCCGCGCCGATAACCGCGAGCCCGTCGGTTTCAATTTCCTGCACGAGACGGTCCACCATTGCGACCGATTCACGTTCCTCTTGTTCGAGGAAGGATGTAATCGTGCTTGCAACAACTTCCGGGTAACTGTCCGATGGATGTGTGTTGAGTGTATCCACCAGTTTTGCACCAAGATGTTTAGGCAATGCCTCGCGCAATTTTGTCACCGTCTGTGGCTGACCCGCAAGGATGAGATGATTATATCCTCCGCCGGACATCAGCTTGTCCACGATGCGGATCATCTCTTGAATGAACTCTTCGCTTTGCATCTCCCGGTGGTGCTGGTAATGTTGTTTCGTCCATGTTCGTCCGACGCGCATGCGCAGATCAGGGCGGAGCGTCCAGATTTCTTTCGTCACCTCGCCAAGATTGATTTCAAGAATTCTCGCAGAGGTCGTGCTCGAAAGAACAACCACATACCGATGGTACGAATCCTTCAGTTCGACAAGATGGTACACGTTTGGCGATGGACCGACAACAAACCAATTCGGCAGTGGCACATTGAATTCGAGCGGAAGAAAGAATGGCTTGTCTCCGGCTCTGGAAAACGCTGCCACGCTGAGAGGACCCTTGTTGTTCACGTGCGAGAGAAAACCGATTATCTTCTCGAATGCTTCCTCGAAGTCCCGCTTTGCCTCTTTCGCCAAACTCGTTCGAACGGCGGCGAGTCGCTCACGCATAAAGTTCCTCGAAGCTGCGTCGTTGGTGTGCAGGCTCGCGTAGAAACTAATAACCGGCGATTCTGTCTCTTCAAGCGTTACGAGCGTGCGGATGTGTTCTTGTAATGTTTTGAGTTCCATGTTGCGTTCCTTTTCTGTTAATTCATTGAGATAAAATTGGTTGTGTACAAACCCGCCAGAACGATGTCGGGCTGGTTTGTAAAGATGGGCGGCATTGAACGAGTTCAACTTATGATGCCAAACAGAGCTTCAGCTTTGCCTTACCAAACATGCTTTTTATGTCCCGTTGTTTCTTGAGCGGGATGAGTCGAGTGTCGTGCCGCTCAATGTTCCAAAGCTCGTGTCAAGAAAATGACGACAAGTACTGCTAGTGCAAACCAGATGACGATAATGATTCCGCCAGCAACCCAATTTCTCGGCTTGTCGTGGTTACGTACTTCCTGAGCTTTCTGTCTGCACTCTTCGAGGACTTCGACCGGAATCAGCTTCACGACAAGCGCAACGCCAAGTGGGATCAGGAGCAAGTCATCCAAATATCCAAGAACAGGAATTGGATCTGGAATTAAGTCTATTGGACTGAAAGCGTACCCAACGACACAAGCCGCCAATGCCTTGGCATACCAAGGAACTCTTGGATCCTTCAGGGCTAAGTATATTGCATCGATCTCTCGTTTGAGTCTGGTTGCCCAATCCTTCAGTTTGCTCAGTGGCTTCATCTATGACATCTATGTTGGATTTAGTGCACCTGGAGCGGCATTGCATATATCATCACGGCATCCGAAATACCCACCCTTTTTGTTTGACCACCACCACCGAGCACGGCGCCTTGCGCACCACTCGTTCTGTCGTGCTCCCCAACAGCACTGATGCTAAGCCGGTGGTTCCGTGACTTCCCAAAACAATAACGTCTGCCTCAGTCTCTCGAGCGCACCCGATGATTTCAATAAACGGCGTCCCTTCACGGATAAGCGTTTTGCATTCGACGCCTGCAAGCGTCGCCTCTTCATGTACCGACTGAAACTGCTCCTCCGCAAGCTTCTTCAATGTTTCGTACAGTCGCGCATGTGCTATGGCATCCAATAACAGCGGGTCTTCTCGTACCATCCGTTGAATGACATGCGCGACAACGAGCCTGGCGTTGTGAAGCTGTGCTTCATGAAGAGCGTACTGCCACGCGTGTTTCGAATGTTCAGAGAAATCTGTGGCGAACAGAATTGTCTTCAACTGTCCCATAATAACCTCCTGTGTAATTGTAAAACCGCAATCGTGTCATCCCCTCGTCGGGCTGTGGATAAGGACAAAGCCGGCATGCTAATGAACCATGCTTCGTTTTCATCCTGTTATCCTGTCAAGATTTTTTTGACTGGTCTACG
>JANNUB010000013.1:0-6097 GCA_031394795.1 Ignavibacteriota bacterium | reverse complement strand
TCCGCCTGCCGATATTCAAACGCGGCTGCCATAGCCTAACCAAGAAGGAAGATTCTCTTCACACCAGCGGCGGTACTCTTCCATCGTGTCGAACGATCGGAACGAAGCGTCGTCCAATACTGGTTTGTAGGTGCGGATGAATGAATAGCGAAGACGAATCTCGAGCGGTCGCCGCATACTTGCCTCGAATTCCTTTTCCCATAATTGTTCATCTTGAGGCTGAATCATGCTTGCTATCTCCTTTAACTTATCTCACCTGCGGATACAAAACGAACTTTGCAAAAAATTCTTGGCGTCAAAATATTTCCGCGCAGCAGCTTGAGGCGTGAGTTTCTCGACGAGTCCATCGCATAATGATGAGAAGAACGAAGTGTTTAGACATGCGAGCCTCCGAATGAGAAGTGCAAAGATTGAAGCGTGAATCAAGGTAGGGAGAATCACGGCGGCAAGCAAGAGACTCCGCAGTGGAGATTCTTCAAATAAAAAAAACTTACTCTATCATCACCCTCAATCCGCTCAAGGGTTCCCTTTCACAACCTCCTCCAATCGCGCAACCACACGCCTCACCGCAGCGCGCCCTTCTTTAATTGCCTCGACCGCCCGGTCGAACTCGAGCATGCCAATCGTTGCGAGTTGCGGCGTGATCAGCACATCGGGCGGATCGTCCGCAAGACGGCTGGCGGTGATGCGATCCTGCATGATGTTGATCGAGCTGGCAAGAACATCGAGCAATCCCGGCGTCCCCGATTTCACGCGGTCCTTCAAACGCATTGCCAACTTGTCGAGCAGTTTCGCCTCGGCGCTTGCCTCCTTCGGCTCGTACTTCGCGCTCTTCGTTCCGGAGAAATGCTTGCCGACGATATCGCTGTTCAAATTGACAGCGATGATGATCTCAGCCCCCATCGCGCGACAGAGTGAAACAGGTACCGGGTTCACCAATCCACCATCCACCAGCCACTGCTCCCCGACCCGGGCAGGAGTGACAAAGCCGGGAATGCCAATGGATGATCGAATGGCATCCCACAATGGGCCGGTCTTGATCCAGACTTCGCGTCCGGATTTCAGATCTGTGCAGACGGCGCAGAAGGGTCTGGGGAGCTTTTCGATCAGCACTTCACCAAAGTGCGCTCGAAGGAAATCCATCAGGCGCTTCCCCTCGACAAACCCACCGCCAATGACGAGACGAACATCGAAATACTTCACGATATTCAGCGTGTTCATCTGGCTCGCCCACGATTCCAGAAGATCCAGCTGCCCTTTTACATACACACCACCGACCAACGCGCCTATCGAAGCGCCGCAAACGATATCCGGCCTAATGCCGACTGCTTCAAGCTCGCGGATTATGCCGATATGCGCCCAGCCTCGTGCAGAGCCGCTGCCGAGCGCAAGCCCGATTTTTCTGCGATGTGATGGGAATTGAGACTTCACGGTGAACTACTTGTGCTTGGCAGAATGAACATTGGCGAAGAGGCAGCGAGCCTTTGCTCAACAGCAGCCATACTCCGGCGGCGAGAACTTCGAGTCGGTCGCATCCACAACCTGTCCGCCGACAACATACTCTTTCTTCACCAACACTTTGTACCAACGTCGGAACGATTCAACAAGAATTATCACAGCACAAATCATCATGATGATCGTGAGAATCGAATTCACGTAACCTTGGGTTGCGGTGGCAGAATTTTTTGTGAGAGGAAAAAAATTGTCCGACACATTCAGCCAGCCGGCAGTCAGTGTTGTCGTCGCGACAAAGAGCATCGGGAGAAGAGTGACCCAAACGTATCGCGTCTTGCCTGCGTTGATAATCGCGCTTGTTGCAACTGCGAGGGCAACGGCGGCCAGCAGTTGATTCGCAGTCCCGAACATGGGCCAAATCGTGCTGATGTTTCCGGTCCAAATGAAATAACTCCACGCAAAAACAACGAGCGCCGTCGAGAGCAACGCGCCTGGAAGCCAATCGGTTCGCTCGAATGGTTTCCAAATCCGTCCGCCAAACTCTTGCACGAGAAAGCGAGCGACACGAGTTCCCGTGTCAATCGTCGTCAGAATGAACAGCGCTTCGAACATGATTGCGAAGTGATACCAGTACGACATCAATCCCGCCATGCCGGGGATCGCGGAGAAGATTTGCGCGAAACCAACGGCAAGCGACACCGCTCCGCCGGGTCGTCCGGCAATGTCTTCTCCCACTTCGCGGGCAAGTTCTGCAAGATGCACCGGATTCATTCCGAGCGTCGCGAATTTTTCCGGCGAAAGATTGATTGCAAAGTAATCGGCGGGGAAAAGCGAGCTTGCGGCAATCAACGCAATAATGCCGACGAGTCCTTCCATCAGCATTGCGCCGTAGCCGATCATCCGAGCGTCCGCCTCGTTGTTCAACATCTTCGGCGTCGTGCCCGATGAAACGAGCGAATGAAATCCTGAAATCGCTCCGCAGGCAATCGTGATGAACACAAATGGAAAGAGTTTTCCCGGAATGATCGGTCCGCCGCCGTGAATGAACTCCGTCATCGCCGGCATCCGGATTTCGGGATCAACAACGATAACTCCGACGACCAACGCGGCAATCGTCCCAATCTTCATGTAGGAACTCAAGTAATCTCGCGGGCAAAGCAAAAGCCAAACGGGAAGAACGGACGCGATGAATCCGTATACGGCAATGGAAATAATGATGCCGTCACGTGACAAGGTGAAATACTGTGCAAGCGAAGAATTCGGAATCCAACTTCCGACAATCACCGCGGCGAACACGCCGATGACGCCAATTATACTCGCCTCGGCAACCTTGCCCGGACGAATCTTATACATGTACAAGCCGACGAACAAAGCGATCGGAATCGTCATCGCGATCGTGAACGTGCCCCATGAACTTTCGCGCAGCGCGTTCACGACGGCGAGACCGAGTCCAGCAAGCGCGATAACGACGATGATCAAAATCGCGATCGAGCCGACCGCGCCTGCGAGCGGGCTGACTTCATTGCGCGCGATCTCGGCGAGCGACTTTCCCTTACGGCGAATTGACGCGGCAAGTATTACAAAATCATGCACCGCTCCGCCAAGGCAAACGCCGAACAACAGCCACAAGTAGCCGGGCAAAAATCCGAACTGCGTCGCAAGCACGGGACCGATGAGCGGACCCGCTCCCGAGATTGCTGCGAAGTGATGCCCGAACAACACCCACTTGTTGGTTGGATGATAATTCTGCCCGTCGTAGAATTCATGCGCGGGGGTTTTGCGCGTCGCATCGAGCGCAACAACTTTCGCGGCGATGAATGCGCTGTAGTAGCGGTACGCGATCGCAAGGACTGCGAGGGCGGCGAGGATGAAGGGTAGGGCGTTCATGGTCTTGTTCTTTCAACCCTGAGCCCCGCTCTGCGGGGCGAAGGGTCTGAATGTTTGAGTTTGAGACCCTTCGTCCTCCCGACAACGTCGGGACGGGACTCAGGGTTGAGAGTCAAAACGCGCTTGGAATGTAATTGATTTGCTCTTTCATTCTGGGATATTGTTTTATCGCTACAACATCAAACCGACACTCCTGATTTTCGATCTGCTTATCCCACAAATAAATCTCCGCGAGCCTTCGCACTTGTGCCTGCTTGCGCGGCGTAATGCCGTACTCAGGATCGCCGTACGCATCGCTCTTGCGCAGCTTCACTTCGCAAAAGACGAGGACGTCGCCGTCCTTCGCGATGATGTCAATCTCGCCGCTCCGTCCATAACGATAATTCGTTTCGATGATGTGCAAGCCGAGTGCTTTCAAATGTCGGCACGCTATTTCTTCCCCTTCTTTGCCGGAGTCTTTGGTGGATTGTTTGTCGCGCATAAAAAAAATGAATCGAACTGTAGCGGCACGACATGTCGTGCCACTACAGTTCTTGAAATTCCAATTCCAACTGCGGCTTCACCGTAAACGATCGCCGGTGGATCTCACACAACCCCATTTGCTTGATCGCGTCGCGATGCTGCGGCGTCGCGTAGCCTTTGTGTTGCGCAAAACCGTAGCCCGGAAATTGTTTGTCGTACTCGACCATCATCCTGTCGCGAGTTACCTTCGCGATGATGGATGCGGCGGCAATGGAAAAGCTGAGCGCGTCGCCGTCAATAATTGTCTTGTATGCAATTCCGTTGTCGAGAAATCTATTGCCATCTATCAACAGGATTGATGGAGTGATGGATAAATGGATTATTGCTTCGTGCATCGCTCGATATGTCGCTTGGAGAATGTTGATTGAATCAATCACATCGTGGTGAACGATGCCAACGCCATACGTCAACGCCTCGACGATGATTCTTTCGTAAAGCTCTTCTCGTTCTTCCGGAGAAAGGAGTTTTGAATCGTTCACGCCATCAATAAAATACTCCGGCTCAAAGATCACTGCGGCGGCAACAACCGGTCCCGCCAGCGGTCCGCGCCCTGCTTCATCAACTCCCGCGACGCGCATCAATCCATTCATCCAACAATCCCGTTCATGCCGAAGCATATCAACTGTGGGAGTGACGAGAGTCGGTTCACCGAGAGTCGGTTCACCGAGAACTTCAGAATTCATTGATCAACCCGAAGTGAATTTTGCCGTTGCTGAACGACGAGTTGTCGCTGCCGAGCGCGAAACTCACGCCGAGCACGCCAAGTCCTGTTTCAAGCTGGATGCCGATGCCGTAGCCGTATTTGAATCCCTCGCTTTTCAGAATGGGAACTTGCCGTTCCTTGTCTTCCGGTCGAAAGTAATACCCCGTATCCATGAATCCATAGAGAAAGGAACGGCGAGCAAGCAGAAAACGATATTCGAAATTCGTCCAGCCCACGCGTGCACCGACAAACTGACTTTCGCGAAATCCTCGCAAGGACCGCGCACCGCCAAGTCGGAACATCTCACCTTCTTCGGGCCGGCTGCTTCGCAATTCGCGTCCGTGCATGCCGAACGCGAGCACCTGACGCGTGAACGTGGAAAGATAGAAATCCAAGTCGAGTGTGAAGCGTTGCACGGAAACGTTCGATGAGGAGACATTAGTGAAACGTTTTGTTCCATATTGATAATCGGTGCGGTAGCGCGCGCCGCGTGCCGGGCTTAGCGCATCGTCCCTCGTGTCGTACTGAATCTCCGCGCCCACAATGGCAATCGAGCTTCGGAATACACGGCTGAATGTCGTGTCGCTCGCGGAGGGAATCGTGCTCTCGGAATTGAATAATGCCGCGACCGAAAGCTCCTCCGACAGCATCAACTCCGTCTTGAGGTCAAGCACGCGCCGCACGTATGATGAGTCCTGCTGACGCTGGAGGAATCCTCCTCCGACGTTCGCGGGGAGATTGAAAATCCACGGCTCGAGATAGCGCACGCCCAACTCCTGCGACGAGCGGTCTTCCCTCGCCCATTTGAAGCTGAGCTTGCGCGCTGTACCGAACAAGTTGCGCATCGAAACGGACACGAGTCCCGTCACAGAGCCGCTCTGATCAACGCCCGCGCCCGGCACATACCCGATAATGCCATCAAAGGTGTTTGTGCTTCCTTCTTGCACTTTGATCAGCAAGCCCCCTTGGGGCAATCCGCTCTTCCGATCGCGCACGTACAACTCCGGCTCGCTCACGTCGGCGAAAATGTTCAGGCGTTTGAGTCGCGGCGCAATCGCTTCGACTTTCACCGGATTGAAAACCTCGCCCGACGCAATGCGCGTCTCGCGAACGACGACCGATTGGTCGGTCTCCTTGTTGCCTTCGACCTTGATTTCGTCAATCGTGACGCGGCTGCCTTCGTCAATGTTCAACGATATGTCAAGCGTATCCGACTCTTCCCCGCGCTTGACGCGAAGGCTTTGCACCTGACATTGCGCGAACGGAAAACCGATCTGTTCATACTTTGCAAGCATGTTGTCTATATCTTTTTCGAGAGTGGACTCATCAAGCGGGTTGCCCGATTTCAAATCGAACTGAAGTAGAATTTCGTCGAATGGAAATTCCCTGTTGCCTTCCGTTTCAATCACACCTACGAGCGTTTGGCGGCCTTCCCGAACCTCGAGCGCGATATCAACGGCACTGCTATCATTCGGCGAAAAACTTAATCGTGGCTCGACATGCGCGGCAAGATAGCCACGGCGCCGATAG
>JANNUB010000466.1:0-7517 GCA_031394795.1 Ignavibacteriota bacterium | reverse complement strand
CGGTGTGGTCAAAGCGGAGCTGTTGTAGTTGAAATAGAAACTCGATATACCGACGAAGATGTTGGTGGCGGCGTTATCGTTCCGGGACCACGCGTCGAACGAGTAGGTGTTGCCGTTTATTGTCGGGTTCGAGATTTTGGTCCTTGCATTGCGCGCGAATGTCTGTGCGTCGCTCTGAGGAGCAACACACACCACAAGTGCAAACAAGACAATGATTCGTTTCATATCACACCCCCCTCATGAGAAATATAAAGAACCAGAGGGGGAAAGTCCATTGGACTTTCAGAAAATTTCTAACAAGAGTTTATTCAACGATCTTGCGAAGGAAATCGGGGTCATTGCGCAGGTTCTGCAAGTCGAGATCGAGCAAGGCGCTTACAATAAGCCTTTGATGGGCTGCGGAAGAAAGCTGAACAAATCCTTCCGAGAGCTTGTCGCGCTGCAATGCATAGATCCGCGCAACAAGGTAGCGTGTACCGACATCGCTGCCCGTCTTTGCGAGAGCGCGATGGGCCGAGCTGATGCCCTCGGCAAATGCACCAAGGCGCGTCGAGACAAGTCCCAGGTACGCGTGCGCCCGGCCGTCGCTCGAATCATTTTTCAGGATGGTGTGAATGAACTTTCGTGCTTTCAACAACGCCTCCTCCCATTGCGCTTTAGGTTTGCCCGCAAGCTGCAGCATTCTTCCGAGATCGTGAAGCACGATGTAGTCATCGGGTTGCTTCACCGCACGGTCGCGCAGGATGTCGAGAGCGCCTTCATGATCGTTGACTGCAACAAGGGCTGCGAGGTGCTCGTCGGAAACCCGGGCAGCCGGATTGTGACGCTGAGCAGCCACGAATTGTTTTACTGCGTTGGCATTGTCTCCTCGGAGCATCAGCAGCATTCCGTACAGACTCCGCGCCTCCGGATTGAACGGATCGACAACGGCTGCAGCGGATGCTGTTTGCTGCGCCTCCTCACTGTTCAGCGCGCGCAGAAACGCCAACGAAGCGCGCTGTTGTGATTCCGCATCACTCGGCGCGAGGGCGATAGCGCGGGAATAGTGTTCGACTGCTTTCGCGACGTCATGAGTATGGTACGCTATCGCTCCCCACAGACGATGCACCTCTGAGCTTCGCGCCCCCAAGTTCATTGCCCGTGAAAGATGATTCTTCGCCTCCGCGAGTTTTTGCTGTGAGCTTTCGGGCGATGCTTCATACTGAAGAATGCGCGTCCACCCGAGCGCCGCCTCGGCATCCGGGAAAGATGGATCCGCTGCGCAGCTTCGTTGAAATGCCGATGCTGCAGAATCGAGCGACGCGCCGTCGGGATGCAGGAGTGCATATCGTCCAAGCAAATACGCGATGAATGCTTTCGCATTTGCAGGGTGATGTATTTCCGGGGACTCGACTTCAATACCCAAAGCCGAGGCAACGTGCGGAACAATTGCGCCGCAGATGCCGGCGAGCTTATCTGCAGGCAGCGTGAAAGCATGCTCGTGGTTTCCTGATCCTGCCTCCGTAAGGGAAACGTTGACGGCAATCTGATCACCGTGATGTTCGAATTTCAATTGAAGAACAAAATCGGCGCCGAGCATTTGCACCGATTTCATCCAGTCCGCGCCGCGAAGGGACAGAATAGTTTTGGGTGCAAACACCTCCATGGACGGAATATGTGCAAATCCGGAAATCAATTGCTCGGTCAAACCATCGGTGATGTGCATTTCAGCAGTGGATGTACGCGCCGGAAGCACAAGGAGACGAATTCTTGTGGGAAAGAACTTCTCCTGCACAAATTTGTACGCCGTGTACGCGGCCGCTAAACAGAACAGAGCGACAAGCGGGAGCGCCAAGGTCTTCCATCTTACCCAGCCGCCCTTCCTCGTCTCCTCGCCCGGTTTTTTCAAAGGTGTACGGTCGGCTGGAACGGACGCCGCGTTTTTGTTCGGCTCGTCCTCCTGTGGCTTCGCCTTCACCCCGTCAAGAGTACCGTTCGTCTGATCATCGCGTTCACGATCTTGTGATCGAGGGGGAGCTTCGTCGCTGGAGTAATCGCTTCTTCTTCGGTCATCCGCAGTGGGCTCGAGATCACAAGAATGCCGGCGATGCCGCAAATCGTCATTCGAGTCGAAGAGGAGGCTCGGATTGCTTTCTGCAGGCGGCGCCTCCGGACGGGAAAACGTCCATTCGTCAAACTGCTCGCTTCCGGAATGCTCTACCTCGCCTCGCCGAGGCTCGCCTCGCTGAGGCTCGTCTCGCTGAGGCTCGTCTTGCTGGGGCTCGTCGTCTTGGGGCCGGGTAGTTTTCTCCTGACTTTGATGCAACGTTCTGAGTCTATCTTCGAGCGCATTGAGTTCAGGATGCTGCGGATTCAGCAGGATCATTTCGTCGTAGGCAGCCGATGCGCGTTGCTTGTCATTGCTTGTGAGCGAATCTCTGAGCTGCTTCAAGAGGTGCGCGGACAACTCCTCTTCAATGTCCGTCGTAGTTTCCACTATGGAAGGAAGGGACTCTCCGGCGAACTGCGCATTCCATTTCAGCTCTTCCGCTTCTATGCGCGCAAGCTCAGCCTCTTCCGCCCGACGCTTGATTTCTTCGAGAAATCGTTCGCGGTCAAACGGACTGTTTACGTCATCAAGCGCCATGCAGTCGAAATTCTGTTGCCGTACAAAAATGTCCTGCGAAGAGGAAGAGCCTCCTCAAGATATATATCGGCAAGAAACGGGAGAGAATTCAGCATTGGTGAGGCACAAAAGCCTCGGAAATGCTACTTGTTTTGCGCGTCAGCGAGAATGACCAGCATGTCTTCTTCGAGCGAGTTTTTCGGGGATTCGACGATGCGACCAACCTCGTTGCCCCGCTTGAGGAAGATGAATGTAGGAACGCGTTCGATCTTGTAGTTGTCGGTCAGACCGTCGGCGCTCTTTTTCGTGCGGTCAACGGCGTAATACTTGATGGCTGCGGAAGGAATGGAGGCAAGGTCGGCAATTTTCCAGAACCGCGGCACTTCGCGCTTGCTGTCGCTGCACCAGGTGCCGAGCACAACGAGAATTTCAATGTCGGTGTGCAGAGTCTTCATCATCTCCACAAAATTCTTGTCAACGCGAAGCGTGTCGAAACTCTCTCTGAACTTCGGATAGTCGGGCTTCATCATCGCCGAGCGCTCGATCCACCCGCGTTCCATTTTTTCGTTCGGGTCGTGCGCGGTGGTTTTGCTTCCCGCACAACTCATCAGGATCAACACAGTCGCCGCGATCATCAGCGCATTGTTGGCGCCCGCGAACACTCGAACGTCTGCAAGAACATTACAACGCATCGCTTCACCTTCAATCGCTTTTCGGTTATATTTCATCGCCAACAAAGTAGCAACTAACCAACACAAAGACAATGAGAAGAACATGCCCGAACCATTAGATCGCCGCTACGACATCGCCGACGTATCACACATTGACGTCAAGGCGCTCGAAACAATTCCGTACGAATATTCCGGCAAAGACATCATCATCAACATTGACACGGACGAGTTCACCGCCGTCTGTCCCTTCTCCGGCTTGCCGGATTTTGCGACCGTCAAGATTGATTACACCCCGAACAAGCTTCTTATCGAACTTCGCTCGCTCAAATACTATTTGCTTTCGTACCGCAACGTCGGAATTTATCAGGAGCATCTTGTCAACCGCGTGCTTGAAGACCTAGTGAAATGCTGCAAGCCGAAATGGATGAAAGTGGCGGCGGATTACAAGATCCGCGGCGGCGTTCACACCGTGGCGAGCCGCGAGCATAAAACGAAGAAGTAATCCTCACAGTTTCAAACGCTGCCGCAAGAAGATAGCTTCCTTCAGATTGTGATGAAGACTTCGTGCCTCCTCCAACCGATTCAAATCCATAACGACTGTTTCCAGAAGACTTCGCGTCGTCTTTCGATTCGAAAAGATCATCGCACCGAACGGGTCGAACGCGTACGAATATCCGCCTTCCGCATCCGACGAATTGCACCCCACAACAAAAATCTGGTTCTCGATTGCGCGGGCTTTGAGCAGCGTTTGCCATGCGTCGTCGCGCGCCATGGGCCAGCGTGCGGGAACGAAGAGGATTTTCATTCCTTCCAACGCCATCATCCGCATCAATTCCGGAAATCGGAGGTCGTAGCAAATCACGACGCCGGCGCTCACCGATTTCTTGTGAGCGCGTGGTTTGAATATTCCTGTCCGCAATCCACGAGCAAAATATTTCGGATCGCCGGTCGGTTTAAAAAGATGCATCTTGTCGTAGCGGTGAATGAGCTTGCCGCGGGAGAAGACGAGCGATGTGTTGGTCGGGCGCGATGTTCCTTCTTTAAGAAAAATGCTCCCGGCGATAATCGTATTCGAAAATTCTTCGGACGCATTTTTCAAAATGGAAACGAACCCGTCATTGATCGTATGCGCCTTCATTCCGCGCTTCAACGCTGCGTAGCCGCCGTCCATGAGTTCGGGAAAAAGAACAATATCCAGTTCGGAAAGCCTTTCTTTGTACCGCTGGAGCAGCAATACATCGGCATCAAAACCAAGTCCAACGCGAATACTTCGGCTCATCTCTTTTTCAACAGCAAATCATGAAAATCAAAACTGAAATCGGTTTCCGGAGAAACTGCTTTCATCTTGCACCGGTCAATCGTGCCATCAGGGTTCAGCGAGAAGGTGACAAATGCATCGGCATTCAGCTGACGGTCGCGCCAGCGCGCAATGAATGTATCGTACTGCCAGTGTTCGAGGTCGCCGACGAGGGCGGGCGTATGCGCAAAACGTATGACGAGCTTTTTGTTTTCTTGCGTGATCGTCACGTCGCCGTACCATGCGTCTTCATAGTTGCCTGCGTAGGAGGCGAGCGGCAGCGAAGGACGAGATGCGGTGGTACGTACGCCTTGCATTTTTTTCAGTTGGGCGGCATTGGTCGAATCGTTTCGCGCTCGAGTTCTTTGATACGCACTCAGCCAATCGAATGGCGGAGCGCCGAGATAGTGATCGAGCAAGCGATACGCCATCGTCGTGTGCGCTTCGTTCGCTTCCTGATTCGTCAGGATGGCAACGCCCAATCTGGCTTCGGGAATCATTACAACGCGCGAAACGAAGCCGGGCAAGCTCCCCGTATGCATTACGAGCTTGCGCCCGCGATAGTCTCGAACGAAAAAGCCCAAGCCGTAGCCGAGGAAGTTCGGGTGGAGCGTAGCAAGTTCCGGCTGCGGGTTGGAAATCGGCATTGGCGTCACGAGTGACCACAACTCTTTCGTCGTTGCTGGCGAGAACACTGACGAGCCGTCACCGACTCTGCCCGAATCGAGCTGCACGATCATCCATTTCGCGATGTCTTCCGCATTCGTGTTGATGCCGCCGGCGGGATTCGTGTTGTCGCTGCCGAACGCATTTGCCACTTGTACCTTCCCGCTGATGGGTGCATGAGGAGTTGCAGCATTCGTACCGTGCCCGCCCTCTGAGTGGCGCGCGTTGCTTCCGCTCATTCCGACACGCGCAAAAATTCTCTTCTCGACAAAATCTTCCCATGACATCCCGCTGAGCGTTTCAATCAACTCGCCTGCAATCAAGTACAAGACGTTGTCGTACGCGTATGCGCTCCGAAAACTCGTCGCGAGAGGAATGTTGCGCAACCGTTGTGCGATTTCTTTGCGCGTGTACGTCGAGGGGGGCCACCAGAGCAGATCGCCCGCGCCGAGACCAAGCCCGCTACGATGCACGAGCAGGTCGCGCACGGTCAGTTCACGCGTGACAAACGGATCCGAAAGTTGAAACCACGGAAGATATTTCACCACCGGCGCGTCCCATTCAATTCTTTTTTCTTCCACTAGCATTGCAAGCGCGACGGCAGTGAATGCTTTCGTGTTCGACGCGATGCCGAAGAGCGTCTTCTCATCAACGCGCGCCGACTCGCCCTTGCGACGAACGCCGAATCCTCTTGCGAGAAGCACCTTGCCGTCTTTCACGATCGGAATGGAAATGCCCGGCACTTCAAATGCCTTCTGCACTTGCGCGACGTACGCATCGAGATCGGCGGGCACGGATGGTGCTTGTCCAAAAGAGACTTCTAAACAGGCATGGACGAGAACAAGGATGGTGGCGATGTGTTTCATGAGGGGATTTCTTGAAGATGGTTGGTCCGGTTGAATGAGACAGAAGTGGCTGTCCAAAAAACTTGGACAGCCATCAACCGAAAGGCCTATTCTTTGTCCATCTGCTGCATCGCTTTGTCCAGGTCGGAAGCAGTCTTGGTGTAGCCCGATGGGACGTCGAACTCGCTCGCCGCCGGCGACGCGCGCTCGACCCGTGTCGTCGTTGTCGTTATTTCTTGTCCCATGATGGACATAGTTGTTTGGACAATAAAGCCATCTATCTTCGCGTAGGCTTCGCCCATTCCTTTCACAAGTTGCTGTAGGCTCGCAAGTCGTTTGCTGAACTCGCGCCAGTCCGCCATGAGCGGCGCAAATTCTCTCACGTCTTTCGTCACCCACAGAGTCGAGAAGGTTTCGTCGCCGCGTCGCATGACATACTTCTTGCAATTGTAGCCGCTGATTGTCCTCGTTTCATTGGTCTTTTCCACTTCGATAGGAGCACTGCTCCCCATGCCCGGTATTTTTCCGCCCATCATTTTCTCCATCATCTTGCGCTGCTCTTCGGGCATGTTTGCCATCTCTCGTTCCATCTCTGCGCGAGCTTCGTCCATCTTCGGGTCAGGTTCTTTCATCTTGCTGCTCATCGTGTTTGCCATCTGCTCAAGCTGTGCGAACGTCATTTCTTGATACGTCCGCTTCTTCGTATCAATCGTCCATATGACTTCACGGTCAAGACGGACAATCATGACGCGGCCATCAGCCGCATCAACCGATTTGAATTTTCGCGGCATGGCATAGGAATCACTGGTGCGGTCGCCGCCGGGACCGCCCGTCGTTCGCTGCTGCCAGTGCAATCCCTGCGCGACTGCGAGCGCCGACCAACAAAGAAGCAGTGTTACTGCTGCTGCGCGTTTCATGGTTGAACCCCTTCGTACATGTGAATGAATAGTGAATTTACCTCAAACCCTGAGCGGAGCGTCCGAAGGACTCCTACGGAGAAGGGTTTCACTGCCGCTCAAAACGAAATCCCGTGAGATGTTTCGCTCCGCTCAACATTTAAAAGAGTGACTGCACCCTCGGCTCCAACGCTCGCGCCACCATAATGCCCGTGCTTTTTTCTTGTGTTGCAAGATAATCAACAAGCGTGCGTTTCGTAATTTGAATGTTGCCGACGGAGAGCGGCGCGTGCAAGAATCGCAAGTAGCCTTGAGAGCGATATGCCATTCCCGTGTGGGTGATGTCAAGCCCCTCAATCGTCGTGGTGATGCCGATGATGTCGCCGTCGAGAATCTGCTCGCGTGCGGATTGAATATGTTCTTTTGGGAGATAAAAATGCTTGCGGCACGTCAAGTCCTCTTCTGTTCTCTTGATTGCATCGAAGAACTTGTCGTTCGAAAGTTGTTTGTACGAATCGCGATGCGTTGACATGAAGT
>JANNUB010000115.1:0-10179 GCA_031394795.1 Ignavibacteriota bacterium | reverse complement strand
GATGCCGGCTCGCTCTCCACACGCGGTGCGCACCTGGTTATCGGAGGCACGCACGCGCTCCGGTACGAAGGTGAATTTTATGCACGCGATCTCAACCCGATGATCTTCACAAAAGACGAAAAGACAGATGGGCGCTTGAATGGCCGCATAGCCATCAGCGGTTTCGGGACATCGCTTGATAAGCTGAACGCCGAGGTCGAAGCACAATTGGATTCCTCACTCTTTGTCGGCCACAGGATCGGGGCGTCGCATATCGCATTGAAGTCGTCCGGAAAAACACTGGCGGGAGTTCTGAGCCTCAATGTCGGCCCGATGGCGACGGAGCTAACCGCGGAACTCGACAGAACAAACGATGACATGCCCATATTCAAAATCGATGGAAAAGTTGCCTCGCTTAATCTTGCAGACTTCCTGACGGACAAGTCTCAAGTGAGCAATCTGACGATGAATGTCCATGCAGAAGGAACGGGCGCGGCGTGGGAGAAGCTGAATGGCTCGGCGACGGTTGATTTTTCTTCGTCGCGCTACAAGGAATACCAGATCGACTCGGGGTTGGTACATCTCTCGATTGATCAGCGCGATCCGCTGCACAGCAGCATTGCCGTCCGATCGAGCTTCGCGGACTTTTCGATCAACGGAGAGTTCGACCTCGACTACATGGTGGGGCTGATCCGCTTCGAAATTGAAAACATGGCGCTCGCCATCGGGCAGCGGTTCAGATCGCTCGACTCAAGCCTTGCAACGACGACCGATGTGAAGGATCTGAAGGCGTTCGGCAGCCGTCTTCGTGCGAGGAACAAGGCTCTCAACGCCACGTATGAATTGAACGTGAAAAACCTCGAGCCGTTCTCCATCGTTGCCGGCAATCGCATGTTCGATGCTGTCGGAACCATCAGAGGCTCGTTGCTGGGAAGCGATGAGAACCTTTCCGGCGACGCGACCATGGACGTGAAAGAATTTTTCTATGGCAATGCGGATTCCGGCATGCTGATTCAGGATGGCCTCGCGACTCTTCGCTTCAGCGACCTCCAACCTGACGCGCCGCTGTCGGAACTTCAGCTCCGCATTAAAGTGGATGCGGGCAAAATGCACATCAACCGGACGAAACTCGACACGCTTACCTTCGGTGTCTTCTATGATAAGGAATACGCCGGCTTCGTTGTGCAAGCCGATTACGACCGGAACATGCATCTGCGAACGAACGGTCAGGTCGGCATTTCGGACGAGGGGGTGGAGTTCAAATTCACCAACTTGCAAACCTCGTACAAAGACTTTTTGTGGAATGCGGAGGATGTCGCAACGGTCGTCGTCAATCAAAGCGGCCTGCGCGTACAGAACCTTGTGCTGCGTCGGGACACTCAACGGGTTGCGCTGAACGGATCTCTGCGTTCGGGCGGCGCTCTGGATGCCTCTCTTGCGGGTACACGCGTGAACCTTGAAAATCTCAGATACGTTATGCCCAAGGAGGAGCGAAGCGCCGACGCTCGCGGGTTCGAGGGAAGCGTCAATGTTGACGTCCGGCTTGGCGGTACCCTGTTGTCACCCGTGTACGACGCAACACTGCGCGCAGAGAACGTGTTCTTCCGCGGTTTCCCGTTCGGGAGTATCGAAGGCGACCTGCAGTATCGCAACCAAGCCCTGCACGCAGAACTTCAAGTCGACAACCGCGCCTCGTCGAAATCGAAAACGCCGGACCTCACTGTGGAAGGCACGCTTCCCATCAACCTTGCGTTCGCGGATGTTGAACAACGACTACCAGAAAAGGAGATGCAGTTCCGCGTGTATTCCGAAGGACTTCAGATGAGTTTGCTCGATCCGCTGGTTCCGACGTTCAATCAACTGAGTGGTATTCTCAAAATGAATCTGACGGTAGGCGGATTGGCGAAGAAACCACGTTTCACCGGCACGATGAGCGTAGAGCAATGCCGTTTTCTCTTCGTGCCGAACAACATGTACTACAAGCTCGATGGTACCTTTCAGCCCGAGGGTGAGCTTATCAGGGTGAAGCAGGCAGTTGTGCGTAACGTTGACGAAGATAACAGAAAGGGGCGCGTCGGCGCAATAACCATCCAGGGAAGTATGGCGTTTCGCGAGCTTGTTCCATCGGATTTCAACTTTACGGTCAACGGCAAGCTGCTTGTCGTCAACAAAAACACGCGCACCTCGGATCTTGCGGTCTATGGTGAGCTGCCGGTTGAGACCGCGCCGCAAGGGATCTTCTACACGGGGAACGTCGAGCGCTCTCTGCTGCGAGGGCTGGTGTTTGTGAACAACTCCAGTCTTTCCTTCCCCCCGACAAGCTCTTCTGTGCATGAAGATACATTCTTCATTCCTGTGAGTGTTATTGATGATACTGCACACATGCCTGCCTACTCCGACCTCTCCCTGGTGTCGCGATACTTCCGCCTTGCCGCGCAGCGCGATAGCATCGCGCAAATGGGCGGCGGCGCGCGATCGCCTTCGTTCATTGACGGGCTGCGCTACGATCTCAAGGTGGATTTTCAAGGGAGCAATAACGAAGTACGGATGATCTTCAATCCCGCGACCAATGAAGAGTTGGTCGCGAACATTACGGGGAAGGCTTCCATCACGGAGGAGGGAACAACATGGAACGGCAGACTTGACGTCAACCGCGCGTCATACAATTTTTACGGGAAACGCTTCGATGCCGAAGGGAGCATAACGTACTCCGACGCTTTTCTCGACCCCGAACTGAACATCACCGCAACGTACAAAGGGATTCGAAAGTATGATGAGGATTCGCGAGACGAGAATATCGCGGTGACATACAAAATTACCGGCACGCGCTTCGCTCCGAAACCGGAAATTTCGATGACGATTGATGACGTTGACTACAAGACATATATGGAAAAACCGACGTCGAACGATGTGCAGTCCGATGCGCTTACGTTCATTATTACCAATAACTTCCCGCTTTCGCGCGGGCAGCGAAATGATATTGCAGCACAAGTTGGCACAACGGTAGGGCCGGCCCTCGTTGGCAGCGCGAGCTCACTTCTGACGAGTGCGTTCGCGGAGTTCTTGCGCACGAAAACAGGCTTCATCAACTCCTTCGAATTCCGATACGATACCAAATACGGCGCCGACATTCGGCTCGGCGGAACGGCGTTCAAGGGTTATTGGCGTTACGGCGGAAAAATTCTGGAGGACCCGGTCAACAACGCGAATTTGAGTGTCCTGTACTCCTTCGGCGACATTCTTGACAGACCACTCCTGCGCAATTTCATGTTCGAGCTCGAACGCAAGGTTGATAATTCTCTCTTGATCGAAACCCGCAAGGAGCCGACCCATTCGGCGCGATTCTTTTATCGTTTCTCATTCTAACTAATTCGAAGGACTTCGGTGAGCGTGGATTTCAAGAAAGTCCCTCTCCCCTTGGGAGAGGGATTTAGGGTGAGGGCTTTGAGGTCGAAAGAAAACACAAGCTTGCGTAACGTCAGTAACTATATAGATAGAGTCCATCTTTAGGAGCACATCATCAGCAACATCAAAAAGAAACTTCTTACACTGCTCTCCACAAATTCGGCGAAATCGTTTACGCTGAAAGAGCTTTCAAAAGCGTTCAAAATACATTCGAAAGAAGAATACGCTGAACTGCGCGAGGCCGTCGGGGAACTTGAGCGCAGGGGCAACATTATCTCCGATGAACGCGGTCGGGTACGCTACGCCAAGAAAGAAAAGGCGCCGAAGCAAACGAGTCGTCTCATCGGTACACTGATGATGACCAAACGCGGCTTTGGATTCGTGAAGTTAGAGGGCTCGGGCGAGGAGATTTACATCGGTGAGGGCTTTGTCGGCACCGCGATGCACGGCGATAAGGTTGTCGTAGCGCTGTTTGCCATTCCGCAAACGAAACGCCGGCGGGATGAACGCGCAAAGCTTGAAGGCGAGATCGTGGAAATCATCGAGCGAAGCGCGAGAACCATCGTCGGGGAGCTGGAAAAGAGCCGGAACTTCTATTTCGTCGTGCCGGATGAAAAACGGATCGGGCGGGACATCTACATTGCAGCTGACGATTTGAATGGCGCGACCTTAGGCGACAAGGTGGTGGTGAAACTCATGCCGTGGGAAAATCCGGCACTTAATCCCGAGGGCGCTGTTATTGAAGTGCTCGGCAAAGCCGGCGATGCGCGGATAGAAGTGCTGAGCGTCGCTCGCCAGTTCGGCTTGCCGATGAGTTTTCACGATGACGTTGACGAGGAAGCGAACGCGTTTCCGGAATTCATCTCCGCAGGAGAAATCAAACACCGGCTCGATCTCCGCAACATTGTGTGCGTGACGATTGATCCCGTAGATGCGAAGGATTTTGACGACGCCGTGTCGTTCGAGCAGCTCGACAACGGCAACGTTCGACTCGGCGTTCATATTGCGGATGTGAGTCATTATGTAAGAGAAGGAAGCCTGCTCGACGCCGAAGCGCTGATGCGCGGAACAAGCGTCTATATGGTGAATGAAGTCATCCCGATGCTGCCCGAGCGGCTCTCCAACAACCTCTGCAGCCTGCGTCCGCACCTGGACCGCTTGGCGTATAGCGTGTTTGCGACGTGTACACCGGAAGGAGATGTCGAGGATTACTCAATCGTAAAAAGCATCATCCGCAGCGCGCGACGCTTTGCCTATGAAGAAGTGCAAGCCATACTGGATGCGCACAAGGGCGAGTTTGACGATATGCTTCTTCCACTTCATGCGTTTACGCAGAGGCTTACAAAGCGGCGTCGCAAGAAGGGGAGCATTGATTTCGACACAGGGGAAGCGAAATTCAAATTCGATGCAGAAGGCTTTCCTTCGGCTATCATAAAAAAGGAGCGGTTAGACGCGCATCGGCTGATCGAAGAATGTATGCTGCTGGCAAATGCGATCGTTGCAAAGCACATCGCCGGGGTGAAGAAAGACGAGCACGCGAAGCCGTTCATCTACCGCGTACACGATGCTCCCGATCCTTCACGGCTTGAAGATCTTGCCAACTTCGTCAAGCAATTCGGTTATTCGCTCGATGTGAAGCAGGGCGTGACATCGCTGCAGCTCCAAAAACTTCTGGACAAGGTAAAGGGTTCGGAAGTTGAGACCGTCATCAACGAAGTTGCGCTCCGCTCGATGGCGAAGGCCGTGTACTCCGAAAAAAATATCGGGCACTACGGTCTGGCGTTCAAATACTACACGCACTTCACGTCGCCGATTCGGCGGTACCCGGATTTGATCGTTCATCGGCTGCTGCATGAGTACGGGTCGGCGTTGAAGCACGAACGTCGTGAAGGGTTGGCGAAGAGTCTTCCGGCGATCTGCAAACAGTCGTCGGAGCGCGAACGGGTTGCGGCGGAAGCGGAGCGCGAATCCGTCAAAGTTATGCAGGTAGAGTACATGAAACGCCATGTCGGCGACGAGTTCCACGGCGTGATCGCTGGGGTGACGAACTTTGGGATGTTTGTCAAGATAAACGATCTCCTCGTGGAGGGGCTGATCCGTATGCGCGACATGAGCGACGATTACTATTTGTTCGATGAGAAACGGTACCAGCTCATGGGGCGTTCGCGCGGCAAAGTGTATAGACTTGGCGACAGTGTGCGCGTTCAAGTAGTCTCCGTTGACCCTGAGACAAGGGAAATTGACTTTGCAATCGTGCGGTAAACTGGCAGTTGATTTGCTTGTCTAATGTCTCACACCCATTGCTCGTTGCATTTTCTCCGTTAGTTTTTTAGTATTTTTGTCAGAGGATTTCGTGTTTTTATCATTCATCATGAGGAAGGTATGAAGTGTCTCTTTGGAGTTTTGCTGGCGGCGTTGATGTTGCCGCTGCCGGGGATCGCACAAGACGGGCTGTTCGGAAAAAACAAGGTCCAGTACACGAAGTTCAACTGGTTCTATATTCAATCGGGCCATTTCGACATTTACTTCTCCGAAGGGGGCGAGAAGATAGCGGAGTTCACCGCGTTCGCGGCCGAATCGGCGTATGCCTCGATCAGCAAATCGTTTCGCTACGAGCTTGCCAATCGAGTGCCTATTATCGTTACCAATTCGCACAACGACTTTCAACAGAGTAATGTCATCGGCGAGTATCTTGAAGAAGGCATCGGCGGTGTAACCGAGCTATTTAAGAATCGTGTGCTGATTCCGTTCGAAGGGAACTACAAGCAATTCCGTCACGTAATCCATCACGAGCTTGTCCACGCCGTGGTGAACGACATGTTTTATGGCGGCTCGATCCAATCCATTATTGCGAACAACATTACGCTCCAGCTTCCGCTCTGGCTGAATGAAGGCATTGCAGAATACGAAGCGCAGCGATGGGAAACGAACTCCGATATGTTCCTGCGCGATGCGACGGTGCACGAATACCTCCCCCCCATCAGCCGCTTGTACGGCTACTTCGCGTACCGCGGCGGACAGTCGCTCTGGTGGTACATTGCGAACAGGTACGGACAGCAGAAGATCGGCGACATTCTGAATCGCATCAAGAGCACGCGCAGTGTGGAGGGGGGATTCCGCGGCGCGCTCGGTTTGAATCTCGAAGAGTTGAGCGAGCGGTGGCAGAAGGAAATGAAGGTGTTGTATTGGCCGGATATTGCGAAGCGCGAGGAGCCTGCCGACTATGCGCGCCGTTTAACGGAACACAAGAAGGACAACAATTTCTACAACACGAGTCCCGCGATCTCGCCGCAAGGAGACAAGATTGCATTTATTTCCGACCGGAGCGAGTATCTCGACGTCTTTATCATGAGCGCGATTGATGGAGAGATTCTCGACAAAGTCGTTGACGGGCAGACAACGAACGACTTCGAGGAGCTGAAACTCCTCACGCCGCGCATCTGCTGGTCGCCGGACGGAAAGAAGATCGCGATGGCAACCAAAGCCGGCGAGCAGGACGCGATTCTCATTGTTGATGTTGAGGAGGGACACCGGCAAAAAGTGTCGCTTGACCTCAACGCGATTTATTCGGTTGATTGGTCGGCGGAGGGGAACAAACTTGCCTTTGTCGGAGTGAAGCTGGAGAGCCCCGATATCTACATGTATGATCTCGATGCGGAAAAACTCACGAACCTGACGAGCGACGTGTTCAGCGACGCCGACCCTGCCTGGTCTGCGAACGGCAAGGCGGTGTTCTTTTCTTCCGACCGCCGGGCCAATCTCGGGCGTGAAGCGGTGGAGATGCACACGTTCGATCATTCACAGCGCGACCTCTATCGCGTCGATACGGAAACGCTTGTCATCGAACGGCTGACGGATTTGCCGAACAGTGATGAGACTTCCGTCGTTGCCGCCCCGGACGGGAAGAAGATATTGTATGTGTCGGATGTAAACGGCATTAACAACATCTACGAAATGAATCTCGAAACAAAGACGACCCGTCCGCTCACGAATTCATTGAGTGGTGTCTACCAGTTATCGTTGTCCCGTGACGGCTCAAAGCTCGCGTTCAACTCTCTGAATTTTGCCGGCTTCGATATTTTCCTGATGCGCAATCCGTTCGACCGCGATTTGAAGAAGAGCGAGATTGAACTCACGGAGTTCTTCAAACAGAAACTTGCTCCGCAGATCGCCGAGAAAAAGAGCGAGACTGTAAAACCATCGTCGCAGGACTCCACAGGATTGTACGGCAAGAATGTGCAGATAGACTTCAGCGATTTTGCGCCAGAGTCAAACCGTCCGGAGAACGTGCCGACGGATTCCACGATCATCGCCAAGCTTCCGAGGATTGCGAACAATGTGGACGAAGATGGAAAGTTCAAGGTCAACAAGTACAAGCTGAGTTTTTCGCCTGATATTGTTTACGGCAACGCTGGGTACAACACATTCTACGGCGTTACAGGCTCGACGGTGATGGCGTTCAGCGATATGCTTGGCAATCACCAGATCGTGTTTGTGACCAATCTACTTCTCGATCTGAAAAACAGCGACTATGCTTTGCAGTACTTATATCTGCCGGAGCGCATTGACTATGGCTTCACCGCTTTTCACAGCGCACGGTTTGTTTTCGTGGGGAATAGTGTGGTTGCCAATTTGGTTCGTTTCCGTACGTACGGAGCCGGATTGAACGCCCAGTATCCTCTCGATAAGTTCAATCGGTGGGATTTCGGACTGAGCTGGTTCAATATCTCTCGCGAGAATCTCGACGACGTAACCCAACCCGTACAGAAGCGGACAACGCTCGTCCCCTCACTGGGCTACACACACGACACGGCGCTCTGGGGATTTACCGGTCCGATGAACGGTTCGCGATATGCATTCAATATCTTCGGAACGCCGAAGTTAGGATCGGCGGGTCTCAGCTTTCTGAACGTTACCGGCGATTACCGCACGTACTTTCGCTTAGGTCGGCAGTACGCTTTAGCGCTCCGACTTGCCGGTGGCGGAAGCTTCGGCCGCAACCCCCAGAAGTTCATCATCGGCGGTGTGGAGAACTGGATCAACCCTCAATTCGAAGGGGGCTATGTTCCATTAGAGAATGCCGAAGATTATATTTTCCTCCAAACGGGTCTGCCGCTTCGGGGCTACAACTTCAACGCCGGTATCGGCTCGCGGTATGGGTTGTTCAATTTTGAATTCCGTTATCCTTTGTTCGCCTTCCTTCAAGCGGGTCCCTTGCCGATTGGAATCCAAAGCATCAATGGAGCATTCTTCTTTGACGCGGGTGCGGCGTGGAACCGCGAGCGCGACTTGCAGTTGTTTACAAAAGATGCGCGCGGAAATACCGTAACCAAGAACTTGCTGATGGGTATGGGCACCGGCGCACGCCTGTACTTCCTTGGCTTCTTCGTCCGTCTGGATGTCGCGTGGGCGTGGCGCTGGAGCAGTTTTAGCGAGCCGAAGTATTACTTATCGCTCGGGGCAGATTTCTGATCGCGTTCCGTGCTGACACAATGCCTCATCTTGTACCATGAAGATGAGGCTTTTTTGTGGGGAAGGAAGGCTTGATGTTCCCGCCGCCGTGTCTTATCTTTATACATCACCTCACGTTCTCATTGAGTGTTTAGCATGCGCAAAGGCAAACCAGCGTGGCGTTTCACGTCAGGGGGAGTCATTTGGCGTGTTGTTCCGACCGGGCTGGGGAGACTCATATGCGAGTCGCGTGATGAGCAAGAAAAGCGGACCCGATTTAGTTGCATTGATCAATCGAGCGGAAAGCAATTGTGGCGCGATGTGTCGTTTGGCGAGCAGTGGTGGATCGGGATCGAGGCCGTTCAAAGCGGCGTTCTTCTCCTTCACAAATTCGCTCAACCGGATATGCCTGAGCATCGCTCGATCATTGCAGTTGACATTGAGACCGGCAGCACGCTTTGGCAGAATGCCGATGCGAAGTTCGAAGGGGTGGAGGGCAGTTCTGTAGTAGCGTCGCAAAAGCGGCTGGCCGGTGGGGTGTTCTTTCAGATCAACATTCGAACGGGAGAAATCGAAAGAGAATTCACTTCAAATGATGCTACGTTGACGCAAATGCTCGGATCATCATCGGGCCGGCCGGAGCGGGATGGGATATTTCCATCGGTACTAGTTGATCTGCAGTCCGACGATTCGTCAGCGGGCAGGATTATTCGGTCCCAGTGTGCCGCACGATCGGTTGTCGGGCCAGTGATGTATGTTGAACGCGGAGACTATGTGATTTTCAGTTATCATGAGCGGAGTCCGTCTTCAACGGAACGACAACCCTTATTCAATAATCATGTGAATGTGCTTCACGGAGGAAAAAACGTTTTTTCCGCGATAGTCAATCACAACGTATCCGCCATGGTCCCTGAGTGTTTTTTTGTCGAGAACAACATCCTGATCTTTATGAACGGGCGGTCAACGTTAACGGCAGTGCGCTTGTGAGTGCAAACGGAAGATGAAAGAATCGGTCGAACATATGGCAAAACTTTCCACAGCTCTTCCTCAACAGAGGGAATTCAAGCGCATCAGTATTAAGCAGGTTGATGCGTTCACCGACACACCCCTGAACGGCAACCCGGCGGGCGTTGTGCTCAATGCCCAGGGCTTGAACGACTATCAGATGCAAGCGATCGCGAGGGAAATGGCGGCGCCGGAAACCGCTTTTGTTCTGCCGCCGACAACCCCGAATGCCGATTTGCGCATCCGTTGGTTTTCCGCTGAGGCGGAAGTTCCGCTCGATTGATCAATGCAACTAAATCGGGTCCGCTTTTCTTGCTCATCACGCGACTCGCATATGAG
>JANNUB010000271.1:0-5374 GCA_031394795.1 Ignavibacteriota bacterium | reverse complement strand
GACGTTTGTCGCGCGCACGATGGACCGCGACCCGAATCACTTGCTGGAAATCTTGCGGCGCGCGGAGTAGCATCACGGCTGCGCGTTCTTTGAGATTTACAAGAACTGCAACGTGTTCAACGACGGAGCGTTTTTCCAATTCACGGAAAAAGATACGCGCGACGACACCATTGTGTATCTCGAGCACGGCAAGCCGCTGGTGTTTGGCAAACAGAAGGGCAAGGGAATTCGTCTCAACGGATTCACGCCCGAAGCGGTGAGCATTGCCGACGGAAAATACTCCGCGAGCGACTTGCTCGTCCATAACGAGAACGATTCGACGCTCGCGTTCATTCTCGCGAACATGATTCACAATCCCGAGTTGCCGCGCCCGATGGGCGTCTTCCTCGCCCTCGCCCGTCCGACATACGAAGAGCAGATGGAGCAACAAATCGCAAAGATGAAATCGAAAAAGGGCGAAGGCGATTTGCAGAAACTGTTGGACGGCGATGAGACGTGGGTGATTAGCTGATTGCGGTCGAAGACTCGACTCGTCGAGATTTTGGATTGTCCGAAGGACTCCTTCGGAGGCGATGGCGGATTGTCGAGTCACAATGCTTTTCATCGGGACAAAATCCCGCCACTGTTTGGCAGGCAAGCCCTTGCGATTGTGACGGCTTTTTCCGTAGGGCAGACATGCCAGTTAACAAAGAATAACTTGAATCCAGCGGGGATTGTGTTATTTTTTATGTTGACGATTCAAGGAAAAGAATGAGCGATACCAAACAAATGCACACATTCCATATTCCTGTCATGGGAATTGGCTTTACCATTGATACGCCCGCCAAAGTTGCACACTACGGCATTTCCTCCGTCATCTCGCTTGTGGATGATATGCTGATTGAAAAAATGAGGGCGTTGTATAGCAAGAAGCTCAATATTCAGTACAACGCCATCACGGAAAAAGATGAGGATCATCGCGCCAAGAGGATTACCGCCTATCTCAATCTGTTGGACAAGATCGTTCACGACAAGTTTGCAGAGCTGAAACGTTCCGTTGAAGGGCGTCGTGACGAACTGCAGAAGTATTTTGATTTGCTTCCTGATTTCTCCGCCGTCAAACAAAAATTTCATGAGCTTGTCGCGCAGAACGCGTCGAAACAGGATCTTCACGCCTGGCTGGATCGTCATCTCCACCCCGGCAGCATTGACGTGAACATCATGACGAAGTTGGATAAAGAGAATTTCCGTAACGACGAAAAACTCTCAGCGGAATTCAACGACGCGCACGCGGCTCTTCGCGGCTATGCGCAAAGCACTCTTCGCTCGTCCATTGTGTTTTCTGCCGGGATGAATCCGCGGTTGTACAGCTACATCGAACAGTTCGATGATTTTTACCCGGATGAGCACGGCGCTCTGAAAAAGAAAATCACCCTGAAGGTAAGCGATTACCGTTCTGCGATTATTCAGGGAAAGTTCCTCGCGAAGAAAGGCTTGTGGGTTTCGGAATATCGCATCGAGTCCGGGCTCAACTGCGGCGGACACGCCTTTGCCACGGAGGGATATTTGATGGGGCCGATCCTTGAAGAATTCAAGAACAATCGGCCATCGCTTGTTCAGACTACCTACGAACTTTTTGCCGAATCGTTGAAGAACAAGAACCGTCCCTGCCCTGCCGCGCCACTTCCGGTCAAAATCACCGCGCAGGGTGGAGTTGGCACTGCGGAAGAACATCGGTTTCTTCTCGACCATTATGGACTCGATTCCGTAGGATGGGGTTCGCCGTTCCTCCTGGTGCAGGAAGCAACGAACGTTGATAATGAAACATTGCATCTTCTCTGCAAAGCAAAAGAGGATGATCTCTATTTGAGCAATATCTCGCCGCTTGGCGTTCCGTTCAATAGCGTGAGGAACAATTCCAAAGATATTGAGAAGCAAGGCTTGATCGCCAAAGGTCGCCCCGGAAGCTCGTGTCCGAAGAAATATCTTTCACTGAATTCAGAATTTACCGAGCGACCAATCTGTTCGGCATCGCGTCAGTTTCAACATTTGAAGATCAAGCAATTGGACGAGAAGCATCTGAGCGCGGAGGAGCGCAAAAGAGAATTTGATGCAGTCACCGACAAGTCGTGCATCTGCGTAGGATTAGGAACTGCGGCGCTCATCGTGAATGAGTTGGATACGGCCGTCGAAGGTCCGGGCGTTTCTGTTTGTCCGGGACCGAACATCGCGTACTTTGATAAGGCTGCGTCATTGAAAGAAATGGTGGATCACATCTACGGCAGACTTGTGCTCATCCAAGAAAACGAACGCCCCAACATGTTCGTACGCGAACTGCAACTATATGTTGATTATCTTAAAACGAAAATCGCGGATGCGCCCACGCCACTCTCCGACAAGCAAGTGAAATTGTTTCTTGCGTTCCAGCAGAACTTGCACGAAGGATTGCAGTATTACCGGAATCTCTTTTCAGATTTTGAATCAAAGCTCGCGGTTCTCAAACAGAATGTACTATGTGATCTGGAGGATATTCGCATCACGTTACACGGCATGTCGGTTGCAGCAATGTAACAGAACTCGGGAGTTGAGATGATTTTTGTAAGGAAGGCGGTTCATGAACCGCCTTTTGCTTTGGGGAGAAGGAAGTCGAAGGCGATGTGGGGTCGAGGGAAATTAGAAGCCGTTAATCTCGCGAAGCTCCGTTGCAGGGTTGGACGCTTTTTTCTATATTATTCTCCAAGAGGGTACTTTCAAAATCGAAAAACGAGGAACTCACATGGCAAAAGTCTGTGACATCTGCGGAAAGAAACCAGTTAGTGGCAACAACGTGAGCCACGCGCATAACAAGACGCGCCGGCGCTGGCTTCCGAACCTGCAAGCCGTGCGCGCGAGCGTGCAGGGTAAAGTAAAGCGCTTGACTGTCTGCACGCAATGTTTGAAGAGCAATAAGGTGATGAAGGCGGCGTAAAATACATCCTGAGGGAGCGAAGCGACCGAAGGATCTGAAAGCCATCAGACTTGATGGCTTTTTTTGTTTATATTTTGTTGTACACCCAAGCGGTAACTGCCGAATCGAAAAACGATCCTGCTTCATTCCAAGAGTAAGATCCTTCGGTCGTGCGCCTACGGCGCAACTCCCTCAGGATTTAGTGTATGCAAAAGCTCGACATACAACTCAACCTTCCGAACCAGCTAACGCTGCTGCGGATTCTGCTGACGCCGGTGTTCGTCTATCTGATCATGTCGGAGTCGTCGGGGCACAAGCAGATCGCGCTTGTCGTTTTCCTCATCGCCGCTCTGACGGATTGGTACGACGGCTGGGTCGCGCGTAAGTTCGGCTACATTTCGCGCTGGGGAAAATTTTTCGACCCGCTCGCGGACAAAATTTTCGCGTCGGCGGCAATGCTCGCGTATGTCTGGCTCGGCTTGCTCGACGGCTGGATGGTTTGGGTCATCATCATCCGCGATGTTTTCATGACGGTCCTGCGCAGTTACGCCGAGTACAGAGACCAGCCGATTGTCACCTCGAAGAGCGCACAAGTGAAGACGTTCACGCAGTTTGTCGTGATTTATTACATTCTGATTTTGTACGTCGGGCGAAACATTCCCGCAATCAATGAACGTTTCGGACCGACGATTGACCTGCTGATGAATCAACAGGTGTTGTTCGGCATGCTGCTGCTGGTAACAATTTCTGCAGTCGGGACTGCCATTGCGTATTTGTGGGACGACCGAAAGATGTTGAAAGAACTTTTCAGCCGCGATGTCGAACAAACAATCTGACATTCGCCCCTCCCTTCTCTCCCGCTTCATCGCAACAGGTTTTTTCTCGGGCTACATTCCGTGGGCGTCGGGAACGTTCGGTACGCTCGTTGGCGCGATGTTTTTTTTGATTCCGAATTTTTCCGACCCGTTTGTGCTCTCAACTGCCATTGTTGTTTGTTTGGTTGCAGGCGCATACACCGCAAACAGGGTTGCGCAAGTTGAGGGGCACCGTCTCACGAAAAGCGCGCAGCTCGCTAAGGGGACATTTCAGTCCGGTGACCACACAACGCCCGACCCTTCCATTGTCGTGATTGATGAAATCCTCGGGATGTGGATTGCGATGTTCGCTATTCCGGTAACTCCGCTTGCCGTCGGCACGGCATTCATTGTGTTCAGAGCATTCGACATCGTCAAGCCCTTTCCTGCGCGCCAATGCGAACGAATTCCGAACGGCTGGGGCATCATGCTGGATGATGTCGTTGCTGGCGTTTATGCAAACATTGCGACGCGCATCATTCTTGCAATCCTCCTCTCCTTTTCTCCAAAATTATTCTGAATGAAATCCGGAATCATCGGCATCGTCGCCCTATGGTTACAAGAGTTTGGTAGAACGTTTGATACTTTTTTGGATGAACGCTGCGCCCACTACGATATATAGAACGTCCTAAGGTCTACGACTCATAGAGACTTCTACGGAGAAATGATGTAACAGATATTCCATCCGGAACGGAATATTAATGCAGCCTATCACGCTTCAGTGCGCGAGATAGGCTGCGGTAGGGCGTGCGGCATGAGGGTTTTCTGGATGATGATTGTGGGCAGGTGCGTTCCATCAGGCTGCAGTGCAATCGAAGTTTAGGCTGCGAGCGTGTTCGGGTTTACTCGCCTCGTTGTTTGCGAGGAGTGAGTCAGGGCGAACTTTGATAATCGTTGTGAGAGGGTGTAAACATCCTTTCTTTTCATTACGATAATGCCCGAAAAATATTTTCTCTCTTCAACGTACTTCGTAAACCATCGTTCAAAATGCAGCCGATTATGTGTTACGATTGCCGCCCCGAGTTTTGTGGCAAAGTCAATCTGCTCTGGGTCGGTCTTGCCAAGCATGTTGTGGTCAAGTGCTGTCGAGACTTCGATGTCGCGGTGGCGGAGAAGCAGCGCAATCAAAACGTCAACATCTTCATCGAGATAAAGACGTACCAATCAAATTCTCCGGCACGTTGTTGATCTCGATGAACTTGTCAATTTCTCCTTTGTGATGGTAGTACGCGAGCGCTTCAAAGATTTGAGCAAGCGTAATATGAGGAAGGTGCATCGGCATTTCTTCGGGACTGATACCAAGCTTCCAATTCTCTACAATGTCGCGAACACTGATGCGCGTATTCTCGATATACGGCTCGCCGGTTTCTTGACGTTTGACAATATTGCGAGGGACACAGCATAATCATAGTTAGGCGGGCGAGGGGCTTTCACATGAATCAACAACCTTGTATCTTTATCCATGCCGACAGTACTCAGAATTGGGCCATATCGTTTCTTTTTTGTCGCGCTTGATTATCCGGAGCCGCCGCACGTTCATGTGAGACGCGAGAACATGGTTGCAAAATTCTGGTTAGACCCTGTTGTACTTCAG
>JANNUB010000232.1:0-2788 GCA_031394795.1 Ignavibacteriota bacterium | reverse complement strand
CAACGTACGCGCCGACGTTGATGTAGGCCGGCGGCATGATGACGACATTCCTCCCAACGAACGAGCCATCGCGCACGGACGTCCCGCCCGGAACAATTCTCACGTTGTCTGCCTTGGTCATGTCACGAAGAGGGTACGTGTCTTTGTCGAAAAAGCGGAACCGCTCGCCAAGAGAGTATTCCTGGATTTGTCCAAGGCGAAAGCCGAGAAGAATTCCCTTCTTCACCCAAGCGTGCGCGATCCATCCGCTGCGATTGGCTGGATCACGATCGGGAGAAGCTGCCCGCACTTCGCCGGCGTTCAGTTTCGTCTTCAACTGACGAAACGCCTCGAGCGCTTCCGCACGATTCTCTTCGTTCAGTTCGAGCGCAGAGAAAAATTCGATTTCTTCCTGTAGTGTCATCAGACTTCTTCTCACTTCACCAAACCGAGTTCTCGCGCAACGACGTGGAGCTTCCGACGATTCGTTTCACTGATTTGAACCATCGGCAAACGGAAAGACTCTTCGATCATTCCCATCATTGCCAAAACAGTCTTGACTGGGATTGGATTTGATTCAACGAAATTCATATTCATCAGTGGAAGAAGTTTGTTGTGGAGACGAAGTGCTTTTTCCCAATTGCCTTTCAAGCAGAGTCGAACCATTTCCGAAAAATCTCTTGGAACTTCATTTGCCACCACGGAGATACATCCATCCCCGCCAACGGACATGATGGGAAGTGCAAGCGCATCGTCGCCGGAAAGAACAGAGAATCTCGTGGGCCTGTTTCTCGTGATCTCCATGATCTGCGAGAGATTCGCGGACGCCTCCTTCACCATGACGATGCTCGGAACTTCTTCCGCAAGACGCAGAGTCGTCGCGGCTTCGATGTTCCCGCCGGTTCTTCCCGGCACGTTGTAGATGATGATGGGAATATCCACCGCGTCGGCAATCGCCCGGTAGTGCTGGAAGTAACCCTCTTGCGTGGGCTTATTGTAGTAAGGACCGACGACAAGCGCGGCATCGGCGCCAAGTCGCTTCGCCTCTCGTGATTTTCTGATGGTTTCTTTTGTGTCGTTGCTCCCCGTGCCCGCAAAAACTTTTGCCCTGCCGGCAACTTGATCGAGCACGATTTCAATCACTTTCGATTGTTCCTCAGTGCTCAATGTTGGATTCTCGCCTGTTGTTCCCACAGGAACAAGTCCCTCGACGCCACCCCGAATCTGAAAATCCACCAGACGACGCAGCGCCTTCTCATCAATCGAACCATCCGCTTTGAACGGCGTAACAAGTGCCGTCGCCGTTCCTTGAAATCTTTTTCTCTTATGCATCGTTATTCCTTTCGTGGAGCGAACAAATCTCGCATGACGTCATGCATAGTGAATACGCCGCGCTTGTTCTGAATCCATTCAGCAGCAGCAATCGCACCGAGCGCGAACCCCGTCCTGTTCTTGGCACGATGCGTCAGCTCGATCGCATCCGCCGTGGAATCGAAAACGACCGAATGCGTTCCGACAACTGAACCGGCTCGGCTGGACGAAACATGAAGTTGATCCGGACGGATCTTTTCGTCGGGTTGAGTGCTGAGTATCTCACGTTTTCGTTTCAGGTTTTGCATCAATGATGCGGCGAGAGCAAGAGCTGTTCCGCTTGGGC
The DNA here is from genome assembly GCA_031394795.1 of Ignavibacteriota bacterium. Classification (GTDB taxonomy): domain Bacteria; phylum Bacteroidota; class Ignavibacteria; order UBA10030; family UBA6906; genus CAADGV01. The sequence goes on along the minus strand of JANNUB010000232.1, from coordinate 1,152 downwards.
TATCGACTTTGTCTTTGTGATGGATCTCGTGAATGAACGCGTCGTACTCAGGAAAACAATCAAACATCTTCCCGGCTTCACGAACAAGAGAATCGAAAATGTTGACTCCGAGAGAGAAGTTCGACGAATACAGGAGGGCCGAATCGTGTTCGCGTATCAACGCGCAGACTGCGTCAAAATCTTTCTGCCAACCCGTTGTTCCGACAATGACAGGAATACGGCTTCGCACCCAAGGCGTTATGCTTGAAAGAATCTCCGCCGCAGACGCAAAATGAATCGCGGCATCGATAGAACGTATCGCGTCAGCAGATGGCGTCGGAGTATCGATATCCACTCGCACGGGGATTGTCCAACCACGCGCCAGAGCGGCGCCCTCGATTTCCTTCCCCATCTTTCCATATCCAATCAGTGCAATTCGCATGATCTTTATCTCATGCTCGTTGGCTCAAAGAGCTTCGGATCAGGCGCCGGTTCAATAAACTCTTTGTGGAGGCGACGAACTGCTTCATTCGCATGAGCGCCATCGATCACCATGCTCATATTATTTTCCGACGCTCCTTGAGAGATCATGAGAGCATTGATATCCCCAAGAGCCTTGAATACCTTTGCAGCGACGCCCGGCGTCGCGTGCATCTGATCGCCCACGACGCACACGATCGCTTTGTCCTTGAAGACGGTGACTTCGGAAAACTCCTCAAGCTCTTGCACGATTGCGCCGAGATGTGTTGTGTTGTCAATCGTCAGCGAAACTGCAACCTCCGATGTGCTTACCAAGTCGACGGCAGTTTTGAATCTGCTGAAGACGGAAAAGATCGCATCAAGAAACCCGTGCGCCATCAGCATTCGTGTTGACTGAATGTTGATGACCGTGATGTCGGATTTTGTCGCTATGGATTTCACCGGCACATGGGTTTTCGGCGGATGGGCAACGATGCGCGTTCCCTTTGCTTCCGGTCGCTTGGTGTTGAGCACGACAACGGGAATGTTTTTCGAGACTGCGGGAAGAATCGTGCTCGGGTGGAGAACCTTGGCTCCGAAATACGCCAGCTCGGAAGCTTCGCGGAAAGAAAGGACATTGATTTTTTGCGCAAGCGGAGCGACGCGAGGATCGGCGGTAAGAACTCCGTCAACGTCCGTCCAGATTTGAATTTC
>JANNUB010000454.1:0-9492 GCA_031394795.1 Ignavibacteriota bacterium | reverse complement strand
ACGATAGCAAAAGCATTGCGGCAACGGCAAGACTCCAAAGCATTTGTTCACGACGGAGCATCATCTTGAACCCCACAGTCCTTTGTTCCAGAAGTCGCTCATGAGTTCCCCCTATCTCCCATCGGCATCGAACATGCGTGCATTGAGCCAGACATAAGTGGCTCCAATGATACCGATGAGCAATTCGGTTCCCTCAGACGATCGGTCAATAAGAAAAGCAAGCTGCGGCTCAATGCGAAAAATATTGACATAGAGATCAACAGATGCATGGATCGTAATAGCAATAACAGTTGGTAACAAGATTATTGGCACTCCGATTTTCCGGAACATGCGTGAGCCTGAGAACCAAACGCCAACCATCCCCCCTAATCCAAATGCAAGGCGAAACAATTCAGAACGGCCGCCGAGCACCTCAAGATTATGGATGTTCGTCTCACTTTGCATGTTGATGGCTTTCCAGGTTGAAGGCGTAGCGAACCTGAAGAACGTCTGGCCCCATGAGATTTCCTCCATCGCCGTCCAGAGCAAACCAAGAGAAAGCAAAAAGTAGAAGCCAACGATATACGCACGCTCCTTGCGTTTCATCGTTTGCCGCACTAATGTCAACCCTTTTGCTCCCCCCAACAAAAGAAAACCGAATGTCAACAATTCGACCGGGCGATTCTCTTTGATCATCCAGAGCGCTGTCGACCGGGTTGCGGGGACAGCGAACAAAATACACAGGGTAACAAAGCCGAGTAACGGCCCCAAGGCGATTGTTGCTGCGAGCGTTGGAGTAATGGCGTATGTCTCTGCCCCTTTTTTTGCCCATCCTTTTATGGTCATCAAAATGCTCCCCCGAGGAATCCTACTCCGTGAAACTTCTCTCCCAACCAATAGAACCAGAAATTTCTTTTCTGAGTGAAGCTCGTCATATCAAAAGGGTTGCATAGAAAAAGTGCTTCACCATTCCCCAGAGGAATCCCAATCCTTCACTCTTTGATCCCAGCCAGAAGAGCCAAAAAAATCTCTTCTGCGTGAAGTGTTTTATCTCAAATGGTCCAACTGCTTTCTGCCATAGAGCGGTGAGCCACCTCGCACCTCTTGCTCCGTCTGTTTGTCCCCAGAGAAGGCTCGCTTGTACCGGTTTTCTTTGCGGCGATGACCGCTGGACGTGAAAAAGAAAAGCAATGCTTACACCGCGTCCAAATTGATGTCGCAGATAACCCATGGGAGAATCCTTGCGCAGATGTATAACCGGATTGTCGACAAATACAAGCCTCGCTCCCCGATTGACAAGACGCCAGACCAACTCCCAGTCCTCTCCCGAAGGAGCCCAGGATGAATCATTGAATACGTATCCATCCTGCCGTTCGCACAACTCCAACCACTCTCGCTTGTACATGATGTTTCCGGTGTTGCCTGCGGATTGATGATGATTTGCTTTCTTGGTTTGAAGCTGACGGATCTCATCAAGAAGTGGATCTGTTTCTTTGTATGTTCCTCCTGCACCCGCCGCATCGTGTTCATCGATGGATCTCACGAGCTGTTCGAGCCAATCATGAGGTGGGATGCAATCATCGTCTGTGTAAGCAATGAGGTCTCCCGTTGCCCGCCGGACTCCTTCATTGCGTGCCCATGCTGCGCCTCGGCGTTCCTCATCGAGCACGATAACTAACTCATCGGCTGGTCGAGTCTGTTTATTCAACGCCGCCTTTGTTTTTTCGATGGAGGATCGTCGAACTGTCGGTATGATAACAGAGACTCTGTGGAGATCTTTGTTTGCTTTCTCTTTCTTCTGTTGATGAGAATTCACCCTATAGCCTCCGTGCGTAGGCTGCCTTCCATGCGAACAAGGACCGGACGGAGGATGTGAAATGGGCGGGCAATAATGTTCCGTATGAGAGAAGGAAAGCTCTCGATGATTTTTTCCGTTTCATGAGTACTTATGAGACGAAGTCGTAAAGCTCCGCCAAAGTAGAAAGTCGTGAGAATGATGATGCCGGCACTCACCGAAAGAAGTGAGGAGGGGAGATACAGTACAATCGGCACAACAGGCACGATGGAGATTGCAATGAGTACGAGCAGTCGGGCGCCCGGGAAACCCTCAAACGTTCGAATACCGTGAATTCGCAGTTGCCACGCATACATGAATACGACGCCGCCATACGATATTGTAGTTGCAATTGCCGCGCCAGTTGTATGCCATCGAGGGATAAAGAGCAAGCTCAACAAAAGATTGATGACAAACGCTGCGCCGATTATGCCCACAAGTTGCTGTATGGAACCGCGCGCTTGTATGACAGGCCACACCACTCTTGCGAGAGAGAAACTAAAAACACCCGGGACAAGAATGCGCAGGGGGAGACTGGCGGCGACGAATCGCGGCCCGAAGTACAGAAGAAGTATTTGATCGGCGAATACAAAGACGACAACAAGCAAGAATCCTGTCGCGAGAGCGGTATATCGGAGCGTGCGTGCAAGAAGGTGAGCAACCTCCGGTAAGCGACCCTCCGCCCAGAGGTGCGATGTCGCTTGCAGCATCACTCCTTCTATTGCAATCGGAATGAGCCACGTGAACTCGGTCCACTGAACTGCCGCAGCATAGATTCCTGCATCAGCGTCCGAGGCAAGTGTCCGTACCAGAATAATGTCCGTTTTGTAGAGTGCCATACTCAATGCGGCAAATAGCATCGAGTGCACACCGAACCACAATACGTTATCATTGGAAGCCGGTATGCTATCGGTCTTTCTCCAATCAACGAACCTGTTCACGTAGAAGATTGTCAGTAGTGCGGATGCAAGATTCGCAGCAAGCACTCCAAGCATTACGCCGAACAATCCCCATCCCATCATTGCCAATGCTATGCCGAGAATCGGCGCAATGACCGCGCCAAGAGTCGCAGGCAGCGTCGCAAGTTCTTCTCGGTGTAATCCGTACAGAATCCCTTTGCCGAAATACCATACTTGTTCAAGCGCGATGGATGCAACGATAATGATGGCGATGGTCAAGGGGGAATGCCTTGGCTGTGGACCAATCATCAGAAACGCAAGAAGCAGGCCGCAGACTGTAATTGTTGCGAGCAGGTTCATTCTTCCTGCGAACAATGCTATCGTTGAATGAAGACCTCGATTGTCTGGCTGCTCCGCGACAAACTTCGTTATGGATTGTGATGTGCCGAGATTTGCAATTGGAGCTGCAAGCATCATAACGGCAAGGTAATAGGCATACTGTCCATATCCTTCGGCGCCAAGAGTTCGAGCAAACACAGGAGTGGCGATGGCGGACATGACAATCTTCACGAGTGTCCAAGTCCCGGCCGATATAACTCCCTTAGTGACCGCTCGTTTTGGCATAGTACTGTTCGATGTGTGCAGCGAGGGCGTGGGAGTTCTCATACGTTGCTTGCACATAGTCGTGCGCGGCTTTTCCTCTTTCAAAAGGAGAGTCCGCAAGAAGAGACTTGAGCGCTGATGCAAAGTCATCGTTGCGTACTTGTTTGCCGAATCGAGATGCAAACTGATCGGGATCCACGACGCTGAGAATACTGCAGCCATGGGCAGCCGCTTCCAGAAAGCTCAGCGGCAAACCTTCGCGCACGGCGGTGCTGACGAAGACCCACGTGTCTGCGAGAATGCTCTCCATCCTCTCCGGTTCAGTGAACCGGTTGATGAACCCGGGGAGTTCGAGATTTGGAATCCCTCCGTATGCTGCCCGAAGCTCTGCGTCATAACTTGATTCTGCCGATGCGCTTCCCTGTCCAACACATATGAAGCGATACCGAGGGAACTGCTTTGCCAACTCCATGAATACCCATGGACGTTTCCGCTTGTCCCATCGCGCCACAAACGTTATCGTTGGTGTGGCACTTTTCTTTGGGAGAGATTCGGAAACATCAATCAGATTAGGGAGAAACGTCGGTAGTTCCTTAAGACGGTACATTCGCTTGATCTTGGGTTTCAGGAAGTGAGCCGGACAGTAGACCCCGTTCGCATTGCGGACTGCTTGCCGAACCGTAAAACTCGATTCTGTAAGATAGTTGAAAGGAGTTAGCAGTCTGCGTTTTCCAGTTGCGTAGAGAAACTCCACCCACCAATCTTTTGCATCCCGCGGATCTCTGCACGTGACCAAGTGAACTCGCTTGGGATGTACCTTCTGCGCGAGGTAGGTGAGAATTGTCGGGTCCTGGGAGTGAAAAATATCCGCCGTACACTCCCTGATGACGCGAATGGTTTCGATAATATTGAGTGGAGAAAAACTCTTCACTTCAACGCCGTTTATGATCTCACACTGCTTTTGGTCGGCGCGGCGCGGAACGATGACGCTCGCTCGATAGCCATTTGCCGCAAGACTTTCCGCTAGCTTGCGCGACATACTTCCAAAGCCGCCGTAGATTCCCCAGCCAAAGTATTGGCTGGTGAGGATGCAGACGTGTAGGCTCTTCTTCATTGCACTCTCTTCGTCGTGCTCAATGATCGGCAGTATTCTAAGTATCGTTCCGCATACGTTGCCCAGCTCAACTGCTCGGCAATGCGTCTGCTCTCTGCTCCCATCTTCGACCACAGTTCTTTCGCAGTCACGAGCTTGACGAGCGCTTCAGTGAGAGCCTGAACATCTCCCCACGCGATAATGAAACCATTTTTGCCGTCTGCTACGAGCTGATCTGTTCCGCCATTTGCCGTAACAACAACCGGTAGAGCAGACGCCATTGCTTCCAGTAAACCGATTGACATTCCTTCGCTGAACGAAGGAAGCACAAAGATGTCTGCGCTGTGGTAAACAGCGGGCATATCTTTACGTGCAACAAACCCGGCAAATGTCACTGCATCTTCAATCTGTAAGGAAGCCGTGAGCTTGCGGAGCGCGTCTTCCGAATCACCTTTCCCCACGAGCGTAAGGCGCACTGGATCATGGACGCGCTTCGTGAGCTCGGCGAAGGCTCGCAGGAGATGCTCCTGCCCTTTTCGCTCAATGAGCCTGCCGACACACAGGATGTTCACTGCTCCGTTCGTGCCGCCGGGTTTCGGATGGAAAAGATTTGTGTCTACCGCGTTCGGCACAATCGGGAAGCGATGTTCGGGGAGCGTTTGTCGGGCAAGCTCGACCATTTGCTCATTGAGAGCAATCACAACTCCCGCTCGACTCCACACTCGACGCAGAATCGGTTTCAGAAATGGATAGAGATAATTGTAGCGACGCTCAAAGCCTGGGACGTCTGTTCCTTGAAGCGAGACAAGATACGGGAGGCCTTTGATCTTGTTCAACAGATAGCTGATCCAGCCTGCCGGAACTCCCGCGAATGCAAAACTCAAATCGTACCTCTTCTCCTTCATCAGCCGGAGACTGAACTGTAAGCCACGCGCCGCGTAGCGGAGCAGCTCGGCATTTGAAGAATGGTGAATGTCCTGATTGTTCACCGGTACCTTGTACACAGTGATGCGATCAGAAAACTGTTCCTTCTCGTAAGTATGTCTTGAACGCGAAGAAGTGATGAGATCGACAGACACGTCCTCCGACTTCGCAAGTTCTTCAAGCAAATGGAAATTCACGACACCCGTTCCGCCGCCAAGAGGAGGGAACTCGTTGTCGAACATCAGGATGCGCATTCGTGCCCGCTCCTGATGATGCGGCGTGTGACGTAGAGGGGGCGCTGCTTCACTTCGTCCCCGATTCGACCGACGTATTCCCCTATCACCCCTATCGTGATGAGCTGAATCCCGGCAAGAAAGAAGATTGCGACCACCAGAGTTGTGAAACCGGGAACCCCGATTCCGAACGTAAGCTTCTCGACAACATAAAAGAGAGCAACAAGAAACGAAATGATCGAAACGGTAAACCCCGTGAGCGTAATGATTCGAAGCGGCACGCGGCTGAACAACACCAATCCGTCCAAGGCAAGATTCATGAGTTTAAGAAATCCGAACTTCGGCGTTCCCGCATGCCGCGCAAGGCGCTCCAAGGGCACACCGATTTGCTTAAGCCCGATCCAGCTGCGAATGCCCCGCACAAAGCGATTTCGTTCGGGCATGCTGTTGAGGAGATTGACAACCTTTCTGTTCATTACACAAAAGTCGCCGGCATCAAGTGGTATCTCAAGAGCAGCAATTTTTCCCAGAATGCGGTAGAAGCCGGCGTATGCAAGCCGCTTCAGCCAATTCTCTTTTCGCTTTTGTCTCACCGCGTAGACAACGTCATAGCCCTCAAATATTTTCGACATCAACTGTGGTAACTCTTCCGGGGCATCCTGCAAATCCGCATCGAGCACGGCAACGATTTCGCCTTGGCAATGTTCGAGGCCGGCGCTAATGGCAATCTGTTGCCCGAAGTTCCTTGCCAATTCGATCACGACGACGCTCGCGTCTTCTTTGGCAAACTGCTGCAGAATGCCGATGGTGTGATCATGACTTCCGTCGTCTACAAACACGATTTCATAACTCTGGACCGACTTCTGAAGAACGCTACGTAAACGCGTGTATAATTCGAGAAGATTTTCTTGTTCATTGTACACGGGGACGACAATTGAGAGATAGGGTGCCTCCATTTGATCAAGCGACGCTCTTTCGGTGATTGCGGCGTCAACCTCATATTTACTCCTTAACCCAGGCAGATATTTATTCGAAGGGCTGCCAAGAAATAGAGCAAGTGACTGGCAGAATTCGAGCGCTGCATCTGCGTCAGTTGTAAGTATCGAGGAGATGTGTTGGAACTGTTTTTTCATCATCATAAGCAAGAGACACGACAATGACATTCCATATGCATGAAACAAACTTGCCGACTCCTGTGAGGGCTATAAAGGGTGCCAGCAGGAACCCTCTCGTATCCCCATTTTCTATATTATCGGCTCTCTTCCATTCAAACTTGAGCGGCCTAGCGCTTTGCTACGCGTTCATGCAAGCGTGCGGTTTGGTGAATGACCATACGAGGGATTGCTGGAGATACAAGAAATGAATCGGCTCGTTGTCTCTCACAACTCAAGTAGATATATTGCACCTGAAAGTTCAACAACTTGAGGAGCCAACAGCTATGGTAGTTCCTGAAAAGAAAGACGAAGCAAGATATCATCACACCCCACAAGGCACTTCACTCGACCAATTATCTGAAATGGAGAAAAAGGAGCGTGCGCGGAAGTTCAAAGAGCTGATGGACAAATGGATGGCAGATGAGTCTGGTCATGACGAATCGGTGTGGCCTGCACTCAAAGAGTCCATAGAAGAGAACCGAATGTCAGACCGAGCACGATTCGGTGAATAAGATTGTTATTCTTGACTCGGGTCCGCTTGGTCGGACGAATTCACTGAAGCAGCAAGGAGGTTAGATGAGCGAAACAGTCCAGAAGAAAAAACAGCGTTCGACAAAAGGCTTGAATGGTGAATCATTATCGAAGAAGGCGCAAGCATTGAGGAATCAAAAGGCCATTGATTTGGTAACTTCATGGATGAACGAAGATTCCGATTATGATGCGAAGGCATGGCCCATCATGAAGCGTGCAATTGAAAGCAACCGTCTCTCAAGAAGGAAACGCTTTGCCCGATAAGCCAATTCTTTTCGACAGTGGACCGTTAGGTGCAATCGCCCATCCCAAGCCTCAGCCAGAATTCTTTGATTGGTTCGTTGAGCGATTACGTAGCGGAAGGCAATTCATCGTTCCAGAAATCTGTGATTACGAGGTTCGACGAAACTTCATTCTCGAATCCCAAAGAAACCCATCCTTCCACACTTCCCTCAAGCGGCTCGACGATTTGAAAGCCCTGGTTCCTTACCTCCCTTTGACAACCGATGTAATGAAGAAGGCAGCGGCTTTATGGGCTGAAACGAGAAGGCGCGGCAAATCAACTGGAGATAAGAAAGAACTTGACGGAGACGTTATCCTTGCCGCTCAGGCATTGAGTGTGAACGGCATTGTCGCTACTGAAAACATCAGCCATCTTTCCCTCTTCGTCGAAGCCAAGTATTGGCGCGACATCCGCTGACAAGTTCTTCGACCTCGTTTCGCTCAACAAAATTTCTTTTGCGTTCAAAACTTTTTGCTTGACATTCAGGTGCGAGCGCTTTATATTTAACCACATGGTTAAACAATCTTCCGACAAACTCGACTTAGTCTTTTCAGCGTTGTCCGATTCGACACGCCGTGCAATTTTGGAAAAGCTCGCTCGCGGCGAGTCGTCCGTTTCCGAACTCGCGGAGCCGCACGATATGTCGCTTCCCGCAATCTCGAAACATTTGCGCGTGCTCGAAGATGCCGGCTTGATTGTGCGCGAAGTGGAGGGAAGAGTTCACCGCATCACTCTCGAAAGCAAACCGATGAAAGACGCAATCGCCTGGCTCGAACTCTATCGCAAGTTTTGGGAAGCGAAGTTCGATGCCCTCGAAAAATATCTCGCCAAATCTCACAAAAAAGAAAAGTAGGAACAACGATGTCCATCCCCGAAACGTCGCTCTTTCTCAAGCGCACATTTGCTGCGCCGCGTAACAAAGTCTTTGAGGCGTGGACGAAGCCTGAAATTCTGTTGCACTGGTTTGCAGGCTCGCCCGACCACGTTCCGTCTGTCGCTGAAGTGGATTTGCGCGTCGGAGGCAAATACCGAATCGGCATGAAGCACAGACCTACGGGAAACGAGCATATTGCAACGGGAGTCTATCAGGAAATTGTCGCGAACGAGCGTCTCGTCTTCACGTGGCGCTGGGAATTGGGCGGCTCAACGAACGACGAAACTCTCGTTACGGTTCAACTGCGCGACAACGGCGGCTCTACCGAAATGGATTTCAAGCACGAGCGCTTCGCGACACAAGAGTTGGCCGAACGACACAAGCAGGGCTGGGAAAGTTGCTTCGCGCAATTCGAAAAAGCAGTGTAAGGGGGAACAATTCACAACAACAAACCACAATCACACATAAACGAAAGGTAATTTGTATGTCAGAAAAAGATATGTTCATCTCAACGTGGGAACGGGAGTTCGCAACGACGCTGAAAATCCTCAAACAACTTCCCGCGGACAAAGCTGATTACACGCCGACGAAGGAAAAAACAAAATCGGCAAAAGGCTTGGCGGAGATTTTCATCGCCGAGCTTGGCGTTGTGGACGGCGTCCTGAAAGGGCAGATTGATTTTGCCGCTCAGGCGCCGAAGTTCGCGACATACGCGGATGTTTTGAGCGCGTTTGAAACCACCACCAAAACCATGATGGCAAGTGTGAAGGGAATGTCTGAATCGGATTACAATTCCTCGATGGCGTTTCCCGTCGCTCCGAAACAGATGGGACAAGTTCGCAAAGCCGATGTTTTGTGGATGATGATGATGGACGGCGTTCATCACCGCGGACAATTTTCAATTTACTTGCGACTCGTCGGCGCGAAGGTTCCGTCTATCTACGGTCCTTCGGCTGATGAACCGTGGATGTAGTAGCTAATCAATAAGTCAATCTTCCCTCTTCTCAATTGCGAGAAGAGGGAAGATTCATTTCGGCATCACCTCATCGTTGAACGTCACGCTCATGATGTTTCCACCTGAGAAC
>JANNUB010000191.1:0-2945 GCA_031394795.1 Ignavibacteriota bacterium | reverse complement strand
CATATTCGATGGAGAGTTTGAATCTGGACATTCCGGAACTTTAGGTGGCGCTGGACTTACGTTTCACGCACGTAGCTTCGCGATGATGGCGTCAGCCATTTCCGTTGTGCCAATGTAGTTTGTCGCGTTAATGTCACGTGTCACCGCTTTGCCTTCCTTCAACACCGCCGCGACAGCATCCTCAATGCGATCGGCAGCGGATTCCTCGCCAAGGTGGCGCAGCATCATCACTCCTGCGAGAATCAACGCGCAAGGATTCGCGAGATTCTTTCCAGCAATATCGGGAGCGGAGCCGTGCACAGCCTCGAAGATGGCGGCATTGTAGCCGATATTCGCGCCGGGCGCCAATCCCAAACCTCCCACCAATCCCGAAGCTAAGTCGGACAAAATATCCCCGAAGAGATTTGTCGTGACGATGACATCGAACTGATACGGGTTCGTCACCATTTGCATTGCCATGTTGTCCACAATTTTGTCTTCGGTTTTTATGTCGGGATATTGCTTTGCAACTTCGCGCGAGACATCGAGAAAAAGTCCGCCGGTGTACTTGAGGATGTTTGCTTTGTGAACTGTCGTAACTTTCTTTCGACCATGCTTGCGCGCATATTCGTAAGCATACTTGATGATTCGTTCCGACCCGATGCGCGTGACAATGCCGATGGTCTCAGCGGCGCTGCGTGATGGGTCAATGTAATGCTCGATGCCCGCATAAAACTCTTCCGTGTTCTCGCGAACGATGACGAGGTCAATGTCTTTGTAGCGAGCGGGAACGCCTTCGAACGAGCGCACAGGACGAAGATTCGAATACAAATCGAATTCCTTCCGCAGAGCGACATTGATGCTGCGGAAACCCGAACCGATCGGCGTCGTCAACGGTCCCTTGAGCGCGACGGTGTTATTCTTGACCGAGTCAATGACATGTTGCGGCAGCGGGTCTTTGTACTTTTCAATGGCCGACATTCCTGCTTCGACTCTGTCCCATTGAATTTTCACACCTGCCGCTTCAATGACTTTTACTGTTGCTTGAGAAATATCCGGTCCGATGCCGTCGCCTGGGATCAACGTAACTTTATGCATGACGTCCTTTGCAAATTGAATGAGAATGGGATTTCAAGAGTGAAATGAAATTACGGAAAAGAGGAAGGATTTCAAACCCTGAGCGCAGCGCCCGCCTGCCGTCGGGCAGGAAGGGTCTCACCGCATAAATTCAGCAGTGAGATTCTTCGTCCGCTCGCCGAGTCGAGTCTTCGACCTGCGGCGGACTGGAGAATGTAATTTCAGTTGACAGTCGCGATCGCACTTCTGTCAGCGAATATCGTCATCAACATTTTGATCGGTTTGCGCGGGTCGTTGCCTGGGGATTTGCCGATGGCAGTGATTTGAACTGAATGAGCATTGCCGCTCTTGCTGATGAAAAATTCTCCGAACGGAGCGCTGAGATGTTGTGTAAGTCGTGAAATGCCGAACGGCTTAGAGGTCAAACCGATGAACGTCCCGTCCCCGCCGTTTTCTTCGAACGAACGATCCCTGTACGCCCGCGCTTCCGCAGCAAGGTGCAGCAATTCCGCCTGTAGCAACTGTCGGCAGTCAACCTTGACGTTCGACTGGGCAACGATGACGCTTGAACAGAACGCTATGCCGACCAGGCACGCTGCAAGGATGAGAAACAGTATGTGCTGCTTGCCCATAAATGATGACTCTGTGTGAACTGATGTCGAGATAACTCAGGAAGGTGTTGTCCAAATATGCGCTATGGATGCGAACATATCAAGAGCGACGAAAAAAATCGCTCACCCATCTTCAATCGTTGTTGTTCAGCCAACGAGGTTGCGGTCGAGACTTCGGTACTGAATCGCTTCACCGATGTGTTCCGGCCGGATATCGGAACTCCTCGCGAGGTCGGCAATCGTTCTTCCCACTTTCAGAATGCGGTCGTATGCCCGCGCTGAAAGTCCGAGCTTCGTGATGGCATTCTTCATCAGCTCTTCTCCCGCCTCATCAATTTTGCAGAACTCGCGAATCTCTTTCGATTGCATGTCGGCGTTCGCGAACAATCCTTTCCGTCCGGCAAACCGCTTCGTTTGAATCTCTCTCGCTTCAATCACTCTCGCGCGAATGTGTTCCGATTTCTCACCGCTTTCTTTGCTCGAAAGTTCTTTGTACTTCACTGCTGGGACGTCAATGTGCAAATCAATTCTATCCAGCAAAGGTCCGGAAATTTTCGCCATGTATTTCTGAATCATCATTTGGTTGCACGTGCATTCTTTGTTCGGGTCGGTGTAGAAGCCGCATGGGCAGGGATTCATCGCGCAGACGAGCATGAAGTTCGCAGGAAACTCAACAGACATCTTCGAACGACTGATAGTAACTCGTCCGTCTTCAAGTGGTTGGCGCAGCACTTCAAGAACGCCTCGCGCAAACTCCGGAAGCTCATCGAGAAACAGAACGCCGTGATGTGAAAGCGAAATTTCTCCCGGACGCGGAATCGTCCCGCCGCCGACAAGCGCGGCGTCGGAAATCGTATGATGCGGCGAGCGGAACGGGCGCGTTGCCACCAACGCCGAATCATCCGAAAGCATTCCTGCAACTGAATGAATCTTCGTCGTCTCCAGCGCTTCCTCGAACGAGAGCGGCGGCAAAATGCTCGGCAATCGTTTCGCGAGCATCGTCTTTCCCGAACCGGGCGGACCAATCATGATGATATTGTGCCCGCCCGCCGCCGCGACTTCGAGCGCCCGCTTCACATTTTCCTGCCCCTTCACATCGGCGAAGTCCGACATGTACTTTTGGTCTTGCGTGAAAAGTTCTTTCACGTCAACTTTCAGCGGCGACTGTGTTTCGTGCGCATCATTCAAAAACTCGACCGCATCACGCAGCGAAGAAATCGGAAACACCTGAATCCCCTCGACCATCGCCGCTTCCCTGCCGTTTTCTTTCGGAACAAT
>JANNUB010000187.1:0-7994 GCA_031394795.1 Ignavibacteriota bacterium | reverse complement strand
GGCCCACACCGTACTTCCCCAGTTCCGCCGCAATTGCCTCCACCCCGCTCCCAACAACCAGTGCAACAAATTCCGCCCCCAGCTGGTCGGCGACTTTCTTGGCTTGTTGTACGGTCTCGAACGACGACTTTCTGAATTTGTTTTCCCGCTGTTCCGCGAATGCCAATACTTTCATGTTGAGGAATCCTCTCGTGCGTGGTTAGATGACTTTTGCTTCTTCGTGAAGAAGCCGGACAAGGTCCGGCACTGCGGATTTATCGGTGCCGACGATTTTACCGGCTGCTTTCGCCGGAGGCTTGCTCATGCCGAGCGTTTCAACGCGCACCTCGGCGCCAGCCGCCGGTTTTTCCACGATAGGTTTCGTCTTCGCCGCCATGATTCCCTTCAGCGAGGGATAACGCGGCTCATTAAGCCCGCGCTGCGCTTGAATAACGCACGGCAGCGTCGTCTCAACAGTCTCGTGTCCACCTTCGATCTCCCGTTCACACACAACGTTCGTCCCATCAATCGTCATCTTGACGACGACGGAAACAGATTGCATTCCGAGCATTTCAGCAACAAGTGTCCCGACCTGGGCATCGTCATAATCAATGGATTGTTTGCCGAACAGAACGATGTCGGGGGACAGGGTATTGATTTCTTCAGCGAGACCTTTAGCGACACCGAACGAATCACGCGCCGCATCGTCCTTCAACAACACCGCTTTCTCAACTCCCATGGCGAGAGCCTTGCGCAGCGTCTCTTTGTGCGCGTCACTTCCCAAACTCACGACCGTGATCTCGCCGCCGAATTTTTCCTTCAGTCTCAGCGCTTCTTCGACCGCGAGCTCGTCATACGGACTGAGCATGAAGTTGACGCCCGCTTTGTCTATGCTTTTACCGTCCGCACCGATTTTTATTTTCGTTTCGGTATCGGGGACATGGTTTACACAAACAACAATTTTCATTGAGCCTTCCTGATTGCGAGGATTTGTCAAAAGGGGAGAAATAATATACTCAATGCGCTTACGGAAGGCAATTGACTCTCGCACGGTTTTTGGGTAAATTTTGGCAGAAGAATTCACTCCAAGTTGTACTCAATCAGGAAACGAAATGGCAAATCATCCATCGGCAGAAAAGCGCGCACGCACGTCAAGACGACGGGCAATACGCAACTCGGCGGCCCTATCGAAAATGCGAACCGCTGTCAAGAAAGTGCGCGGAGCGAAAGACAAGGCAGAAGCGGCGTCCGATTTAAGGAAGACCGCAAAACTTCTGGACCAGTTCGCCGCCAAAGGCCTGATTCATAAGAACAACGCGGCAAATCAGAAATCGAAACTGACGCGGCTTGTGAATGCGATGAAGTGAACCGGACTTCTCCGGAACCGGACTTCTCCGGAAATGTAAAAAGCCTCCGCTCAGGAGGCTTTTTTATTCGACGGTGGTTCGAGCTTCTGTAGCCGCTCGATCTCTTCAAGCCGGTTTTTGTATTTCTCCTCGTCCGGATTCGCCCGAATCAACTCGTTGTACGCGTTGATGGCTTCTTTGTATTCTCCCTGTCCCGCGTAAATCTCCGCCATCGTCGGCGTGACAAAATTCGCGCTCGGCGCGCTCTTGGGGATCGTGATTCCCGGGGTTGCGTCCGGATTCGGCTTGATGCGTTTGACATCCGCTAAACGTTTAGCGAGATACTCCAGCGTGCTCTCCCCTTCAGTGGGTAATGAGACCGGCGGATGATTCATCGGCGAGGAGGATGCCTCTGCGTTCTTTTTCTCCTCTTCCCTTTTCTCCTCTTCACGTTCGAGTTTTTTTCTCTCCTTTTCCGCCCGCTGTTGCGCTTCCTGACTTTCCCGCTCCACCGCCTTGGCGACCAAATCGCAAAGCGTCGGACTGTCTGGCAAAATGGAAAGCGCTTGCCGAAAAGCCGCGAGTGCATCCGGGGTTTTCCCAATGGCCTCGTAGCATTTCCCAAGGACCAGGTAGCCAGTCGAATATTTCGGATAGGTTCTTACGCCTTGGAGGCAAAGCTCTGTGGCGCGCTGAATGCTGCCTTCGAGCAGGAACTGTGAGGCTTCTCGCGCGAAGGATGGAGATATGTTGAGCGTTTCTGGCAAAGCTGTCTACGATTGCGACGCCCCTCTTCTCGTCAGAAAGGAGTCGGGTGAGCTGGTTTGACCTGGCTATTTCATGCTGCGTCCGATGAACGCATGCTTGAACGACATGAAGGCAACGAACGCGAAACCGCCCATGAAGAGGAGCTGGAACGGCACTGCAGCAAGTTCGAGAAAATAAATCGAAGAAACAACTCCGAACAAGCAATAGACCGCGAGCAGAACCTCGATGAACACCGTGTAGCTGATCTTGGCGGGAGTGTACTTCTTGTCCGTCCACGAGTCTTTCTTGTCCCGAATGTTGTATTTCGGCGTTCGGACGAATTCGCTTTTCTTTTTGAACAACGCTTCGAGCACTGCGCGACTGTTGTTTACTGCAAAGCCCATACTTCCCGCCATGAACACCGGGAAGAGAAACAGCCGACGCTGCCAATCTTTATAGACATCCTTTTGAGAGAACAGATAGAAGAAAAACGAGCCGATAAATGCAAAGACAAAGATGGACATGAACGCGAAATATTCGTTGTGCATCCCCGCATGTTTGATAAACACGAGCGGGACATTGAGGATACCCGCAAGCACAATGAACGGAAAGACGAGATTGTTCGTCAAGTGAAATGTCGCATGAATTTTCACATTCAGGGAGAGTTTCGATTTCCAGACTTCCGGCAGCATTTTGCGCGCGGTCTCAATCGCCCCCTTTGTCCAGCGGAACTGCTGCGACTTCAGTGCGTTGATTTCCGACGGGAGCTCTGCGGGGGATGTCACGTCATTCAAATAGATGAACTTCCATCCGCGCAGCTGCGCCCGGTAGCTCAAATCCAGATCTTCAGTCAGCGTGTCCGATTGCCAATTGCCCGCGTCCATGATCGTCGACGTGCGCCAGACACCCGCCGTGCCGTTGAAGTTGATGAAGTATCCCGCCTTATTGCGGACCGATTGCTCGATGACGAAATGCCCGTCGAGACCCATCGCTTGCGTTCGCGTGAGAAGCGAGTAGTCCGCATTCAGATGTTCCCACCGCGTCTGCACCATGCCGATTTTTGGATCGCGCTTGAAATGCGGAATCGTCTTCAAGAGAAAATCTTGCTTCGGCACAAAGTCCGCGTCAAAGATTGCAACAAATTCACCCCGTGCCACCGCCAAGCCGTCTTTGAGCGCCCCTGCCTTGAATCCCTGTCTGTCCGTTCGATGGATATGCTTGATGTCGAACCCATGCTTTCGGTATTTTGCCACCGCCTCTACAATCGCGTCATAGGTTTCATCCGTCGAATCATCCAGCAGTTGAATCTCCAGTTTCTCTTTCGGATAGATTATCGCGCAGGAGGCATCAATCAGCCGCCCGATCACGTAACGCTCGTTGAACACCGGCAGCTGCACCGTCACGACCGGATACTCATCGAGCGAGGCGACTGCCGGATGCTTTTTGTGTCGAAACTTCAGGTAATAGAAGATCATCAGAAAACCGTGCATCCCGAACACAAACAGAATCGAGAGCGACGCGATGTATGCAATCAAAATAAATTCAGCCATGATGACTGTTTTTGTACCTCACATTGTGAAAGATGATGTTACCAACCCGATACGGTCTCCAGCAGAATATCCTCGGCGATTTTCCGGATAGCCTCGTCCAACGCGGCTTGCTTCCCGCCGAAGCCCGCGCCACTTTCATAGTCGCCGTAATTCGAGAATGACTTCTCGTACACTTTTTTTCTCAGCTTCATGTCCTGATAGACGACTTTCACGGTCATCGTCACGCGGCGTTTGCCGACACGCTCGCCGCCGGTCACCGAAAGAATGGCGTCGGGCGCCGAGAGAATCGCACCTTCGAGAATCGAATCTGCAGATGACTTGTCCGCAATCTCGAGGCTATTGTCGCGAATGAACAAGTCCGTGAGCGCGCGCGTCAATTTTTCGCGCAACTCCGGCTCGCCGGAACCGGATTGGTCATCCAAAAGCGGGATCGCAATCGTCTTCAAATGTCCCGGCACCGACGCGCCCGTAAAGGAATAACAGCTTGGGAACACCACGAGAAACACTATGGACATGGGGTGTTTCATCTCTACTGCAAATCCTCCAGGTGATATTCTTTGATCTTCCTATAGAGCGTTCGCTCGCTGATGTTCAGCGCGCGCGCCGCTGCGCGACGGTTGCCCTTGTTTCGCGTCAGCGCTTCGGCGACAAGCTTCCGTTCCATTTCGGCAAGCGAAAGACTCGTATCGTGCTCGATCGCCATCGGGTCGTGCGCCCTCCGGATTTCCGCAAGCGCAGCGCGGTCTTCGTCGTATGCCTTCTTCAGCTCGACAATATCCGCTTTGATCTCAAAGAGCGCTCGCAAGATCAATTCGCGTTCCGCTTGCTCAACGCTCTTGCCGGTCACCGCGGGCAGGTTGCGGTTCTCCGCTGCAGGCTCGTGATACTCTTTCAAGTACTTTCGCACATCCTCGGCGCTCAAGAACTTCCCGCGCTCAAGCACGAGCATGCTCTCGACGGTGTTTCGCAGCTCGCGTACGTTGCCCGGAAAGTGATACGCCTTGAGCAAGTCCATGGCGTCATCTGCGATGCCGCCGAACTTGATATTGTTTTTCGCGGCGTATTCATCGGCGAAGGCTTTGAACAATACCGGGACGTCTTCCCGCCGCTGCCGCAACGGCGGAATACTGATGTTCACCGAACGGAGCCGGAAATACAGATCCGAGCGGAAGCGACCGTGGCGCACCTCCGCATCCAGATCTTTGCTCGTTGCAGCGATCGCCCGGACACTCACGCGCCGCGAGATCGAAGAACCCACGCGGAGAAATTCTCCATTCTCCAGAATGCGAAGGAACTTCACCTGAGCTACAAGAGGCAACTCGCCGATTTCGTCGAGGAAGATCGTTCCGTTGTCTGCAATCTCGAAGTAACCCTTCCGCTCGCTCGATGCTCCAGTGAACGAGCCTCGCTCATGGCCGAACAACTCGCTTTCAATAATTCCTTCAGGGATCGCGCCGCTATTGACGGTGATGAGCGGCTTCTTCGCGCGATTGCTCGCCGCGTGTATCGCCTGGGCGATCACCTCTTTCCCGACGCCGCTCTCGCCCGTAATGAGAACGGTGATGTCCGTCGGCGCGACTTGTTGCACCACCTCGGCGATTTTTTTTATCGCAACCGACTCGCCAAGAATGCCGTGCTCGTCTTGAAAACTTCGCTCGCTCAATTTCAGTACGGCGCTTTCCACTTACCGTGTCACGACAAAATAGTCTATGTCAAACGCTCGTTTGATCTCTTCGCCTTTTTCCCACGCATTGGTCTCTGTCGCAAAACTGCCGACGAATACGAAGAACAACTCTCGGCCTCCTCTCATCTTGCTCACAATGTCAACGGGATATTGCTGGTATTCAAAGAACTGTTTTTGTTTGTCCGCATTCGCCAAAGTTGAATACACCCCGACCTGCAGCGTGTATTTCCCGCGCTCCGCCGCCGTTTCGGATTTTGCCGCAACCGGGGGTAAGCTTTCGCGCGGAGGAACGGAAACGCTGTCGCGATGCTCCGGGGTCCTCTGCTGTGTCGAGGCATGCGATTGCGGCTCGGGATTCTGCCCGGCAGCAATCGGCGGCTCTTCCTTCCCGGTCAGGTATTTTGAATCGGGATACTGCGTTTTGAGCTGCTCCAGTTTGATTTCCGCCGTCCGGTCCAATCCAATGGCGGAATAGAATTTATACACCTTCCACAACGCATCGTCAGCCCAATTGCTGCCGGCATGCTTGTCGACAATTTTTTGATACAAGCGCGCCGCTTCCGCCCCGTCGCTTGTCAGGAGCGCCTGCACGTACAAGACGCCGGGATTGTTCGGATAGTTTTTCAAGAGCGAGGGAAGCTCGCCGCGGACTTCATCCGCTTGACCGCGTTCAATAGCCGCAAGGTGACTCTCGATGTTTGGTTCTTGCGCAAAAAGGGAATGAGAACCCAAAGCCATCAACGCGAGTACAGAGGCGCGCCTCGTAATGATTCGGACAAACGTGTTCATCATACAACCGCCTCCATCATCATCGAGCCGACTATTTTCCCTTCCACATCAACTCTCCTTCCGAACAGCGCCGCGGGACTCGTTCTCTCGATCATGATGGTGATGTACTCTCCTGCAATCTCTCCGTTCTTCGGAAAGACTACAGCCTTGTTCGTGTCGGTTCGTCCCGTCCATTCTTCGTCCGACTTTTTGCTCGGTCCCTCGACGAGAATTCTCTCGACAGTTCCAATCAGTTTTTGATTGATGTCGAAGGAAAGTTTTTGTTGGAGTTGGGAAATCTCAAACACGCGCTGCCCCTTTACTTCTTCCGAAATATCGTCCGCCATTTCCCACGCCTTCGTGTTCTCGCGAGCAGAATATTTGAACGTGTACGCACCGTCGTAACGAACCTCCCGCATCAACTCGATAGTCATCCTGTGCTCTTCCTCCGTCTCTGTCGGGAATCCGCTGATGATGTCGGTCGTAAGACTCGCTGCCGGCATTGCTGTACGAATTTTTTCGACGAGTCCGAGATAATGCTCAATCGTGTACGTTCGGTTCATCAATTCCAAAATTCTGTTCGAACCGGACTGCACCGGAAGATGAACGTGCTTGCAGATGTTCTCGTTCGTCGCGATCGTCTCGATAAGCTTGTCGCTCATGTCCTGCGGATGGGGGGTCATGAAGCACACGCGCATCGTTCTGTCAACTTCGGCAACGCGCCGCACGAGGTAGGCAAAATCATATTCTCCATCGCTGTACGAATTCACATTCTGGCCGAGCAGCGTTACTTCTTTGAATCCGCGCTCAGCCAAATCCCGAACTTCATCAACAACGCTTTGCAGCGAACGACTTCGCTCGCGCCCGCGCGTAAACGGCACAACGCAGAACGTGCAGAACTTATCGCACCCGCGCATCACCGAAAGCCACGCGCTGACGCCCTCTGTTCTGAGCGGCTCGATGTCTTCATAGTTCTCGACGCGCGAGAGCCGCGTTGCGATTCCCTTCTCTCCAACGAAGGCGTCCTCGATGAGCGAAGGAAGTTTTCTATACTCGTCCGGACCAACGACGAGGTCAACAAGCTCTTCTTCTTCAATCAATTTGAAACGCAAACGCTCCGCCATACAGCCCAGCACCCCGACTACTGTTCCCGGCTTCTGTTTCTTGACACGCCCGAACTCTCCTAACCTGCCATAGATGCGCATCTCCGCGTTGTCCCGGATCGCGCAGGTGTTCACGAGTATGACATCGGCACGCGACATCTCGTTCGTGAACGCGTAGCCGTGCTTTTGCAGGATTCCGCCCACAACTTCGCTGTCGGCGAGGTTCATCTGGCAGCCGTATGTTTCGATGTAAACCTGTTTCACGCGTTGGGAGTCTGACACAATTGCGGGAAGTACGAAAAATCTATTCATTGCATCGGCGAGATACAATGAAAGCGGGTTAACGCGGAGTTAAATGATTTTAAGTAAGGAGTACATTCCGGAAAAATTGGCAGGCGCTCAAGAAAAAGCCCGACTCCTCCACGGACCCGGGCTTTTGTTCAAGAGAAGTGAAGCGGCGTCACTTGCTCAAAATGAGTTTATTGATCTTAGAGAATTTTACTGCTCCAGTTGCATCGGTCGCGGTGAAACGCGCAAAGTACACGCCGCTTGAGGCATCCTTCGCATTCCATGTGGTCGCGTGATAGCCTGCCCCGTAACTGCCATTCACAACCTCGCCAACTTTTCTGCCGAGAACATCGAACACATTCAACGAGACGAAAGCATCTTCCGGTAGATCGAACTCGATTGTCGTTGATGGATTGAATGGATTTGGAAATGCCGCGCTCAAGACAAAGTCCGTGGGAATGACCGATGATGAGCCACGCTTGTACGCGCCACCGTTTACCAGAACGTTCACTTGTTGTGATGGTGAAGA
>JANNUB010000164.1:0-16647 GCA_031394795.1 Ignavibacteriota bacterium | reverse complement strand
CGCTGCCGACGGCGGCACGCAGCAGAACGACACGATCGCGCAGTTGCGTGAGTTCGTGCCGATTCAGTTCAGCACAAGCGTGATTCCTCCGATACCATGTCCGATCGGCAGCGGTGTCGCGGCAATTCTGAACGGAGCTGCCGCTGCGATCGGAAGCAGTACACGCTTGCAGGCAGCAGCAACTCAGGCGAGAGCCGCGGCAGTGGATAATTTGGTTGACTGCGCGATTGCTCAGCCGATCAATCCCGGCGATGTCGTCAACACGATCCTCGACATCGGAGCGATTGCCGGCAGCGCGGATGGAACGCTCGGCATGTCCCTAAAGAAAAGCGGAAGAACAACCGGCGTGACGACCGGCAGCATTCAACAAATTGACGTAACAGCAAACGTCAGTTACGGCTCGAACAAGACCGCGACGTTTGTTGATCAATTGATGGCGGGTGCGATGAGTCAAGGCGGCGATAGCGGCTCGGCGGTGTTGAATGACCAGAACCAAATCGTCGGGCTGTTGTTCGCGGGCAGCAACACCTCGACAATCATCAATCGCATACAAAATGTTTTTCAAGCGCTGCAGGTAACTTTGCCGTGAAGGCGGAAGATCTCGAACGGATCAAATCCATCAAGCGAGCCAACGAGAAGCGTTGGCTCGCAATTGATGGAGTAGTGGCCGTCGGTATCGGTACGACTTCATCGGGGAGCGCATGCCTGGTTGTTTCAGTGAAAGAAAATGTCGCGGGGATTCGGAAATTGATTCCGTATCGGGTTGAAAACGTGGAAGTTGAAATTCGGGAGACGGGGGAGTTCAAAGCGCAGTCCGAGAAACGCACAAAAAAATATTGAACCGCCTCCGAGGAGTCTTTTTCTTCACACGAATTGTGCAGTCGCGAACATGCTCGGACCGTACCCATGCTTCTCCGCATACTCTTCTAATCGCTCCGCGAGCATCTTGCGCGCGCGGTGAATGCGCGAACGAATCGTCCCAATCGGCGCGTGAGCGAACTCTGCAATCTCTTCGTACGTGTAGCCCTCGATGTCGCTGAGGATGAGCGCCGTTTGATAATCGGGGGGAAGAGCTTCGAGCGCACCAGCGACTTCATCGCCGACCATCGCGTTGTGCAACACGATCGCGTGGTTGTCCGTAAGTTTCACACGCGCATGCCGCCACTCGTCCACATCCTCCTCGCTGCTCGCATACGACTCCGTAAAATCAATCGCGACAGTTTCATATTGCTTGCGACGATAATCGTTGATAAACGAATTCTTGCAAATCTGAAAGAGCCATGCGCGGCAGTTCGTTCCTTGTTGATACGTGTGAAACGACTTACATGCTCTCAACATCGTTTCCTGCACGAGGTCGTTGGTCGAGTGTTCATTGCGGCAAAGCTTGTAGGCAAAATTGCGCAATGCGTCGAGTTGTGGTAGAGCTTCGGAATAGAAAAGAGCTTCGTTCGACATTGGCTGATTCGTATATGTTCCTCTGCGGTATGTAACTCAGAACCAAAACACATGCCAATCCAACCGACCGAAAACTGTCAATTTTCTCTTTGTTTGAAACTGGGTTCCCGGCGGTGGGGCACTTTCGCTACACTTGACGATCTATTCGCCAAATACACTGTGGCATGGAGTCCACAATCGGATTTCTTCGCGCATCGAGTTGGGGAATCGTTGCCGCAGAAGCTGCGCGGTAGAATCGTTCAGTTGTTGCGCGCGCCCTGATCGATCCAGTTCTTGATGAGTTGAATCTCATCGCTTGAAAGTGGCGGCGCTTTCTTCGGCATCCGTGATTGTCCGAAGTCCGAAGGTCGAAGACTCGACTCGTCGAGACTCGTTACGGAGGACTCCTTTCGGAGCGAATTGACAACCTCGCTGGAGTTTGGCGGGTTTGTTTTCATTCGCTTGTTGCTAATCAATGGCATGATTGTTACAATGAAGCAGAAAGGAGAAACAACCTATGGGCCTGACATACGTGAGAGGAAAAGTTGCGGGGGCGCGTGGGAAGAAGGCGGCGGTGAGATTTCTCGTTGATAGTGGAGCGAGCTATACGTTGCTTAGCGAGAAGGTGTGGAAATCAATCGGTCTCAAACCCAAACGGAAATTAGAGTTTACTCTTGCCGATGGAACTTCGATTGTGCGACACGTGTCGGAGTGTTTTATCTCGCTCCCTCAAGGCGAAGGACACACGCCCGTCATTCTCGGCGAAACGGGCGATGAACCGCTTCTGGGGGTGATTACACTCGAAGAACTCGGCCTCATGTTGAATCCCTTCAATCGCACACTGCAACCGATGCGGGCGTTGCTGACGTGAATGAATGGACTCCTCTTAAACAATGTTGGTGGAGTCCATCAGTTCAACTTCGCTGAACACAGCAGGAATTTCATTGAACGTCACAACAGGCGTTCCCTGTCCGAAGTTCTCGCGTAGACCCTGCCTCCGACCTCTGACCTCTGACCTCTGACCTCCGACCTACGCCTGCAGCGCCTCTGCAAAAGCCTGAACATGCTTCTTCGCCGAATCCTCCCACCGAAAATGTTGAGCGCGTTCAACGCCTCTCACAATCATCATCCGTCGCAGGTTCGAGTCGGTGAGCATTTTGTGCATCGCGCTCGCGATGTTCTTGACATCGTGCGGGTCAACGTAGAGCGCCGCGTCTGCGCACACTTCCGGCAGGCTGGAAACATTCGATACGACAACGGGACAACCGTGCGCCATTCCTTCCAGCGGCGGCAAGCCGAAGCCTTCATAGAAGGATGGGAAGACGAGCAACGACGCTTTGTTCAACAGCTCCTCCATCTCTTCGGAGGAGACATGCCCTTTGTACACGACTCGCCCTTCGTCAATCGGCAAGTCGGCGCGCCGCAATTCTTGCAACTCGCGCTTCATTTTTCGCGTGCCGTGTCCCGTGATGACGAGCTTGTGCGGCACGGAATCCTTGATCAAGCTGAACGCTCGCAGCAATCCCGAAAAATTCTTCATGCCAACAAGCCGCCCCGTGAAGAGGATAAACTTCTCCTCCACTTTTTCTTTGTCGAGCGCTGAGCACAACGATTGTCGTACACCGTTGTGAATCACCTTCACCTTTCGTTCATCGAGTCCGTACGTTTGCAGCAGCAAATTCTTCGTGTGCTGCGACGGCGTGATGACGGACTTCGCCTTGTGCAGAACGTGTCCGAGAAGGTACCTGAAAAAGAAATATTGCTTCTTGTGCGACTTTCGGAACAGCAACGGAATGATGTCGTGAATCGTGATAATTTGATTTACGCGAAAGAACACCGCTTCCAATTGCGTTGCGACAAACATAAACGAACTGCGGTGCTTCAACGAAATGAAGTTCGAATACAGCAAACGCAAGAAGTGTCCGCGGAATCTGTAATCCGGGGAAACAAGCGAGCTCACCCAGCGCAATTCGCACCGACTGGAAAATTGTATATCCTTCAGATGTTCTTTCGCGCTCTTGTTCACATAGATGATGAAGCGAAGTTGGGTTTCCATCTGCGACAACTCGCGCAGCAGGTTGAGCGTGTACACGCCAAGTCCGTCTATGTACTTGCCGAGATTGGTTGCGTTGATGATGATAGGCTCAATCATAATTTCCCCCGGACCTATGATATGCGTTAGCAACCTCCAACGAATCGCCGTCCATCACGACCAGTCCTTTCTCCAGCCAAATCAAACGTTTGCACTGCGTGACGAGAAAATCCAAGTTGTGCGAAACGAAAATCGTCGCCGTCCCCGATTGCATAAGGCGCTGCATCCGCACGATGCACTTCCGCATGAAGAATTCGTCGCCGACGCCGAACACTTCGTCCACGAGCAACACTTCCGGTTTCACGTCCGTCGCGAGCGCGAACGCGAGCCGCGCGTACATACCGGACGAATATGTTTTCACTGGTTCGTCAAAAAAATCTCCAAGCTCGGAAAACTCGATGATGCTCGGAATGCGCTCATGCATTTCCTTTTTCGAGTAACCCATCAAGAGTCCGGCGAGATAACAGTTCTCGCGTCCCGACAAATCCGCCTGGAAGCCGATGCCGAGCTCGAGCAGAGGCACAACGTGCACGGCGCTGTTCACGTACACGCCTCCCTCCTGCGGCGTGATGACGCGGGTGAGCACGCGCATCAGCGTCGTCTTTCCCGCGCCGTTCCGACCGATGATGCCGACATGCTCGCCCTCGTTAATGGTCAAGCTCACCCGTTCCAGCGCGTGATGGCGCGGCTTCTCTTTCTCATCGAGAAGATTCGAGAGCGTGTACTTCAAGCTGCGATGCTTAATCGCATGTTTCGCGAAGCTGACGCCGACGTTGGTGAGTTTGAAAATGGGTTTCATGTAAATTTCGGATTGCGGATTTATGATTTCGAATTTCTTGACGTTTTTCTCACAGATAATAGTAGAACTCACCTTTGTACTTCTTCACTAACCAGACTCCAAGCGCAACCGAAACAAGAGCGACACTGCACGACACAATCCAATCGTTCGAACTCGGAAACGCGGCGTGATAAATCGGCTTCTGAAACAGCGCTGCGAAATATGTCACCGGGTGAAACTGGACGAGCCGCGCTTGCAGCGTGCCCGGCTCGAACGCGTCCGCGCGAAACAAAATCGGCGACGAGAAGAACGCGAGCATCAACACCATCTGGATGATCGTCTTGACGTCGCGGAAGAAGGTGAACGCCACCGCGCTTATCAAGCCGACGCCAAGCCCGAGTAGCGCCCAGGGAAGAATCGCGAGCGGCAGCACAACGAGATGAATCGTGAACGAATGTTTCAACAAGACAAAGAACGCGAACACAACCGTCATCGAAATCAGAAACTCGAAGCTCGCAATCACCCAGCGCGTCAGCGGCAGCGCAAACGGCGAGACGTAAAGTTTTTTCAGAAGCCAGTCGCCCTGCGCGATCGAGTCCATGATCGTATTGACGGCTTTTTCGAAATAGCGCCACGGCATCAGCGCGCCGAAGAGAAACACCGCGTAGTCGGCAATGTTCATTTTGTTGACGACGGAAAACACGACGCTGAGAATCGCGAGGAACAACGCAGGCTCCAAAAAGTTCCAGAGAACGCCGAGCGACGTGTAGCGATACTTCAGCTTCAGTTGCGTGAGCGAATAAAACCAAACAAAGCGGCGAGCGACGGCGGTTGTCATACGTATGCAGCGATGAGTTCGTGTTTTACGGTCTCTGCGTTTTCCCGCATACGTACAGGCGAGAGACGTGCAGGATAACTTTTCACTTCAATCTTGTCGAACACGCACGAACCGTTTCGCACCTTCGCGAGTATCGCGTAACAGTACTCGTCATCCATATCCAACTCAAACGTTTTCGCCATCCAGCCGATATGTTGCACAGGACGCGAGACGGTTGCAACGCATTCTACATGGCGCGAGTCGAGCGTCTTGTACCGGTGAACGCGGAATTCAATTTCCGGTTCGCCCTCTCTGCTTCGCGCTTCTCCGAATGAGTCCTCCGTAAGGAGTCTCGACGAGTCGAGTCTTCGACCTTCGGACTTACGGACAAGACGAAGCGCGATGTCGAACACGCGCTTACCGTTTCCCCACCAAAAATAATCCGTGTGAAAAGGGGTTTCGGTATCGCCGCGCTGTGACGTCTGCTTCTTAAAAAACTCCACGTGGTCCGCGCAAAACCGCGACAGTTCTCCGGGCAACAGCGAGTATGGGTTTATCGTCACTCGCGAATTGTCCAGCGTTGCGCGATATTCTTCCACGCCGGCTTCGACGAATCTCTTTGTCTCGGCAAGCCCGACGAATCGCGTTTCTTGCGAACTCTTCCAACGTTCTTTCCTGCGCAAAACAAAAATCCCGCAGGTGAACGGATGCTTGCCGCGCAGAAGTTGTATGTGCGGAGCTTCTTGAATCAATCGCTGCGCGAGACTCTCGGGAACGAAATGCGCTAGCTGTTTCAATGTCGAAGGGAGCGGGTGATTCACTTTGTGTTCTGCGATGCGCGCATCAAAGACTTCTTCCATCATCAGATTGCTGTCGCCCAACACGTCTCTCAAATCCGAAAGTGAGAAGACATAATTATTTTCGTCGCGAATCGTCTCATCGCCGTACAGAACTTCCGTCGTGAAAACATACAGACCGTCGTCTTTGAGGACGCGTGCGACTTCGTTGAAGTGCAGCAAAAAATCCTCGCGCGTGCCGATGTGTTCGACAGCGCAGGTGGAATAGCAAAAGTCAAATGTCTTGTCCGCGAATTTCAGCGCGCGCATATCCATGCGAACCGCCTTCATCTTTGCGTCGTCAACGGGAAACGGCTTGTTCTGCCGGATGTATTCGTCGGGGTCGTCCGTCTTGGCGCAATCCCAACTCGTGTTCATCTCATACAAATCCGTGATGACGAGTTGCTTCACATGCGGAGCGATTGCGTACGCAATGAGTTCTTTCCCGCCGCCCATAGATAAACCGAGTTTGTCTGGATTCAACTTTCCGCTTTCACGCAGCGAATGAAAAATCATCGCCGACTCCCATTGCTTCCTGTGAAAGCGTGGAACTTCGCGCAATTCGTTTTCGATTATTTCTTGCATCTCCGGGCGGAACCAATCCGCTCCGTCGCATAACTTACTTGTTGGTTTCATTGCTGAGTCTTCCTTTGTAAAACTTCTGTGAGTGCTTCTTGAATTTCGTTGATGGTAATGTCCGCCATGCAAACGCTCGTGCGCATATTGGTGAGCTTACAGGGAATCTTATCGTTGCGCCAGCAAGGCATGCAGCCGAGTTTTTTTCGCACGTCGAGATATTTGCACATCGGGTAGTGCATCGTGCGGAGCGCACCGTCGATTGGACCGTAGAGCGCAACGCACGGCGTATCGAACGCGGCGGCGAGATGCACAAACGCCGAGTCGGGCGCAACGATGGCGTCGCACGAGGACGCGAGCGCAAACGCTTTCCGCATCGGCATGCCGGCAACTTTGATGATGTTCTCGCCATCGCACCCGTTGATTGCAATCGCGTCGAATACCAACACTGTAGTGTCGCGAGCAAGCGCGGCGATCACCTGTTCCATGTGCGGATAGTCGCGATAAACTTCATCGGAATGAAGCTGCACACCGATCACTCTTCTTCCCTCGAGTCCGTGTTCTCGCCAGAACATTTTCTGAAACGCTCGCTCTTCGTCCGTGACGATATACTGCGGACGCTTGTCCATGTTCCGCACGGCGAATACGCTCAAACCCAAACTTCGGGCAAATAATTCTATTCTGTTCTTCTTCACTCTCGGCGCGGTCAGGGCTTCAATGCGCGACGCCGGACAATCCGTAAAGTTGTACCATTTCTTGTAGCCGTAATGTTCGAACGCATCGTGCTCAATATCTACCAACGTTACAGAGGGATTGTTTTGGAAAATCGGGAAGTAGCGTTTGGGAATTGCGAGATGAATTTCGTCGCGTGGATATTGTTTCTTGAGCGCGTGAAAGCCGGGGGTCATCATCAGCAAATCGCCGATGCCGCCCATTGCGCGCGTCACCAAAATGTTCCGTCGCCGGTAGAATGGCGCAATGGTTTCCGCCCGCTCGCCGAGTCGAGTCGTCGACCGTTTCGCCGACATCGTTTGCTCCTCCACACTCGACGAGCGGAATAGATAATTCACGCAATACACATAGCCTAAGACAACCAGGCGTAATGCTCGCGCCAATCCGGTATAGCGGGCAATCGCGAACGGCTGCACAGTGAAATACAGCCGATGAATCAGAAATAGAACTTTATCCGCCAGCGTAACTTTTGCATCGAACAGAACTTTGTACGTGCGGCGATATGTTTTTTGAATCTGTTCGACAAACAACTTGCGGTCTTCCAGACTCGTGTAGAAGTGTCGGAGCCCGCGAAACAGAAGCTGTTTGTAAAATGAAATCTCACCCCTCAATAACGACTCTTTACCGAGCTTGAAGAGAAGTTCCGGAATCACGTTCCGGTCGGTGATAACATACGGTCGCTCGGCAAGCGACAGGAGCAGCGACTGCGTTTCGCGAAACTTGCCGAGCGTATTGAGCACGCCCGCTTTTCCTACCAGCGAGCGGACGTACAAATCCGGAAATTTATTTACGCCCATCGCAAGCGCTTCATCATAGTAGCGAAGCGATTCCTGCAGCAACGAGAGCCGAAACAACTCATCGCTCCACACCAACAACGACTCGAACAACTCACGCGAATACACTCCCGATGCGCGCGCGCTGTCAAGGAATAACTCTACCGTCTCGTCGATGAATTCCTTCTCTTCGTTCGCTGCGCCTTCCGCGGAAACGGAGAGATATTGTTTCAGCTTCTTCACGCCGCCGGTAATCACTTCGCTGAGGATGTATTTGTTCGCGTACGTCGCCCGTTCCTCTTTGGGAATGCTCAGGAAAATGCCGTGCGCAATTTCATGTTGACCGGAGAAGGCGATGTATTCGAGTTCGGCTACCTCGATACGCTCGCGCCGCAACGGCGCTATGTTCCGTTGTACTTCAGCTAATTGCATGGGAAACCCGAGAACATGTTCGCGGCATAAGGCATTGTTCTCCGTACATTGCGCGTTCCTTCTCCACATCCATGCGCAACGCTTCATACCGTGCGTAGTCAAATTCTTCCGGCGCAGGCGCATCGAATGTGCGACAGACGTTCAGCGCTTCCTCAAACAATCCGACGCGGTTCAAACACAAAATTTGTCGCATCCTGCTTTCGGGGCCTATCTGCGGCGCAAGCGCTTGTGCCAGCCTGTACCATTTCAGTGCGTCCAAATAGCAGCCCTGCGATTCGAGACAGAGCGCATGCCAATAGACGGCGTGAACAAATGTTTCATTCTTCAAAGCGACCAACTCGCCGTAGTCAATTGCGAAGCGGAACATATCCGCCGCCTGCGCAAAACTTTTTTCGTGCATCAACACCCAGCCTGCGCGGAAATAGCCGTTCAACTTGCATGAAGGAATGCGCGTCAACGCAGCCGCTTTTTCGTAGAAGGCAACGGCTCGCCCTGCGTTCTTCTCATTCTCCAAACACCAGCCGCAATGAAAACACAAATCGCCTTCGTCGAATGTCGGGTCGGCGAAACATGCTTGAAAAAGCTGCAGCGCTTCCGCAAATCGTCCGCTCTGTTCGAGGCCGAGAGCTTTATCGAAGAGACTTGTGTTACCCATACTTCCCTCGCGATTGTGTTGTGATGCGGTGAGTCGTTGTTGTTGCAACGATGTTATGCTAACGGCGTGCCAATCAGCAAAACACCGAAAGCCTTTTGGATTAATGGATTATTGTCCGAAGGACTCCTTCGGAGGAGTGATGGAATTGATGGGTGGGGAACACAAGCCACAAGGAGAAGCAACTCGAATTCTTTCCGTGTGGAGCAGTTGCTACACTCAGTCGTTCTTTCGCTATTCGTCTCTGAACCCCGCAGGGTCAATCGAGTACTCCGCCATCTTGCGATAGACGGTCTTCCGGTCTACATCCATCAGCTTCGCGATTTGGTTGATGTTGCCTTTATAGTGGCGGAGCATTCGTACCAGGTATTTTTCTTCAGCATCGCGGATAATCGCGCCCATGTAGTCTTTGAACGGCGTGCTGAGATCAACGTCGGGCATTGTTCCTTTTCGTACAAACGCCCCGTTGTCGTTCGTCGGCAATTCGATTTGCATAATCGTTTCTCCGGTTGTTTTTATCATCGCTCTCTTGATCAAGTTTTCTAATTCGCGAATGTTGCCGCGCCAGTTGTAGTTCATCATATCGGTAATCGCCGACGGCGAGATGTTTTTCACGCGTCCGCCGGCAAGGTCGGCATGTCGTGTGATGAAATGCTCGGCAAGGAGCGGAATGTCCTCCAGCCGCTCGCGCAGCGTCGGCAGATGAATCGGGAATACGTTCAAACGGTAGAACAAATCTTCGCGAAAATCTCCCGCCTTCGTCATCATCTCCAAATTACGATTCGTAGCGGCAACGACGCGCGTGTTCACCTGAATCGGCGCGTTGCCGCCAACTCTCTCGAAAGTTTTCTCCTGCAAAACTCTCAAGAGCTTCGTTTGCACGTTCGGCGCGAGGTCGCCGATTTCATCGAGAAAAAGAGTGCCGCCGTTCGCTTCCTCGAACTTGCCCGCTTTCTGTTTCATCGCGCCGGTGAATGCACCTTTCTCGTGACCGAACAGCTCGCTCTCCAAAAGATTCTCGGGGATCGCCGAGCAATTCACCGCGACGAACGGTTTCGCCGTGCGGATACTATTGTAATGAACCGCGCGTGCAACAAGTTCTTTCCCCGTTCCGCTCTCGCCTTGAATCAGAATCGTCACGTCGGTGTCGCCGACCTGGCGGATGGATTGGATCACGTGCTTCATCTTTTCGCTGCGGCTCACCATGTTGCCGAAGCTGTACGTTGAATGCAATTCCTCGCGAAGCTTTTTCAGCTCGCGGTTGTTGCACTTCATGTCAAGCGCCCGGCGAATTTTCAGCAGCAGCTCGGCATTGTTGCACGGCTTTGTGAGATAGTCCGTTGCGCCGAGCCGCATCGCTTCCACTGCACTGTTGATCGAGCCGAAACCGGTCGCCATGATCACTGTGAGATCGGGAGAGCGTGCTTTCGCTTTTTGCAGCAGCTCGATGCCGCTCATTTTTGCCATCACCAGATCGGAGAGCATCAGATCAACATCCGATGACGCGAGTATTGCAAGTGCTTCGTCACCATTTGCGGCGAGAAGAACTTTGTAGCTCTCATCTTCGAGCAGCGTTCGTGTTGCGACGCGAAATGCTTTATCATCATCCACAACAAGTATTCTTTCTCGTTCCGTCATAATTGCCTTTATGAGTGCGAAGCAGGAATTTCGATCGTAAATGTCGTCCCAGCGCCGATCTGGCTTGCGACGCTGATCGTCCCTTTGTGTTGTTGCACGATGCCGTAGCTCACCGAGAGTCCAAGGCCAACGCCGCTGACTTCTTTCTTTGTGGTGAAAAATGCATCGAAAATTTTTCCGAGATGTTCGGGCGGAATGCCGCCGCCCGTGTCGCTGACTTCAATGCGCACCGTGCGGTTGGTCTGCCGTGCTTTCAAGTGCAGCTCGCCGCCGTGCGGCATCGAGTCGCGCGCGTTCCAGATCAAATTGAGAAGAACCTGTTTCAGTTTGTCGCGCGAGCCAAGAACGACTGGCGCCGACGACATTTCAAACACCGTATGAATCTTGTTGTCAAGAAGCGTTCCTTCGTTTTCTTTGAGCAGCTGCTCGATCAACTCTTGTATATCTACGGGATTTTTTTCGATGTCTACGAGCGTGCCGCGATAGAACTCGAGCATTTGGCGCGTGAGCCTTGCCATGCGTGTGACCTCCTCGAGTGCGAGCGCGACAAGCTCTTTCGGCTGCCCCTCGATTTTTTTCAGCGATGATTCGAGGAGGCTTTGAATGTTGTGGATCGGGTTGTTGATTTCATGCGAGAGCTGTGCGGTCATCTTCCCCGTTGCGGCGAGACGCTCGCTGCGCACGAGTTCCTCTTGCGCTTGCTTGAGGCGCATCAGCGTTTGCTCCACTTCTGCGTTTCGTTCCGCAAGGCTTTTGTTGACTTCGTCGAGCTGCTCGATTTTTTCTTTGAGCGATTCGCGCATGGCGTCGAATCTTACAAAGAGAAGTGCAAGCTCATCGCGCGAATGTTCCTGTAAAGGCTGCACTTCACGAAGCACGTCGTGGTCCAAATTCCCAGCGCTGATTTCCGTTGTCGCTTTCACGAGTTTATCAACGGGGCGCGAGACGAACCGCGAAAACAGCATGCTTGCAAAGGCGACCACGACAATTGAGAAGCCGAGAAAAATGATGAACGAGCGTCTCCAATTTTCCTGCGCCGCCAGCGCGATGCGCGAGAGTGAGATATGAATGTCCGCCGCGCCGAGCGTGTAGCCACGCGGTACCGCGTGACATTTCTGGCAGACCTCGGTTGCATTGAACGGAACGATCCCGCGGAAATGGTCGCCGTTGCGCGTGAACTTCGGCAAACCGCTTCGCAGCACTTCGCGCTCCGGCTCGTCGTGAGCCATTGTCGTTTTGTGGCGCGACGCGAGCGGCTTCAATCGTTTCTCTGCGAGAATTTCTTCGCGGAGCTTCAAGTTATTATTGATGAGAATATGCATCGTGTCGAATTGCTGCAGCAGGCTGACGCGTTCGAGAAAACTCTCGTCCACTTCGTAGTTCGTCACCATCATGTTCACGAGCGCTTCTTTGATGATGTCGGCGTACGTGTGCGCAGCCAGTTGTGCCTGTTCCATCATCTCCTGTTCCTGATAGCGGTTGTTCAGCGCGACGCTCAGGACAACGAACAGCAGAAACAGCGGCAACATGCCGAGGAGAATTTTTTTCGAGATTGACCAGTTACGGAAAGACATTATTCCCATTCATGAGATGCCCTCTGAAAAAGTAGCGAATCGCCGCGCGAGAATCAATTTTCGGGACCTTGAGTTTCTCGTGAGGCGATTTCGCGGCAAAGACTCTTGCATCGAATCGGTTCCTTTTCGAGGGATTCACGTGCATTCTCTATTCACTAAACGAGGAAACCGGGCGGGAAAGTTGCACGGAATTTATTTAGGACACTTCTAAAAACCTAAACAATGGTCTTTCAGCGCGGACTGGCTATGTCCATTGGTGTGGGGACTCGCATTGAATGTAGGATATGAATACGAGCTGCGTTCGTCGAACGATCCGACAAAGAATTACAGTGCGCAGTTTGTTTCTTTGGCGCTCGCTCGCCTCTGGTGAAGCAAACTACTGCCGTGTTGCTCGAATCACGGTTGCGAACCTGCTGCGCCCCAAGCCTGAATGAAATCCGATTTAGTCTCACGCAAAGTCGCAAAGTTATCATTGAAAATAATAGAATGATGGAATTCACCCAATCGGTGATTTTCTTTTGGGGACTCCCAACTCGATAATCCATTTTCTTTCATTCTTTGCGCCTTCGCGTCTTTGCGTGAGATTCTCCTTCCGAAGGAATGCCTTCGGCAGAAGGAGTCCCTCGGACAATATCGGAATTTAGGACACTGTTGTTTCTTCCGGCATTCCGGTCTATATTTCATGCAAGAATCTCCGAAGACTTGCCATGCAATTCTCACCGCAAACCACTATACTCGTTGACGCCGTCGAACGGCACGCACAACGTCCCTTCGCACACCGAAGCGAGGTTGCACTCCTCATCGAGCTTGCCCATAAACACAACGGACTGGAAATGCTCGACCAGCTCGGTTTCTTCGCGAAGTTCGCGCACAAAACTCAAGGCATCATGAAACGCATCGGCAAGGACGCGGAAGGTTATGACAAACTCTCGAAAGAATTCGCCGACAGTGTCGAAAAATCCAAATCGCTTCTCCAGTCGTTGCTCGCACATGCGGATTCCGGAACCAGTGAAAAATTCCAACAGAAATTTCTTGCCCTGACGCCGGCGGCATTTCAGAATCTCCTCTCATTCTTTCACGACCTGAGTTGGTACAAGAATTATCTGATAGATTCTGACAGTCCGACCCAACCATCCAGGCAACAATCATCTCCGTAAGGAGTCCTTTCCGACCCGAAGGGTTCCTTCGGAAAGGAACCC
Source organism: Ignavibacteriota bacterium (assembly GCA_031394795.1). GTDB lineage: Bacteria > Bacteroidota > Ignavibacteria > UBA10030 > UBA6906 > CAADGV01. The sequence continues at coordinate 3,114 of JANNUB010000164.1, read as the reverse complement.
TTCGGGTCGGACAATCTGAAATCCCTGCCCGGGCGAGCATTAACGACATTTCATTGAAATGTGCCGAGAAAAAACTTACATTGAACCATGCCAACGAGACAAACATCCCCGGTTTCTCGCGCACGCACGTCTCTTTGGCACACGGCATTGTTCGTCTTGGTCGTTTCCTCCATCGTTTGGCTTGGCGCGATAAACGTCCGCGCCCTCATCGGCAACGACATTTTCAAAACCAGTGCAACGGAGATTCGGTTCGATGACACGCTCGACCCGCGGGCAGAGCGCGAAGCGTATCGCCTCATTGCCATTACTTCCATTGTCGTGCTTGTGAGTTACACGCTCGTGATCGTGAGTGGCGTCGTTTTTCTCGTAGCGTCGCCGTTCGCGCTGAAAGAGCACGGCTGGCTGATGATGAGCGCGATTCTGTTTTACCTGTTCGTTCCGGTCGAAGTGTACACGCTGCACATTGATTGGAAAATCATTTATCAGGAATTCTATACGACGGCGGATAACAGTGCGTTTCGCGAGTTGTTCATTGCGCGCATCAAAGCCCTCGCAGGCGCGCCGTTCATTGCGCTGCTCTGCTACTACACGATTATCGCGCTTGCCGTGTTTCAACCGTTCAAGAGGCTGCAGAGTGCATGAAGCATGAAGCATGAAGACCTGATTGCCGAGCTGGAGGAGATTGCACGACAACTCGGCGTGAACGTTCGTTACGAAAAGGGAGACTTCGACGGCGGCTACTGTATTTTGAAAGAGAAGAAGCTTCTGGTCGTTAACAAGAAGCTGATGCCGAACAAGAAAGCAGCAGCGCTCGCGGTCGCGATGCACGAAGTCGGTCTGGAAAATGTTTTTGTCAAGCCCGTCGTCCGCGAGTTTATCGAAGACGAAGTTGCACGAGCGGGAAGAGACGTCATTGGTCATTAGTCATTGGTCATTTCGCTCCGGTTTGAAGATTCAGAGACCAATGACAAATGACCATTGACCAATGACTACAGTCCATTCATGATCAAAGCCGTCATTTTCGATCTCGATAACACGCTTGTGGATTTCATGGCGATGAAGCGCCAAGCGATCACGGCTGCGATCAATTCCATGATTGACGCAGGATTGAAGCTGACGCGCGAAGAAGTGCAGCAACGCATCGATGCGATCTACAAAGAGCGGGGCATCGAGTTTCAAAACGTCTTCGACCAGCTCCTGTACGACGTGTTCCGGAAAGTAGACTATAAGATTCTCTCGGCAGGGATTATCGCGTACCGCCGTGCTCGTGAAGCGGCGCTCGTACCGTATGCGCACGTTAACATGACGCTTATCCATCTGGTGAAGCGCGGTATAAAGCTCGCCGTCATTTCCGACGCGCCGGGGCGCGAGGCGTGGCTTCGCTTGTGTTACCTGAATTTTCATCATGTGTTCGACCACGTCGTGACGTTCGATGATACAGGCGTTCGAAAACCAAGTCCGGTGCCGTTTCGAAAGGCGCTGGATCTGCTCAATGTTCAACCGCGCGAAGCGATCATGGTGGGCGATTGGGCTGAGCGCGATATTATCGGCGCCGCTCAGGTCGGCATGATAACGGTCTTTGCGCGCTACGGGGACACCTTCGGCACGGTGGAGAGCAACGCGCAGTACGACATCAACGACGTGTCGGAACTTCTCAGCGTGATTGACACCGAAAACAACAGGCAGAGCTAATCCACAAAACGAGTGCGAGAGAGCGGAAGAATATGGTTCGCGGCATCGGCGTGGACATTATCGAAATCGAGCGAATAGAGAAAAGCATTCGCGATCTGGGGGATCACTTCCTTCTCAAGATCTTCACCCCTCACGAGATCACCTATTGTCGTTCTCGAGCGCACTCGGTCCAGCACTTTGCGGCGCGCTTTGCCGCTAAAGAAGCCCTGAGCAAAGCCGTCTCGACGGGCTGGGCGGGCGAATTTCGATGGCATGATGTGGAAGTGATGAATGAACCTTCAGGCAGACCCCGTTTCGAATTCCACGGCTCGATGAAAGAAACTCTCACAGGCTGCAATGTCTTTGTCTCGCTCTCGCACTCGGACAATCATGTTGTGGCTATGGTAGTGATTGAAGACGTACTCGAATGAAATTCACAATCAAAAAGAAACTCTTCTTCGGCTTTGCAATTGTCGTATTCCTGATGATCGCTGCGAACGTGTACGTGCTGCAGCAGCTGGACGTGGTGGCGGAGACAACGAACAACATATTCCGCAATGATGTTCGCTCGATCAACACTGCCAAACAACTGCAGACGATCGTACCCGAATCCGAAAAATCAGCGCAGAAATATCTCATCACTGGAGACACGGCATACTACAATCTCTTTGCCGAACAGTCCAGGCAAATCTCTGCGTTTGTCGATTCAATGTACGACGCTTCGCCGAAGAGCATAGAAGTCGGCTTGATGTATTCTCTCCGGCAGCAGATCGCGTGGTCGCGGGCCGACGTGGAGCGCGACGTCCCTCTCACGCGCAGGCTGAGCGAGAGCGATCTTGCGGCGCGCAGAGAAAAACGCTCCGATTCTTTAGCCGCAGCCAACAGCAGCCTGAATTCGCTCATTCGTTCCAACGAAGACGACGTGAGCGCATCGTTTGCGGGAATCAACCAAGCGATGGTGCGATCAAAGAACGTCGCGTGGCTCGTAACGGTGGGCGCATTGCTCGTAGCGCTCTCCGTCGCTCTCTTTATTACACAAACCATCGTGAAGCCTATTCGCACGCTGATTGCCGGAACGGAGAACATCGCACGCGGCGTCTTCGATCCCATTCACGTGCGATCAAGCGACGAGATGGCGTGGCTTGCGGATGCGGTGAATGAAATGAGCGCGAAGCTGAAACAGATCAACGACTTGAAAACGGAAATGCTCCATCACATCTCACACGAGCTTCGCACCCCGCTGCAAACGATGATGTCCGCTCAGTATCTTCTCCTTGATCAAAAACGGGGTCCGTTGAACGCGGACCAAATGAAGCTTGTCAAATCCATCAAAGAGGGCGTGAAAAAACTGACGCTCTTCAGCAACCAATTTCTCGACATCCAAAAAATTGAGCATGGTTCGATGGAATACCATTTCGAGCGTACAAACAGTCTCGACGTCAT
>JANNUB010000084.1:0-6332 GCA_031394795.1 Ignavibacteriota bacterium | reverse complement strand
TAAAAGCCGGATGTTGAGATGCTTCGCCGCTCGGGATTGCCATTCACATCAACAAACTGATTCAGGTCACGATCCTGAATTGCTTTGCGCGAGTTGAGAAGATATTCGCCTTGGACAGTCAGTCCGGTGTATGTATCCGGTTTGTACTTGTATTTGAAATCGAGATTCCAATACCAAAACCGATCGCGATTGTACGGATCGTGGATTCCGGTATGGAAGCTGACACCGCTTTCCAGATCGCTGAAGTCACCAAGGGTGAAGAATCCCATCAGGCGTCCCGATGTCGCGTACGTTGGCTTCGCGCCGCTTGTGTCTTCGAGGCCTGTCGCTTCGCCAATCGCGGAGCCGCGTAGCAAATCGACGGTTAGTTTTGAATAGACGTCGCCTGTCGGCAGCAGCGCGCTCGCAGAAATGCCGAGGTCGTTCAATCCTTCCTCGCCGATGAAACGTTCATGCGAGAGCGGCTGAGTGAGGAATGACCATTGATGCGGATGTTGCACGTTGAGTTTACCGAAATCGGCGCGATATTTTCCGAGGCGGACATTTAAATCGAACGGCAGCCCGCGCAGGACTGTCACGTACAGCTCTTCAAGTCCGAGTTTGCCTGCTTCAATGTCCGGACCCGGAAGCGTGAGCACAACATCCGCTTTTGCAAACGGATTCAAGTACGAAGAAACGACAAGCTCAAGTTCTTCAAACTGAAAATCCGGACGGCTGAATTCGCGTTTCCCTTCACCGAGCCGCTCGCCGTCGTTTGATTCAATCAAAAATCTTGCAATGATACTAATGTCGGGGTTCACAGATGTTTGTGCGAGACCGAACTCGGAAACGAGCGCGATCATCGCGAATGCAACAACTGCATGGCGCAGCATAAATCCTCCTTGTTCAAAAAGTGAAAATGATAGAGAGAAAGAACGGAGAAGAGTTATGCGCGGGGCGGACCGCGTTTGCCGGAATAGAAAATGTCTGTTTCGAGGGTCTGTCCGAGGGAGCGAGCGACGCGACCGTCAACGACAGAAACGGTTTGCGGGTGAAGGTAGAATTGCGTTTCGATAGCGACACGATGCGTCGTGTGCGTGCAGGCAAGACAATGGCTTGCTTCCGGTGCAGGGTGCTTCTCGGGCCCGCCGCAGTCGTGGTGATCAAGTCTCGTTTCCGATGGGGATGCAAACGCCACTTCATCGTGATGCGACAATTCAATGAGCACGCCGCTGAGGAGGTAGGACGAAAGGAGGAGAATCGAGACGATATTTCGGAAAAGCAAATTCATTGCGTGGAAAATATACAATTTGTACGAGAGAAAACAAATCCCGTTCATCTACCGGGTTGCTACATTATCCCAAAATTCACCATCTTGAGAAAAGCGACAATGCAATACAATGAATGAAACACACCCGGGCTTCAAACCCTTGAACACCGTGACGAGGGTTCTCTTGATTGTTGGGGGAACTCTCTCACTCGCGATTGGCATCGTTGGCGCGTTTCTTCCGGTTCTTCCCACAACTCCGTTCGTTTTGCTTGCAGCGGTTTGTTATGTCCGAAGCTCGCAACGGTTGTACGAGCGGCTGTTGCGAAGCCGCTTCGCGGGAAAGCACGTTCACAACGTGCTTGCAGGGAACGGAATTCCCTTTTCGGTGAAGGTTGTCTCGCTTCTTATCTCGGCGGTGATGATTGGCTATGTGAGCGTGTTCGTGACGGAGAGTTTTCTCTTGCGGATGCTGCTGGGTCTGTTATATCTGGTTCAATTCGTTTTCATGGTCAAAATGAAAACATTGAGGCACAATGAATCGCGGTCGAAAGAGAATACCGCCTCAACAACCCGATGAATTCAGGTCATCAGAAGCGCATTGATATTGGCAGGAACACTTATTATTATTGTCTGAAGCAAGACATCGCTCACTTCACTGAAAGGCTCACGCGTGTCAAACCTCAAGAAGAATCTCGTTCTCTTTTTTTCTTCGGTTCTTTTCACTCTCTTCCTTGCCGAAATCATACTCCGATTGTTCGTCGTTCAAGAGACGAAGCGTCTCGCGATCTACGATAGAGACTTAGGTTGGCGCGGCAAGCCGAACGGAAATGGCAACTATGTCCGCAAGGAAGACGCCATCAACGTTCCGTTTTCATACAACGAGTTAGGCTTTCGTGATGATCCGCTCGCTCCACGCGCTTCCGTCAAACGGCGCATCGCTCTGTTAGGCGATTCGTTCCTTGAAAATTTAGAAGTGCCGTATGAAAAAACATTTCTCGCCCTGCTCAAACAAGAACTCAAACCAAGCTCGACCGATGCCGTGGCACTGATGTCGCAAGGGTATTCAACCGCGCAGGAACTCAAAGCGCTGCAGAAATTCTACGATGCGGTGCAACCCGACGCCGTCATTCTCCTCTTCTATACAGGCAACGACTATGAGGATAATCTTCGCCGGGAGTTTGCCTATCTCGACGAGCGCGGCGAGCTCGTTTTTCCGGAGAACAAGGACTCATGGCTGAAGCAGCATAACCTCGCATTTCAGCGATGGCTCTATGAATCGTCGCACCTTGTCTTCTATGCAAAAAACTTTCTCGCGTCGCGGGCCGCGCTCAAGATCGAAGATGAGTCGAAAAAGGTGAAGGATGAGTCAAAGGAATACAAGTTCAGCGTAACGCGAAAGCTCATTCTTGCGACAAAGGCGTATGCCGAACAGCGCGGCGTTCCGTTTGGACTCGCCGTTTTCACGAACAAGTTTGAGCTACGCGACCACCAGATGGAGAAGACCGAGTTTGTGGAACGCGTCGCCCGTGAAGCGGGAATCCCCACGCTCATGTTTACCGATCTGCATCACCAGCAGCACTACTTTCCCGTGGATATTCATTTCAATGAAGAAGGTCACCGCGTTGTTGCCGAGCGGTTGTTGGGTTTTCTCACTGGCGCATTTGCGCTGAACGACAGCGCAGCGGTTGCATCAAAATAGATTTGCAACGCCCAGGGTCTGCGTTCAGACGAGCAACTTCCCATTCTTCAGCCGCTCGAAGAGCGAGCTTTGAATCTTCTTTGATGACGGTTTGGTGCGGGGTGTGGAGTCCGTCCCTGCATCTTGTGGGAGGAGCTTCTTCCACGCGGGTAGCACGCGCTGTTGGCAGGCAATCACGTCGGCGGAAGTAGGATCCAGCGCATAGGCGCGCATCATAGACTCGTATGCACTCTCCACAGCGCCACGGGAAAGATGGTAATCGGCGGTACCGGTCAGACTCCTGATACGCTTGTGTGCTTCGCTTTCGCTTAGCGGAGCCGGGATAGCGGACTGCTCGAAAGATTTCCTGATGCGACGCGGGAAGAAACGATTGAGCAGCGTTTTCTGCTGTGCTCGGGATTGCAGGCTTACGACAAGTTCTTTCAGCATGCGCACCGACCTGTTGTCCGGCTCAAGGTGTTCCGCGGCTGCGATGCACTCGAGCGCTTCGGCAAAGCGTTGGTGTGTAATATGCTGTTCGGCCTTGCCGATCAGAAGAGCAATTCTGCCATCCATAGTTTCCCCTGAAATATCCGGTGAAATGCGGCACACGCTTCGGTGATGGTTGGCGAATCCCCGATGTGTGGTTGCTTCGGTTCCAACATACGATGATGTTCGATGTGTGCAATTGACGCGAAGCACAGGATCGGCGTAGGTCTATGTGCCCGGCGGATCGCCCGTCAGTGCTTCAACGGACCATTCAAGATGCGACCCGAACGGCGATGACCGGTAGGCGCACTGCTCGACCTTGCATGACGAACAGAGCGTCGGTTTGCACGGATCGAGATGCACCATGATGCGCGCATTGTTGTTGAGGGACGACGAAATCTGATCCTCGACGGTATGGTTCAGCGCATGGGCTTGTTCCACACTCCAGTAGTACGGAATGGTCATGTGGAAATCTATGTGATGCAACTGCCCCGAGCGCATGACGCGCAAATGATGCACGTTAATCCATTCAGACGCCCGCTGCCGGTTAATGATCTCGATGACGCGCTGCAGCGTGTCCCTGTCCGATTCATCCATCAAGCCGCCGATCGAAAGGCGCATAAGCTGGTAGCCGGACACGAGAATGTTGAGTGCAACAGCGATTGCAACAAGAGGATCAAGAATCTCCATCCCCGTGAGTTTCACCAGAACGAGTCCGCCCACGACTCCAAAGCTCGTCCATGAATCGGTGAGCACATGCTTGCCGTCAGCGATGAGCGTGAGAGAGTTGGTGGCTTTGCCCCTTCGTATCAAGAACCAACCAAGCGCGAGATTGACAACGGCGGCGGCAAGCGTCAGCAGCATTCCTGTGTCAAGTTGAACAAGCTCTCTGCCGAAGATGATGCCACGAACGGCTTCGTAGATGATCGCCATTGCTGCGACAACGATCAGTCCCCCTTCGGTCCCCGCGGAGAAGAATTCGATCTTCCCGTGCCCGTACGGATGCGATTTGTCGGCGGGACGGGAGCTGAGGATGATGCTGTAGAATGCCATCGAAGTCGCCGCAACGTGTACGATAGACTCGAGCGCGTCGGAAAAAATCGCGGCAGAATGCGTGATGAAGTACGCGGTCGTTTTCATCACCAGCATCCCGAAGCCAACGATGAGGGATATCAGTGCGGCTTGTCTGTTGAGCCGTAAGTCCGATTCCGTTGACAAGGTCGAAATAGGTGTTGATAAAGATTTCAATGAACAAAATAGTGATAACCAGGAAGAAAAGCAGTTAGGATGTCCACCAAACGTTTTTTTTGAAGTTTCCCGGGGAAGAGTGTCTCACTTTTTCTGCTTGGACTTTGCATTCGTCGTGCGTATGTTGTCCCATGTCCCCCATCATCGTCATCGGCGGCGGAGCCGCTGGAATCATCGCCGCATGGCGCGCCGCCTCGTGTGGAGCAAAGGTCCTGTTGCTTGAACGGAACAAGAAGTTAGGCGTCAAGCTGCTCATCTCCGGTGGAGGCAAGTGCAACATCACGCACGCCGGAACGATGGAGCATATCCGCGCGGCATTTGTGCAACGCGAAGCGCGATTTCTGAAACCGTCATTCTACAGATTCTCCAACTGGGATATTGTAAGAATGATTGAAGAGAGCGGCGTCAAGACAATGACGCGCGCAAACGGCAGAGTGTTTCCTGAGAATGGAACGGCAGACGACGTTGTGAACGCGCTGGGTGAGTATCTGAGAATGAGCGGCGTTGAGGTACGATTGAATGCGAGGGCGACCGGAATTCTTGCAAAGAATGAAATGGTTGTAGGTTTGAGGTTGGGGAATGAGACGATTCCGGGGTCTCAGATTATTCTCGCAACTGGCGGAGCATCGTACCCGAAAACCGGGACAACCGGTGACGGGTTTTTGTGGGCACAACAGATGGGTCACGCCATCGAACCGATCCGCGCGGCGCTCGCGCCGATTTCCGTCGAGCCGAAACTTCCCGAGGACTGGCGCGGCATCCCCCTTCGCGACGGCAACGTGACGGTTTTTGCGGATGGGAAGAAAATTCAAGAATGGCGCGGCGACATTCTTTTTTCTCATGAAGGAATTACCGGACCGGCGGCACTCGAAGTGAGCCGCGTTGCGGCCGAGGCGATGGAGCGGCATCGTGTCGAGCTGTTCTTTGATTTTTTTCCGACGAAAGATTTCCCCACGCTTGACGAAGAGCTGGCTGCATTCGTTCTGTCGAAACGCGACAAAATGATCGGGACGCTGATTGAGGCGTGGCTTCCGAATAGGATCGTTCCGCACCTGCTGCGGTCCATTGATGTGGATGAGAACAAACGCGGGCACGTTCTGACGAAAGACGAGCGAAGGAGGATTGTCGGAGTCTTGAAATCGTGGAAGTTAGGCACGGTGAGTCGCATTGACCTCACGCGGGGCGAAGTAACGGCGGGGGGAGTCGCGCTCGACGAAGTTGATCCACAGACAATGCGCTCGCGAAAGGGAAAAGGTCTGTATATTTGTGGCGAGGTGTTGGACGTTGCCGGGCCCGTTGGAGGGTACAATTTACAGGCGGCGTTTTCGACGGGGTTCGTGGCGGGCGAGACCGCGGCGCGCGACTGGCTTGCAGAAAACGCATCAACTCACATCAAATAATCTCATGATGAAAAATAATGTTGCAATAATTACCGGCGCATCATCCGGCATCGGCGCGGCGCTGGGAAGACTTCTCGCGAGCAAAGGAGCGACCGTCGTTCTCGCCGCTCGTCGCGTTGACAAATTGCATGATCTTGTTCAACAGATAACAGCGGACGGCGGCACGGCTGTCGCTCACCCTTGCGACGTGACCGTGAAAGCCGAAGCCGAGCATCTCATTCATCAGACTGTCGATGACTTGAAGCGCATAGACATTCTCGTCAACAAC
>JANNUB010000065.1:0-10812 GCA_031394795.1 Ignavibacteriota bacterium | reverse complement strand
GCCGCACTTTGAATTTTTCTTCGAGCATCGGTTTGACTTCTTTGAGCTTATTCTCCACTTCAATCGAGCTGCTCATTGTTTTATTCCAATTCGTGAATGGTCAAATCGTCGAGAGAATGTATTGCCTCTTGAAAGGTGTTGGTCAAATAGAAGTTTCATCCTTGCACTGTCAATGTGAACCTCTCTCGATCCGCAGCGTATGCCAGACAGGCGAGTATGTCTTCCTTCGTGAGATACGGAAAATCATCGAGTATCTCCTCTTGAGACATCCCAGCCGCGAGGTACGAAAGAACATCTTGAACTGTAATCCGCATTCCTCGGATGCACGGCTTGCCTCCCCGCTTCCCTGGCTCAATTGTGATAATGTTTTTGTAGTCCATCGGAACCTCCTCAAAATTTCTGAACCATCAAAATGAAAAACATGTGGTCGGCGGAAACGCATCAACCATTGGGCATGCAAAATATAGGCAATTCGTCTCATTTCCACAAAGAAAGGCGACGTGCTCTCTTGCAATGATTCACCCTCCTGCTTATACTTCCATCGGAAAAAATCCTTCTCACAAAGCGATGGATTCCCGGAATCGTGTCTGGTAAGTTCTTTTACAAACTCCTTGATGAGCGTTCGCTCCTCGATCGGCTGCTCAACTCGCAGTCGCCCGCCGAGCCGTGGGCGGAGTTCCTGCGACGCTACTCCAATCTCTTTTTCAAGGTCATCTGGCAGCATGAACGCGACCACGACGATGCCGTCGAAAAATATCTTTTCGTCTGTACGAAGTTCGCCGAAAATGATTTTGCCAAACTGCGCAAATTTCAAACTGATTACGGTACGCGCCCTGCAAAACTCTCCACGTGGCTCGCCGCCGTGACCCGCAATCTCTGCATTGACGCGCATCGTGCTGCACACGGGCGACGCCGCTTTCCCGCCGCGTTGCTTCGCATGACGGATTTCGAACGAAATGTTTTTCGTCTCTACTATTGGGAAGGATGCTCCGACGATGAAATCATCAACAAGCTTGACACAACGGCGGAACGGTTGAGCGAAGCGCTGGACCAGATTCACACCGCGGTTGGCGAAAAGCCCGCGCAGAAACATCCTGAGTTTGTCCCGTTTGATGACAACATGCATTTCGATGAAGCCACGAACCCCGAAGATGGTTCGTTGAACGAAGCCACTGATGAATGGCTCTCGCTGTTGGAAGAACAGGAACGCCTCGTCGTTCGGCTCAAGTTTTGGGAGGAGATGTCCGCGCGCGAGATTGTTGAGATTCTCGACTTTCAATCCGAGCAACACGTGTACGCGGTAATGCACGGCGCGTTGAAGAAACTCCGTGCCCGCGCCTCTTCTCGCAAAGGAAACTCTCTCGATGTCCGTGCAATACAGTCAAAGAAGAATGACAATGCATCTCACTGAAGCCGACATACTTCTTTTTATAGAGAAGAGACTGACGGGAGAAGAACGAGAGAGGTTCTCAACCCATCTCGCCGATTGCGCAGAGTGCACAGCGTTGCTCAATGCTCTTTCGCGACTGAAGCGCGAATTGCCGCGCATGTCAGCCCCGCAAATCCCGAAGGAAGCTGTGCAACGAGCTGAACGAATCGTCAGGCGAGACGGCGCACGCGCGTCAGCGTGGTCGTGGCTTCGCGTGCCGAGGCTTCGGTTCGCGCTTGGCGGATTGGCTGTAGTTGCCGCGGTCATCTTCTTTCTGCCCGATCGCACTGAAGTTTCCCGTTACCGAGATTCGACGAACTTCTCGAGCACGCAACTGTTGGATCCCGTTGATGGATCGAATATCCAACCGCAAACTGCATTTCGCTGGAGAGCAATGCAGGAAGCCATCGCGTATCGCTTCACACTCCACGATCACGTCGGTCTGATACAGTGGGAGACAGTTTCATCCGAGACGACGATTACTCTTCCGAGCAATCTCGATCTCAAGCGAGGCGAGCGTTACTTCTGGCGCGTCGAATCGCTTTTCCCCGACCAATCGTCACAGCGATCGCAGTTGAATGCGTTCATCTACTCACAATAACTTTTTCTTCCTGTCTGGAAGCAGGGTTGAAAACCATCAAAAAAAGAATTTAACCGCAGAGACCGCTGAGAGCGCAGAGGCGCGACATTGAACCCACAAAAAACCAATCTGTGAAAATCCGTGAAATCTGCGGTTCAGTTTTTTTTAGTTGCGTGCCCGCGCTTCGCTTTGGCAATCGTGCTGCTCTCCTTTCACTCTTGCACTCTCACTCCCGCCGAGCGTTTGAACGAAGCGAAGGAGCTTGCGGCGCAGTTCAGATTCATCGAAGCCGAGGAAACGCTCGCGGATGTGTTGAAGGGAGATCCTCAGAACAGATCCGCGATGCGCTTGTTCGGACAAGTTCTCGCGGACAGAGGTGATTTCCGCCGCGCCGACTCTGTCTTTGCATTTCTCAACACTGTCGCCAACACAACAGGCGACATCCTGTACGACATCGCGCGCATCAAGCTCGGTCTCGGCAAAACTGTCGAGGCGGACAGTCTCGTTCAGCTCGTCATAGATTCGGCAAGCGCTCGCTCGGACACTGTTCTCCTTTCTCAGGCGCTCAACATTCGCGGGCTCATTGAATTCACCAACGGACGATACGACGCGGCGCTCGTGAATCAAGCGCGGAGCCTGGAGCTTGGACGCGAAGCCGCGCATCTTCGCTGCGAGGCGGATGCCATGAGGCAGATTGGTGTGTTGTTGTGGTATCGCGGACATCTCGATTCCGCATTGCTGCATTTCTACCATCGAGCGCTGGAACTCTATCGAAACGCGGGCGATAAGTTAGGCGAAGCGACAACGCTCAGCAACATCGGGCTGGTTCATGGGACGCGCGGTGAGTGGAAAACCAACTTGCGGCATCAGCTTTCCGCGCTCGATATCCGCAGGAGAATTGGCGACCACAAGGGACTCGTTGACAGCTACTATTTTCTTACGTCGTTCGTCCCGCGCTCCGATCATGGACGATCGTTTGCATATTCGTATTTGAAAAAAGGATATGAACTCGCTCAACGCACGGGCTACATTTGGGGCGCCGAGATTGCGTATCGAGGTTTGCGCGACATCGCGTTCGCCTCGACCGCGGTGCTCGCGGAAACTCCGCTGCAAAGCGACACACTCTTCGAGTCGTCTGCGGAAGCGAAGGTCAACGCGCTCATCAGAAAAGCGCTCGCCGCCAAGAAATCAGAACGATGGGCGGAAGCTGCACGCAGCTTCGAGGAAGTAATTCAGATTCTCGACTCGCTGAAGTATTACGCGGGCATCGAGGCGAGCCTCGTTGACTGCGCCGAGGCGTTTTCGATTTTGGGCAAGCACAGCCGCGCAGAACAGTTGGCGCGCAGGGCTGTGCAGCACACCCGCGCAATCGCCCATCGTCAGGGCAAAGTCGAGTCGGAATTGATGCTCGCCTCCGTTCTGCGCGCGGCGGGAGAAACATTCGATGCGCTCGCGCTTCTGGAAACGCTCACGCGCGATTTAGACTCGATCTACATCAACACGCTTTCCACTTCTCATCCGATGTTCGCGTTCGAAATCGCGGCAGCGGAGGCGCATAAAACGCGGGGACGAGCGTACGCCCTCCTCATCGAATCGTTGGCAAAGTCGGGAGAGAAAGAATCTCTCTTCGAGAATATGGAGCGCGAGCGGCTGCTCCCCTTCTGGGGCGAGCGCGCAAGCAGCGAGAAGAGTCAGACTTTTTCGAAACTTGTCCGCCTCATTCAGGACTACGACTCGAAATCCGAACAGCAGTCTCTGCACACGCGCATCGCGGAAATCTATCAAGACCTGCTATCGCAGCACAACGCGCTTTCATTGTCTTCCTCTCACCTGACACTCTCCTCTCCAATCAGCCTTCAGCAACTTGAGCAGTCGCTTTCTGCGCGTCAAGTGTACGCGGGATTTCATGTTTCCGACAGCGCGCTGAGTATTTTCGTTGCACGCAAGAATCGCTCCGAGATTCTTCAAGAACGAATTCCCATCCGCGACGTGCGATCGGTGATAGATGTTTTGCAAGAAACAATCTTGCGCGGCAAGCTCAGCCCATCGGATGAGTATTGGAAAGGGTCTGCACAGTTCCTTCATACGTTGCTCATTCACCCTCTTGTAGAACGCGGACTGCTTCACGCGGGCGATCATCTCATCATCTCGCCGCATCGAAGCTTGCACCTCGTTCCGTTCGCCGCGCTTCTTTCGCAGGACGGGATTTCGTTGGTTGAGCGCGTAACAATCAGCTACGCTCCATCTGCAACTCAGCTTGTGAAGTCAATGCAAAATCCCATCTCGAGTCCCGCATCAATTCTGGCGTTTGCACCCGACGACGCATCGCTTCCATTCGTCCGAGAAGAAATTGCGGCAATTCCAGAAAACGTTTTTCATTCAGTCGTTTCTTTATCAAACGCGGATGCAACGACAGGAAATCTTTTCAAGGAATGGTCGTATGCAGGAGCAATCCACATCGCATCGCATGGTTCAGTGAACTTGCTCTACCCTCTCTATTCAACAATCACGTGCAGCGACCGCAGCCTTGAGCTGCACGAAATCCTGAGAGCAAAATTTCAGGCGCGCTTCGTTTTGCTCAGCGCGTGCGAAACGGGTCGCACAGTCGGAGCAAGCGGCAAGATTCCCGACGGTCACGACATGGTGAGTTTCCCGCGCGCATTCATCACCGCGGGGGCAGCGTCCGTTATCTCCCCGCTCTGGTTGGTCGAGGACAAATCAACGGCAAAGCTCGTGGCGCTCTTCTACGATGAACTTGCGCGACGAACAATCCGCGGTGCATCGCCTGATTGGAGCGAGCCGAACCAGCTCGCCAATTCCCTCAACGAGGCGCAACGCAAATTCAAATCGCAACCATCAACATCTCATCCTTTTTACTGGGCGGGCCTCACAATAACGGGCAGTCCATAAGAAGCGCGGTTGAAAAGCCCACAAAAAAGAATTAACCGCAAAGAACGCGGAGGTCGCGGAGAAAGGACTGGAATTAGGAAACTGCTGAAACGCCAGCCAAACTGAATTCATAAAAAAATCCGTGGAAATCTGTGAAATCCGTGGTTCAATTCTTCTGACGGTTTTCAACTACCCTTTTCGATCTGGCAGCAAAGAAGCAACTCAACATGTCCGTGTAATACATTTCAAAGCGTCTCCAACGCTGAACTGTTCCCTTACACATAACCAAAGGAGGAGAAGATGACACGCGGGTACTTTCTGTTTTGCTTCATGTTCTGTTTCGTTCAAACGTTCGCGCAAGCTCCGACAATTACACGGACGAACGTGGAGGCGGCGTTCATGAACGGCGACCGAACGGAACGCCAGTTCACAATCACCCCGACGATAGTCAATCTCGGCGTGCCATCAGGCTCTTCACAAACATTCAACTTCGCAACTGTTCCCGGAACGATTACGGCTGTTGACACCGAACGAACATTGTACCTTCCACCAACAGGGCAAGTCGGCTCGACGTCCTTCCCAACCGCAACCACCGCAGGAAAACTCATTGACAGCAGCGGCGGACAAATCATCACGACCGTGCAGTACTTTCGAATTCAAAATGACGGCGCGTTCTTTCTCGGCTTCGCGCAACGCATTCGGCAAGGGACGAACGATTCGACCGTGGTGTTCATTTACAATCCTGCGGCGTTGTTCCTTCCGCTTCCATTGACCGTCGGCACGAATCGAACAAGTTCGGACACGCTCGACGTTCCGCCCATCCGACGCGTCACGCTCCGCTCGTTCATCGGAGATGGATACGGAACGCTCACGCTGCCGAACGGAACGGTGGTCTCGGCAATCCGCGTCATCACCGAACGGACCGAGCTGAGCTTCTTCGGCGGAATGCTGTTCAGCAGAACAAAGACTCGCGACGTGGAGTATTACGGAACGGATCTTTCCATCGCCTCCTTCGATCGCGTGGATACGCTGTACACTTCTGGGTCAACGACTGTCCGAGAGTTCGAGTACAATGTGAGAACTGGACCGACGAGTGTTCAGCCGACACACGAGTTGTTTCCGTCTGAGTTCGCGCTGCATCAGAATTATCCGAACCCGTTCAACCCGGGAACAGAGATCAGATATCAGATATCAGAGGTCAGTAATGTAACCCTCAAAGTGTTTGATGTTTTGGGAAAGGAAGTTGCGACGCTCGTGAATGAGAGGTTGAACGCGGGAAGCTACGAGGCAACATGGAACGCGGCGGACTTTCCGAGCGGTGTGTACATGATCAGACTATCAGCAGGCGAAAAGTCGGCAACAGGAAAAGCTGTTCTTATGAAATGAACCGTTGCACGATTGACCTTACGAAAAACTAAGATTAGATTCCTGCAACACAAACTCAAGGAGTTCACAATGAAACGATTGCTGTGTTGCATGACGCTGGCTTGCTTGTTCCTCTGCTCAGACGGAACACATGCCCAGATAGATATCGGCAAGACCATTAAGAAGAAAGTCGAGAAGAAAGCGGAGGAGGAAGTCGGCAAAGGAGTTGATAAAGGAATTGAGGGAGCGAAAGACGCAGCCAAGGGCGACGCGAAGAAAAAGGAGGAGCCGAAGCCCGATGAGAAGCAAACCGGCGACGCGTCTTCGCAACCTGAATTGAAGGCGTGGTCGCGTTACGATTTCGTGTCGGGCGAGAAAGTGATTTTCGAAGACAATCTTGCAGGCGAACAGAACGGCGAGTTTCCTTCACGATGGGACCTTGTCAGCGGGAACGCCGAGAACGCTTCCTTCGGGAGCGAGAATGTCATCAGCTATCAGGCGTCGCGAACGGAAATTACGCCGCTGATGAAAACGAAGTCATACCTGCCCGAAATTTTTACCATTGAGTTCGATCTGTATTTCCATCTCCAGGGGAACGAAGCGTACGTTTTCAGATTCGACAAGAAAAATTCGATCAACATTCGCAATTCTGCCGTCGCGATGGGAACATTCAAGGGAGAGCCTGAAGCGCCGAGCAAGCAGGCTGGCTGGCGCCGCATCGCGCTGTCGTTCAATAAGCGGGCGCTCAAAGTCTATTACAATCAAGATCGGGTGTTGAACATTCCGAACCTCACGCCGAAGCCTGAGAAATTTTCCATCGAAGCGTTGAGCCACGACGCCAAGAAGGGAAAGCCCGCGATGATCAAAAACATTCGCGTTGCAGAGGGAGGAGTGAAGCTTTACGATCGAGTGATTGCCGACGGGAAGTTCGTGACGCGCGGAATTTATTTCGAGTCGGGCAAGGCGATTGTGAAACCCGAATCGCACGGCGTGTTGAATGAGATCGCCGCGATGATGAAAGAGCATCCCGAACTGCGCTTCCGGATCGAAGGACATACCGATAGCGACGGCGATGACGCGTTCAACCTGAAGCTTTCGAAACAACGAGCCGAGGCGGTCAAGCGTGAGTTGGTGAAGATGGGTATCGCCGACTCACAATTCGAAAGCGACGGCTTCGGAGAAAGCAAAGCGGTTGATTCCAATACGACGCCCGAAGGGAAAGCGAACAACCGAAGGGTGGAGTTTGTAAAAATCTGATGATTAGCATTCAAGAAAGGGATTCAGCATGAAATCAATAGTCCGAACAACCTCGATTGTTGTCCTTCTGTTTAGCGTTGTTCAATTTGCTTCTGCTCAAAAGAACAGCAGCCAACTTGATAAAGACGGTTACAAACGGTACGCGATAAGCTCGGCAATCGTCGAGTACGCGATACGCGGCGCGCAGAACGGAAAAGAGTTTCTCCAATTCGACAGATGGGGACTGCGAGAAGCAAAGCGAGAGAATCTCGAAATGAAAGCGGGAGGAATGACGATTCCCACGAAAACGGAAACGATCATGGATGGGGAGTTTACGTATGCGCTCGACAGAGACAAAAACACTGCGACGAAAACCACGAACCAGATGCTCACACAGATTACGGCGAAGCACGAAACCAAAGACCTCGCCGAGATCGGTGAACGAACCATGAAAGCGATGGGCGCGAAGAAGACGGGAACGGAATCGTTTCTCGGAAAGAAATGCGATGTGTGGGAGGTGAAAAGTCTCGGAACGAGAATGTTGGTGTACAAGGGGCTTGTGTTGAACTCCAAAACGAGCATGGCGGGAATGACAATTATCAGGGAAGCGACGAAGTTCGAGGAGAATGCAAAAATCTCGGAAGAAAAACTCACCGTTCCTTCAACAATGGAAATAAGTGAGGGAGGCAACCCGATGGACATCCTGAAACAACTGAAGAAGAAAAAGAATTAGTCTGGAACTCATTTATCCGATCTTTCAAAGAAGCGCCTAATGCCCGGCGCTTTCTCCCCACAATTCTTTCAGCCGCCTGTCTCTGCCGCAGCCCGTGCGATACGCCTTGTAACGAATGGGATTCTTCTTGTAGAAGTCCTGATGATATTCTTCCGCAGGATAGAATTCCTTGAGCGGAACAATTTCGGTGACAATCTTCCCTTTGAACGCATCAATTTGCTCAAGCTTTTGTTTTGAGGCTTCCGCCAATTTCTTCTGTGCTTCGTCGTGATAGAAGATGGCGGAACGATACTGCGTTCCCCTATCGCAGAACTGACGGTCGGGCGCAACCGGATCGATGTTGTGCCAGAAGACCTCGAGCAACTTTACATAGTTTACTTTTGCGGGATCGTACACGATCTGTACTGCCTCTGCGTGCCCTGTCGCTCCCGCTGAAACTTCTTCATACGTCGGGTTATTTTTGTGCCCTCCGGAATAACCCGAGGTCACAGAAACAACTCCGGACGATTCCTCGAATGGCAGTTCCATGCACCAGAAGCAGCCGCCGGCAAAAGTCGCTTTCTCAAGTTTGCTTGCTTTCTTGTCTTGACCATGCGCCATGAATGCCGCCGCAGCAATCAATGCAATAGCAGAAATCAAAAATCTGTATTTCATCATAATCCTCAACGTGTGTGTATATCATACACATTGATGAGGAGATATTCATCACGAAAGTGTTACAAATTAGTTGTTTGGATTATTGGAATCTCCTCACTCCCACTCAATTGTAGCGGGCGGCTTCGAGCTGACGTCATACACCACGCGGTTGATGCCGCGAACTTCATTCGTGATGCGCGAGGAGATTCTCGCAAGAACATCATGCGGCATTCGAAACCAATCGGCCGTCATGCCGTCAACGCTGCTCACAGCGCGCATCGCAACGGTGTATTCGTACGTTCGCCCATCGCCCATCACCCCGACGGAGCGGACCGGAAGGAGAACGACGAAGCCTTGCCAGATATCGCGATACAACCCGGCTCTCTTGATTTCCTCGACAAAGATCGCGTCGGCTTCGCGGAGCAGGTCCAATCTCTCTTTCGTAATCTCACCGAGCACGCGGACTGCGAGTCCGGGACCGGGGAATGGATGCCGCCAGATCAATTCATCGCTCAAGCCTAATTCGGTTCCAACGGCTCGCACTTCGTCTTTGAACAACTCGCGAAACGGTTCAATGAGTTTGAGATTCATTTTCTCAGGCAAGCCGCCGACATTGTGATGCGATTTGATTGTTACGGACGGACCTTTGAACGAAACCGATTCAATCACATCGGGGTACAATGTTCCCTGACAAAGAAAATCCACTTGACCAATCTTCTTCGCTTCTTGTTCAAACACATCAATGAACAGCTTACCGATAATTTTTCTCTTCTTTTCTGGATCGGTCACGCCTGCGTGCCGCAACGCAGCACTACGGCGTGCAGGCACGCCTGCAAGTTCGTTCAAGAACAAATCGCTTGCATCAACGTAATCCAAATTCATGCGGAAGTTATCGCGAAATGTTTTAACAACTTGCTCGCTCTCTCCTTTTCGCATCAACCCATTATTGATGTGAATACAATAAAGCTGATCGCCGATCGCTTGGTGCAACAACACAGCCGCGACGGATGAATCAACGCCGCCGCTGAGGGCGCAAATTACTTTTCCTTTTCCGACTTTCGAACGAATGTCTTCGATTGAGCTTTGAACAAATGATGCCGAACTCCACCCGCCTTTACATTCACAAATCTTGAAGAGGAAATTGCGGAGAACATCTTTCCCCTTCGGTGTATGAGCAACTTCCGGATGAAACTGGATGCCGTAAATCTTCTTCTCGGAATTCTTGATGGCACAAATCGGCGAGTTGCTCGTGTGCGCCATCGGGGTGAATCCCGCAGGGGCTTTCGTGAGATGGTCGCCGTGACTCATCCACACAGTGTTCGCGCTCGAACCATTCTTGGCGAAGCCTTCGAACAAATCACTGGCATCATCAACCATCAACTCTGCATGACCGTACTCGCGCCGCGCCGCTGTATCAATTGCACCGCCAAGTTGATGCGCGATGAGCTGCAGGCCGTAGCAAATGCCAAGCACGGGAATTCCCAATTCAAAAACCTCCGGCGATGAGATCGGCGCACCCTTTTCGTAGGCACTGTACGGACTTCCTGAGAGGATAATTCCCTTCGGGATAATTCCCTTCGGCTTGAGGGACGTGATCTTCTCGATGCTGATATTGTACGGATGAAGCTCGGAGTACACGCCGAGTTCGCGGACGCGTCGGGCTATCAACTGGGAATACTGAGAGCCGAAGTCAAGGATAAGAATCAGTTCGGAGTGAATCATGAAGCTCGTCGGGTGTGATTGAAAAAAATATATCGAAATCGCGAATGTTATCCAATCCGATGTAGAAAATAGAACACACCTGCCCGCTTCGTGGGCATCACAACGGGCAGGCGGGGATAACACGGATGAGACTGACCCTCACAGATTTGCGCAACTTTAACTCTCTCCACCCGTATGGTATCTATCTTCGATCAACCATTCTCATCCACCGTTCACAGTAGG
>JANNUB010000058.1:0-6112 GCA_031394795.1 Ignavibacteriota bacterium | reverse complement strand
AGCGGCTGCCTCGCCCCTTTTTTCAACGCTTCGGATCAAAAATAAGTTGTTCCGGCGAATACTTCAGCCCGTAGCGGTTGCCGTTGATCTCGACAATTTCTGAGAGCGATTTCTCTCCACCCGGAGTGATGATCGGGTCGGGATGCTCTTTGAGATACTGTTTGAATGCCGTAATGTCACCATCGTTATTGAAAAACGAAATCAATCGTCGGAACAACTTCGGCATGATGATCACATCCTGCTGAATGGTGTTGACGTTCCAGAGGCGGAAACCCGCCGTGCGATCAATCGCCCACAAGCCCATCCGTTTCTTTTTGGTTTTGACAAACACTGTTCTGAACATGTCTATGAGTTCCGGCTCCATCGTCGAGTAGAATGTCGGATACACAATTCCCTCTTCCGCTAACTTGTAATTGATGGATTCCCTGAGTGGTATCTTTTTCAGCGCGAGTTCCGCGCCGTCAACTAGCTTTATGCCTGCCCCAATGGGGTGAGCCCCCTCGGGGCGAGCCCCCTCGGGGCGAGCCGGAAACACAACGCTGATCGGACGGTCGAACATGTCAACGCCGGAGGAAGCAATCCAACCCGGAGCGCCGTCCTTTGCGGAGATAATTGTCGTCACCATCAAATTGTATTCGACTTCGGTGATGCCGATGAGCTCGAGCATGCGCTCGAGCGCAGCAAGCGCGAACGCGGGGGGCTGCTTTGCGTTCTCGTAATGCGTTTCTAACGCGTCGATCGCCTCGACGCGCAATTGTTTCTTCTTCGCGCTTTTGCGTTTCGCATCGCTCCATGCAAAACCGTTCCAATCCCAGAGCGCTTCATTGTCTGCGCGAAAGCGAATCGAATCGCCGTCCGGCTCGTAGCCTTTGACGTGGAATGTGCCTTTGATGACTTTGTACATGGTCGAAGCCGTGATAAAGAGAAATGGACATTGTGCGACTCAATCCTACCAATCTCTTCGGTCAAATGCAACGTTGAAAGCGGTGCCGACAGATTCCTGGACGCCTATCTTTGAAGAGCAGATGCATTTGCGTAAATTGGATTCGGTTTCCCATCACACACGCACAAATGCCCCGACGCAAAACAATCGCAGTTATCTTCGGCACGCGGCCCGACACCATCAAGCTCGCGCCAATCATTCTCGAGCTGCAAAAAAACAAGACGCATTTCGACGTCGTGAATATCGCGACGGCGCAGCACCGCCACATGCTCGACCAGGTGCTCAATGTCTTCCGCATCACGCCGAACCACGATTTGAACATCATGCGCCCGCGGCAAACGCTTGCAACGCTCACGAAAAATACGATTGCGGCGCTCGACACCGTTCTGGAAAAAGAGAAGCCGGACATGGTGCTCGTCCAGGGCGACACGACGACAACGATGGTCGGAAGTCTCGCCGCGTTCTATCGCCGCATTCCAGTCGGGCATGTCGAAGCGGGCCTGCGCACGTACGACAAAGCGAATCCCTTTCCCGAAGAGATCAACCGGATGATGACGAGTGCGATCGCCGCGCTGCACTTCGCGCCGACGGATACTGCAAAGAAGGCGCTGCTGAAGGAAAACGTTCCAGGCAAGAACGTTTTCATCACCGGCAATTCGGTCATCGATGCGTTGAGAATTGCGGTGAAGAAAGAGTATCGCTTCAGCAGTGAGAAGCTGAACCGCGTTGTTGATGAAGGCAAGCGAATCGTCTTGCTCACGATGCATCGCCGCGAAAACTGGGGCGAACCGATGCGCGGTGCGTGCCGCGCGGTGAAGCGTCTCGCGCAAAGGTATCCTCAACTGAACTTTGTCTTTCCCGTCCATCTTAATCCTGTCGTGCGCGACGTCGTCCGTCCGATTCTTCACGATCAACCGAACGTTCATCTCATCGAGCCGCTCGATTATCTCGACTTTGCAAACGTGATGGCTCGCTCATATCTGGTGATCACGGACTCCGGCGGCGTGCAAGAGGAAGGACCATCGTTGGGCAAGCCGGTGCTCGTGCTGCGCACAGTGACCGAGCGACCGGAAGCGGTGAAGTTCGGAACGGTGAAGCTCGTGGGGTTGGATGAAGGGAAGATTTTTTCTTCGGCAAGAACGTTGCTCGACGATGCGCTCGCATATCAACGTATGGCGTCAGCGACGAATCCGTACGGCGATGGCAACGCCGCGCGCCGTACGATCGGCGTCATCAGAAACTACTTCGGTATGTCGAGAACATTACCTTCGGAGTTTTCTCCCAAACGATGAAAGGTTCGTTTCTCATCGCCCTCTTCGCGGCGCTCGGTTTTGTTTCCTGCTCTTCGATCTCACAAATGAGTTCGCTGCCAAGCCAGGATTCAGTTACTGTTCGTACCCTAACAGACTGCGTCGTGCACCGTCACATCATCCGACCCGTAGGACCGTGGAACATTCACGCGATCACAATTGATCTCACCACAAGTGAACTTGACATTACGAGCGCGCGAGCATTCGATAGTTTGAAGGGAAGAGAAACGACAAGCTCGATTGCGAAGCGACATTCCCGCGACGGTCAACAGGTCGTCGTTGCGATGAACGCGGACTTCTTCAACATGCAGACAGGCGAGAACGATCTGAATCAAATCATTGAGGGTGAGATCGTCAAAGGCGTGAAGAAGCCGTTGCGCGCACAGTTTGCTCTCGACGTTTCGCGCAAGCCGCACATCGAGCGATTTCGGTTTGATGGCGTTGCAATTGCAGGACAAGCACTGATCGCGATAGATGCCGTGAATAATTTGAGGGACTCGGCGATTGTGCTACTCAATCGTTTCTTTCGGCACTACACAAGAAACGAGAGCGAGCGAGCAATTGCTCTGCGAACGATAGCGTTCTCCGGCGACACGATGCTTGCGGTCGTGTTCGATTCGCTGCGCATGGGAAATCAAATGACAATCGCCGATTCTACCTATGTATTACGAGCGAAACGGCGAGCCGAGTTGCAGCAGATCGCGATAGGCGACACGGTTCGCTTGTGGCTCGGCTTTCTCCCGCGCACGGAGAGAATCAAGACACTCGTCGGTGGGCTGCCGCGCATCGTCGTTGACGGCAAGACTATTGTCGTGCCGGACAGCATGGAGGGCGTTTCAACGAAGTTCATCACGACGCGACACCCGCGCACGGGCGTTGGCTTTTCTCAGGACGGAACGCGAGTCATGTTCGTGACGGTGGATGGAAGGCAAGCCGCGAGTGTTGGAATGTCGCTGGCGGAATTTGCAGAATTAATGATCGAGCTTGGCTGCTACCGTGCGCTCAATCTTGACGGCGGCGGCTCGACGACGATGGTGATTGAAGGCAACGTGGTGAACGTGCCTTCCGATGCAGCAGGAGAGAGACCGGTAGCGAATGCACTGCTCGTGGTGAAAAAGCGAAACGCCGGGACGTCTCGCTAAAGAAACGTCCGGCGTCAAATCGGGACAGCGAAGTTCATCGTTAGTTCGACGCTGCAACAGCAGCGAGAGTCTTCGGCACTTCAATCCGAAGAGAGTGCGTTATCTTCACGCTTTTACTCAACATCGCGGACACCGAGCAGTACTTCGTCGTCGAAAGCTCAATTGCGCGTTCAACGTCCGCGGGATTGATGTTCTCGCCGTAAATGACATACTCAACGTGGAGATCGGTGAAGACCTGCGGATGTTCTGTTTGCGCATTGCCGTTTACATGAACTTCAAATCCTTCCACCGGCACGCGCTTCTTTTTCAAGATCGGAATCACATCCATCGCTGTGCAGCCGCCAAGCGCGAAGAGGAGAAGCTCTTTCGGAGTTGAGCCTGCGTTGCTTCCGCCGGTGTCCGGTCCGCCGTCCATTGTGACCCAATGATTTGAGTCTCCTTTCGCGACCAGTGTTGTTCCTTGAAGTTGTTTGATGATTGCTGATTTCTTTGCCATGATATGTCGGTTTCGATTGATACTGTGTGAAAGTGTTCTGTGAATTGTACTGATGGTTAGATGAGACTCACTGCTCGATCGGGTCATTTAACGTT
This sequence comes from Ignavibacteriota bacterium, assembly GCA_031394795.1. Classification (GTDB taxonomy): domain Bacteria; phylum Bacteroidota; class Ignavibacteria; order UBA10030; family UBA6906; genus CAADGV01. Next base: position 2,126 of record JANNUB010000058.1, on the reverse strand, counting down.
GGGAACAACCTATCGAGATTCTGGTGAAGTTCCAACGGGTGGCATCTCTTGGTAGATTTGACCGACCATTCGGTTCTTGTTTGTTTGTGGTCGGATTGGTATGTTAGAATGGAAAATGGAAAGGAGCTATAATGTCAACAGAACTTGCCGAACAAATCAAGAAGCTCACCGTTTCAGAACGCATACTTTTGGTGGAAGAAATTTGGGATGGCATCGCCGCGGACGATGAGTCGCTTGAGTTAACTCAGGCGCAGAAGGATGAGTTGGACAGGCGGATTGAAGCCGACAAAAACAATCCCAATGAAGGTCGAACGTGGGAAGAAATAAAAGCTGAGTCACTGAAGGCTCGGTAAGTGATTCGGACAATTCGTTTTCGACCAGAAGCCGATTTGGAATTCCGAGAAGCCCAGCAATGGTATCGAGAGCGACGAGTCGGACTTGACGTGGAGTTTATGGAGTGTGTTGATGAAGCCTTGCAACGAATTCGCGCCAACCCTTTCATGTATCCCGTACGACTACGATATCTTCGCCGTGCTGTCGTTAGACGATTTCCACACTCCATTTATTATGATGTCACGGAAACGCAGATAAAAATCTTTGCAGTATTCCATTCGAGTCGCAATCCAAGAGTTTTGCAGTCGCGCATCGGCTGAACAAGTATGGAAAATGGAAAGGAGCTATGATGTCAACAGAACTTGCCGAACAAATCAAGAAGCTCACCGTTTCAGAACGCATACTTTTGGTGGAAGAAATTTGGGATAGCATTGCCGCGGACAAAAAACCAATTGAATTGTCTCAAAAACAAAAAGAGGAGTTGGACCGACGAAGCGATTGGTTCCATCGAAATCCTGGGCAAGGGAAAACGTGGGAGGAAATCAAGGCGGAACACGTGAAATCGAGGTGATGTCGCCATGACTGTTCGCTTTCACCCTGATGATGAAGCGGTTGAGGTGGTTCGGCGTAATCCCGAAATGTATCCCAAAGTACATTTCCAGAAACGACGTGCCATCGTGAGAAGGTTTCCATATTGCATCTACTACGAATTCGAGGAGAACGAATTGAGAATTCTTTCTGTGTTCCACTCGAGTCGTAACCCCGAAACCTGGCAATCACGCATGCTCTGAGTTTCCAACAGTCGGCAATACACAATGCATACTCCGAAATAACAAATGTCCTATCCGCCAGAATTTCTCACTCAATTCGAACGAACCAACTATCTCGAGTCGCCGAACTACGACGACACGATGGAGTACTTCGCGCAGTTCGAGCGGACGCAGAAGGCGCACCTCTTCACCTTCGGGACCTCACCACAGGGAAGAGCATTGAAATGCCTCGTGATTGCAAACAATCATGGGTTCACTCCACAGGATGCGCGGGCGAGCGGAAAAGTTGTCGTCATGATTCAAAACGGCATTCACGCGGGCGAAATTGAAGGTAAAGATGCGTGCATGCTGATGGTTCGCGAGATGCTTATTGACAACAAGCTCGCGCATCTTTTGCAGAACATTGTTCTGCTCATCGTCCCGATTCTCAATATTGATGGTCACGAGCGGCGCAGCGAATTCAACCGTCCGAACCAGAACGGACCGAAACACGCCGGCTGGCGCACGACGAGCGGGAACCTGAACTTGAATCGCGACTACATGAAAGCGGACGCCCCGGAAATGCGTGCGCTGCTGCGATTGTATAACGCGTGGCAGCCCGACTTCTTTATCGACAATCATACGACGAACGGCGCAGATTATCAGTACCACATCACCTACGGCATCGAGACGCACGCGAACATGGATTCGGGGCTTGCGAAGTGGGGGAAGAATATGCTCATGCCGCACGTCGTATCACGCGTTGAGCAACAGGGTTTTATCGTCGGTCCTTTTTTTGAAATGCTTGGCTCGCGCTTGCAGGAGGGACTTCTTGCCGAGCCGATGCTCCCGCGTTACTCGGGCGGTTACGCTGCGGCACACAACCGGCTGCTGCTTCTCGTCGAAACGCATTCGCTCAAGCCGTTCGAGAACCGCGTCTTCTCCACGAAAGCGATGAACGCCGCCGCACTGGAGCATATCAACGCCGAGTACAACGAGCTGAAAAATCTCAACTATTTCGCCGACTCGCACACGGTGCACGAT
>JANNUB010000055.1:0-2457 GCA_031394795.1 Ignavibacteriota bacterium | reverse complement strand
CTAAAGTAAAAGTGCGACATATCCGAGTGTCTTTCTGTCGCACTCCACAATAGCCCGTCTGTTTGAATCCGAGCCATGAACTCGGATTTTGTTTTTGAATACATCTTTGAACCATCCCCCGAAGCAGAGCAAGCACTTGCTGAGGCTTGGGATATTATCTTTGCGCTTATTTTAGAAGATTATCAAGATGAACTCCGAGAAAATGAAAACTTGGAGGTCAAAGAATGATAGACACCATCCGAATTAAATTCCCGATTGATCCCACCGCAGAACAATTAGAAGGCTGGATACGTAAAACAACAAGCTCCCGAACAGGCACAAGCGATGTTTTTATTTACAACCCTGTAATCAATGACGCGATGGTGAAATTCACTTTCCGCCCGTTTGACTTCAAAGGCAAGCCTATTTTAAGTCTTGAAGTATCCCTGCCAAAAATGTCGTTTGGTCATAACTATCAAATGATTACCAACATTGACGAAGCCATAAAAGTTATCAATTCCCGACTTGATGGAATTCCACATCTCCCAAAATTGGATATAGCCGAAGGAATATTGATTCGGCTTGATATGTGCTACAACCACCAAGTAGGGGATGCAGTTAATGATTATATAAGGGCAATTGGCAATCTAGAATATCCCCATCGCAGAACAAAACACCACCGCAACGAAGGCGCAGAATTCAGAGCCAAACATAGGACAACGAAATTCTATAACAAAGAGCATGAATCAGGTTATGCAGAAGCGTATGGAATATTACGCCAAGAAATAACCTTGATGAGTGGGAAGGATATTCAAAAGCTCTTTGGAGTAAGACAACCAACCTTGATGGATATATCCAAAGAGATAGTTGTCGAACAGTTGAAAGACGACCTTTCAAAAATCGGTTTGCTTGGAAATTCAATAGCCACTCGAAACACCGCCTTGAAATTTCTTTGTGAAGAACACGGAGAAAACGCAGGGTTTTATTATTTTGGTTTGCTCATGTCCAAGATGGACAAATCTAAAAAACAGATTGGAAAAGATGCAGGTACACATCCGCGAAGCCTTGACCGCAAGCTCAAGAAAATTATTGACACAGGGATACCGCTTACCCTCACAGACCGAGAAGAACCTATGCCGCCTTTGGTCATCGAACTATGAACCATCACTTTTTTATTTATGTCTCTATTGTCTCAAAGTCCCTACTAATAGTCTTGGGGACTTTGCCGAAAACGCACACCAAAGCACGCGCGCGCACCCTGCAAGCAGGGAACCCCGCGCACCTGCTTTGGAAAATGCGTAATGCTAGATTTTTGGATGTGTTTGAAATGATAAGGAAAATTGAACAATGATTATTGACCCGAACACAGGCGAAATTTTAGACGAGCCTTCCCCTTTTGGATGGTGTATCTTCTGCGGTGAAATAACAAAAGACTGGTGGTATATGGATCGTCGCACTGGCAGCGATTGCCGTTGTAAGGCTTGCTATTCTTTGGGCCGTTTCTTTACCCCTGAAGAAATTTTGCATCATGCGAGAGTGAATGAAACCTTCCGTAAACGCCACTTCAGCGGCGAGACTAGCGCAACGGCAGACGATGCCAGCCAAGAATGACCGTGAAAAGGAGAACGCTTTTCACCGTCCGTTTACTTTGTGGATGCTCTGCCTGTCATGTTGCTCGATGCTGTCCACGCTGAAACAGACGCGGGCAGTGCGGACAAGTCCGCCCTCCCCGCTTTCCTGTTTCAGTGAGTGTGTCAGCAATTTTTCCACCCGCAAATTATATGCTTGCCTTGCTCACTCTCTTGACTTCGCGTTACGCTCATGCAATAGTACGCTAGTTGGATATTTTTATTTTTTCGCTCTCGTAAAAGTTTGTAGGCTTGTACAATCCAAAATAAAAATATCTGGTGAGTTTGGCGCGTGATGATTGGCAGGTGCAACTACCGAACTATTGCTACCAGATTTTGTAGGCTGGCTATCCTGAAAACGCAAATGCGGAAAGCGTGGAAAAATTCGCAGGTGGACGAGTGGATAGCACGCTAGTCTTGCTCCTGCCAGATTCTTGGCGCAATTTCCATTCCGCGCGGTACTCGCTCCGCTCCGTTCCGTGCTCATGTCATTTGCGCCGCGAATCTCATCATGTTAGAATGCGCCCCATTTCAGGCGCGAAAGGATAATCAAAATGAACATTGCGATTTATGCCCGTGTCAGTTCTGAGAAACAAGCCAAAGAAGGTACGATTGAATCACAGCTTGAAGCCTTGCGCGATTATGCAAAGGCAAATAATCTCACCATCTCCCATGAATGTCTTGATGATGGTGTAACGGGTACAACCTTGACCCGCCCAGGCTTGGATTACCTCCGCGATTTAATTGCCGAAGGTTTGATTCAAGGCATCTTGATTCTTTCCCCTGATAGACTCTCCCGAACGCAAGCACACCAAATCCTTTTGATGGATGACTTCAAAAGACAAAACAT
>JANNUB010000026.1:0-7746 GCA_031394795.1 Ignavibacteriota bacterium | reverse complement strand
TCCCTGCCGGAGATATCATAAACCTTCAGTGATACATTCCCAACGTCAGCAATCTTAAAGCTAATTTTTGTGCTGGGGTTAAACGGATTCGGATAATTCTGTTCAAGCCGAAACTCGTAGCGCGTTTCCATATGGCTCACGCCTGTCGTTACATCAACGAGTATCGGTTCTGTGTAGTGAACAAGACCGCCAACATCAATTTGCTTGAGCCTGTAATACCAGCGAGCGATTGTTGCGTTGCTATCTGTCCAAGAATAATCATGCGGCTCGTTGCTTGTGCCGTAGCCGGGGATGAGTTGGGAGATTTCTGTAAACACTGTTTCGATTTGCCTGCGGCGCTGCACGTGAAAGCCGCGGTTGTTCGTTTCACTGAGCGTTCGCCAATCCAACCGGACGCGTGTGCCGCCTAAATGGCGACCGGTAAAGGATGCGAGATGGATGGGAAGCCAACCGCCGGTAGTGGTTCTGTAAATCTTTCCTCCACCGCCAGCTGCCCAACCGTGAAGACTATCAAACCACGACATCGACATGTACTCCCCACTTACACCAGGTATTCTCGTCCACGTCAAACCTCCGTCCACTGTGTGAGCAAACCCCCCTCCACTCACAAATCCTTCTCGAGGATTCTTGAAATACGCGTCGGTGACTTGCATGTCGCTGCTAGTATCTATCGTTGTTGGAATTTGAAACCAGCTTGCTCCTGCATTCGTTGTCTTATGCGTTTTATAGTGCACATAACTTCCTCCTAGTAGACTACTGAATGCATAGCCAACAGATTTACTTCCAAAGCTTACCACAGAGGAAGGTGCAAGTGTATCAACGAACGGAAATCCCCATGTCAACCCGCCATTTGTGGATTTATGACACTCGATCGTGCCTGTCCATTCGTCGATAATTAATGGAGGGACGCCTCCACATGCAACAATAGTGTCTTTTGAAAGAAAGAACAGACGGAAATCCGGCGGAAAGCCCGTCGGACTAGAAAGTTGAGAAATAGTTTGCCATGTATGCATCGTGTCAACTGATCTATTGAAATAGAAGAACCGACTACCGAACACGACCGATCCACAATATGCAAGGTTGGGAGAGAATATTTTGATGGGGGATACCTGGCTTCTCTCAATAGGTCCACAGCCTGCAGGACCCCACGTCCTGCCTCCATTGATTGTTCTGTAACAATAGCGACCTCCAAGCGTAGCTGCATATCCTAATGAGTCATCCAAAAAGTCAAACGCAAACAAGAAATTGAACGGGCCTGGTGGACTGTTCAGGCTATTGGTCCAGGAAAAACCGCCATCAGTTGTCCGCAACAATCCTTGATGCGTGACGATCCAGCCTTTTGAGGGTGAAATGAATTTACACTGAAAAATATCGCCGAGTTGTGGGTTACTCAGGTCTTGCCATTGTGCCAATCCCGTATGAGAAAACAGTACAGCAAAAACGATGTAACAAAAAGTCGGAATTTTTTTCATTGAAGTCTCTTCCTAAAGTTGGAGAGCCGCGACAAGCGGCTCTCCTATTTGCGCGTTAGATGTTTACTTGGTCAGAAGGAATCTTTTTGTTTCGAGAAAACTTCCTGTGTTCAAGCGATAATAATATCCGCCGCTCGCGAGCTTCGAGGCATCAAACACTTTTTCATAGCCTCCGGCTTCCAAGTTCTCATTGATAAGTGTTGCCGCTTCCCTACCGAGAATATCAAACACCTTCAATGAAACAAATCCGCTTTCAGATAAATCGAATTTAATCGTTGTGCTTGGGTTAAACGGGTTCGGATAGTTGTCAAACAGTTTTGTTTCCGAAGGCACTTTCGCGCTGTTCTTCCCGAGACCGCCACTGTAGGTGAAGATTCCCAGTTCGTTGGATGAAACTGAAAAAGACAGTGTTTGTAGGGTACTGCCACGTCCCTTTTACCCGGTACAGTGTGGGAAGCTGGTTGCAGCAGCGGTAACCGACTATTTCTTCAAGATCGGTATATGATGTTGTACTTGCAGAAACGGTTGCGATCTCAAAAAAGCAATTCTCATATTCCTCCCGTCTTCGTTCGATCAGGTATTCAACAAGAACTGGAGGTAGACCGGGCGATGGACCGGGAAAAGAATTGTTCCCTGTCCATTCAATGACCGGATGATCCCCGGGATTGCCAGCTACTATCTTTAGTACAGGAGATCCCGAAGCATTCCGAATTGCCTTGAGGGCACTTGTCCTTCCGATCCCTGCGCCGATTCCGTTGTACGGATCAACCGAAGTGGGGTCAAGCAACAGCGCACGCAGTTGATGTTGCGAGAGATTCGGATTAATGGATTTCATCAACGCAACGACACCTGCAACGATAGGCGCTGCAAACGACGATGCGGCATCCGTTGACGGTGTCGCAATGTCAATTTCCGGACCTGTTGGCGCATACGGCACTGCGTTCTGATCAATATGTTTGACTGAAATGCCATACGGCGGGAAATCGAAAATTGGTGTGCCCGGATTGCCCGCTACGTTGCAAAACAGCATACCCATTTTGTACGCATCGCTGACAGCGTTATTGTACACGCTTCCGCTCGCTCCGTAACTGTAGCTCATCACAGCTGCGCCATTTTCAGCAGCATAGATAACACTATTGATCCAGTAGAAAGGCACCGCCATGAACCTACATTCTGGTGCGGAACCAATCCCGCTATACGACAAATTGCTGTTGTCAATGGCTGCAATTGCATTCTTCGCACAGGCCGTTCCATGCCCTCTGTCTGCTTCGGGAGGACCTTCAACATTCGCGCCGTGGCCATCGAAATCCCATCCATGAATATCGTCAACGTAGCCATTGCCTTCATCGTCGATATTGTTTCCTGGAATTTCGCCGGGATTTATCCAAACGTTTCCGGCAACATCGGGAGAATACACATTCGGGTCCGGCCCGCCTGGAGTCAACTTAACGTGCCCGCCGCAAATTGCAATGACAACATCCGAACTTCCCTGCGTCCATGCCCACGCTTCCGGCGCGTTTATGTCCACGTCATTTGAAGCATTCAGGTGCCAGAGGCTGGAGAATTTTGGATCGTTGGGATAGAATGGTCCGCATAACGGCGTTACGTTCGTCGGGATCGGATCGGCAGCGCGCACAAGCGGATTCGATTCGTATGCCGTTTTCAACGGCCTGCAAGTTAGCAGTTGTAGGAAATTGAAATTCGAAGTAGCCTCGAAACTCGCTGCCTGCTTTTTTGCTTAGTGGGCGCATCGCAACAAGCCCGCGCAGATTGTTCAATGCATTGAGAGACGCTGCATTCGGCAACGTCGCAGTTCCGTTACTGTGCCGAATCATTCGTTGCAATGCTTGATCTTTCAGAATCACAGTCAACTTCCCGGGAATGTAGCTTTGCTGTGCCAGCATTGATGCCACACAAAGAATTGTACCTACGAAAATGAGAATCTTTCTCATGACAACACCTCGTACTTTTGTTGATGAGTAGAACTGTGAAATAGCGAGGAGCAAATTGGCGTTTGCCCTCGATACAGCATTTTCTACAGCTTATCGTTTGCCTTTGATTTCCTCACCCCCTTTCCATACTTTTGAATTGCGGACAACAGAACTCCTTAACAGGAGAAGTCTCGTACATTCTGTTGTACGCGTTTTACCCGCGTCGAGCCTTGGCGTGCTCGGCGCAAGCATTATTTTTTTGTTTCAGATTTTTTTTTCATCATGAAAGCAGTCACTCAAAAAAATAGTTACAGGTCTTGGCTAAAAAAATGATAGAAAAATCTCTTCACGTTCTGCTTCTCCCGCCTTCAATCCGTGGGTCGTCACCATGCGTAGGGTTCACATAAATGTCAAGTCAATTCTCGATTGCCAACGAGTCAAGAAAGTACGAAGCGAATGTGAATCCTCTACGAAATCCAATAAGGGCTAACGCTCCATTACTTCTTTCCGGCGCGATGGGAACGGAGCTTGAGCGACGCGGCATTGAGATCGGCTTTCCGCTCTGGTCTGCGAACGCGCTGATCAACTCTCCTGAAACCGTTCTCCAAATTCACAAGGACTACATCGAATCCGGCGCGGACATTATTGTAACAAACACATTCCGTACAAACCGCCGCGTGTTCGCGAATGCAAATCTTCCGGACAGATCATTTGAATTGACGAAGAAAGCCGTTGAGCTTGCGCATCAGGCAAGAGAAAGTTTTCCCCAAGGAAGTATTCTGATTGCCGGATGTGTTGCCCCCGTCGAAGATTGCTACAAACCGGAGCTTGTTCCATCTGAAAACGAATTGGAGAATGAACATGCCGAGCTTGTTGAACGGCTCGACAGGTTTGGCGTTGATTTCTTCTTGATTGAAACGATGACGACGATTCGCGAAGCGTACGCTGCGTGCAAAGCGGCAAAGGCAACCGGAAGAGAAGTCATCGTCAGCTTCACGTGCAAACAGGATGGAACGCTTTACGGCGGCGAGCAACTTACCGACGCAATCAAAGCGGTAGCTGAACTTCAGCCGACGATGTTCTCGCTTAACTGCATCTCGCCGCGGCACTTGTCTCCGCTGATTCATCAACTCAAATCCGCAATCGGCAATTCGAAATCCGAGATTCCCTTCGCCGTCTACGGCTTCGCCGTGTACGGCAACATCGGTACGCCGGACGTTCGAGCAGGAAAAATGATTCGTGACGTCGAGCCGGAAGAATATGCGCGCTTCGCGCAAGAGTGGCGCTTGCTCGGCGCTTCCATGATTGGCGGATGCTGCGGTACGACGCCGGAGTATATTCGTCGTCTCGCGGATCTCTTTCCGTCGCACGCCTGCGTGCCGTAACGTTTGCACTCCGACAGGACGTAATGTTGCACTCCGGCGTGCAGGCACGCTTGAGCGCCCGGGGAAAAGGCTATGGTTGAAAGTTGTCGCGCAATCATAGTTCTGCTTTCTAATGGTCTTTCCGGTCTGACCAAAATATATGTATGTATATTTTAGTCAGACTAAAATAGACGTATGTATATTTTGGTCAAGGGGCAAATTGCTCTTGAGCCAACCCGCCCTGAGTTGCCTAGCAAGAGTTTGTAGCGTATATTATTCAAGAGTAGCAGGCGTTATTGTAACTTTTCCCCTAACTTGACTGCATGAAACCGCTGAAGTTCCTCGGCTCAAGTCTTGATGATCTCCGCAATTTTCCCGATGAGGCACGTCGAACGGCGGGCTTTGAATTGTATGCCGTACAAAGCGGTGTCGAACCAAGTGATTGGAAACCGATACCTACCGTGGGCAAAGGTGTCAGAGAAATTCGCATTCATGCTCTTGGAGAATGGCGCATAATTTACGTCGCAAAATTGGCTGATGCGGTGTATGTGCTTCATTCTTTCCAAAAGAAAAGTCGCAAAACAGCACGACACGATATTGAAGTGGCTCGTCATAGATTCAAATTTATGGAGGCTAAGTTATGAATGAAGCTATTGTGCATTCTTCCGGAAACGTGTTTGCAGATTTGGGTTTTCCTCCGGATGAGGCAGCGGTCTTGCAGATGCGCGCAAGTTTGATGGTTGATCTCAAAAAGTTCATTGAGACAAGGAAGTTGTCACAACTCGCAGCGGCAAAAAAATTTGGCGTCAGCCAGTCCAGAGTTTCCGACTTGGTTCATGGCAAATGGGAAAAGTTTAGCCTTGAAATGCTTGTCACTTTGGCAACGAGAGCGGGCATGCGTGTTACGCTCCGCCGTGCTGCATGAAGTTGACGGGAACACTCTATGTTAGGCAGCCAAAAAAAGGATTATGCAATATTCAATTCGTAAAGCCAATCTAGGTGATTGCACGAATATTGAAAAGCTTATTGCCCTGTCTGCGCGTGCATTGAGTGCTCAAGATTATACTCAGGAACAAATTGAGGGTGCGTTAAAAGGAGCATTTGGACTTGATACCCAACTCATTGAAGATGGGACATATTTTGTAGCGGAAGCCAAAGGAATAACAATTGGTTGTGGAGGTTGGAGCAGAAGGAAAACTCTTTTCGGCGGCGATAAACAAGAGACTCGTGATTCTTCTGAACTGAATCCTAAGACTGATCCTGCAAAAATCCGCGCTTTTTTTGTCCACCCGGAATGGGCGAGGAAAGGTATTGGAAGGGCAATCCTTGCACAGTGTGAATCCGAAGCGATATTTTTGGGATTTCGTTCATTGGAATTAATGGCAACATTGCCTGGAGAGAGGCTTTACTCTGCCTGTGGTTTTGTTGGATCTCAACGAGTTGAATATGAATTACCTTCTGGAATAATCATTGAATTCCTTCCAATGAAGAAAGTGTTGGCTGCCTAACCTATACTGGAGTTCTTATGAACCACGAAAGTTTTCTCGTCCCGCCCGGAAACAAAATCAACCTGAAGGAGTACGACCCAGACTTCACGGGAAAATTCAAATCGAAGGAGGAAGCACAAGAGAAGCTGCAAGCAGATATTGAGAGGCTCGCGGAACTTCAAGACGTTCTCTACGCGCAAGACACGTACGCGTTGCTTCTTATCTTTCAGGCGATGGATGCAGCCGGCAAAGACGGAATCATCAAGCACGTGATGAGCGGTGTGAACCCACAGGGCTGCCAGGTGTTCGCGTTCAAAGCGCCGTCGCCGGAAGAACTCGATCACGATTATTTGTGGCGCAGCATGAAGGCGCTGCCGGAACGAGGACGCATCGGTATTTTCAATCGCTCATACTATGAAGAAGTTCTCGTCGTGCGCGTGCATCCCGAAATTCTGAGTGGACAAAAAATTCCGAAGAAGGAAAAAGAAGACAAGGACGTGTGGAAGCATCGCTACGAAGACATCAACAATTTTGAGCGTTATCTGACGCGCAACGGTATCGCGATTTTGAAATTCTTCCTAAACGCTTCCAGGAAAGAACAGAAGGAGAGGTTTCTTGAGCGTATCGAGCAGCCGGACAAGAACTGGAAGTTTTCGTTCGGCGATGTGAAGGAACGCGAGCATTGGGACGAGTACATGAACGCGTACGAAGAGACGTTCAACGCGACGAGTACCGAGTGGGCGCCGTGGCACATCATTCCTGCCGACAAAAAATGGTTCACCCGCGCTGCCGTCGCCGACATCATTGTTGATAAACTGAAGTCGCTCAACCTGAAATATCCCGAGGTGAGCGAGGCGCACAAGCAGGAGTTGTTGAAGGCAAAGGAGATGTTGGAGAAGGAATAGGGCAGTAGGAAGAATTAGTGCTGGGAAAAACTACATCCTCACGATAGCCGCACTACTATCACCATTCAAGGAAAAGAGAGCCTGTCGTTGCGATGAAATCTCCCGAGGCCATCACGAAATACTTTTTCGTTGACGAGTCCGGCGATCCCTTCTTCTACGACCGCCACGGAGTTATGATCGTTGGTAGCGACGGATGTTCGAGACTTCTGATTCTGGGTTTCATTAAGACTGGCTCGCCAGAATCTCATCCGAAAGAAAATTGAAGCGGTTCGGATTGAGATTGCTGACGACGAATATCTTCGCTCAATCCCATCAGTAAAAAAGTCTGCTATTGCATTCCACGCAAAAGATGACTGTCCGGAAGTCCGCGAGAAAGTGTTTAGGATATGATGACTTAATCGCCAAGCTCTTTCAAAATCAATTGCACAAGGCAGAGCAAAACGTTATTTACTTCGCAGTCCGCGGAAACCGCGCCCGGCAGATCCCTCTTGAAAATGCAATTCAATCCGCGATTCTCACCTTCGAAGAGAAATGGAAGACCAAAGTTGATGCTGAAGTGCGAGTGTATCCCCAACGGTCCGAGGGAG
>JANNUB010000613.1:0-15542 GCA_031394795.1 Ignavibacteriota bacterium | reverse complement strand
CGAATTCCATTTCGCAGATGGTGAAGGAAACGTTCAACATCGATCCGTGGATTTCCGGATTGGTGATGACGGTGCTTACCGCAGTCGTCATACTCGGAGGCATCAAATCGATTGCGAGTGTCTGCGAAAAACTTGTTCCCTTCATGGCAATCTTCTACGTGCTCGGTTGCATCGTCCTTCTCGCCATGAACTACGCGCAGGTTCCCGCAACGCTCTCACTCATCATCACAAGCGCGTTTTCTGGACAAGCGATGATTGGCGGTTTTCTCGGCGCGAGCATGAAAGAAGCAATCCGTTACGGCGTCGCACGCGGACTCTTCTCCAACGAATCAGGGCTCGGCAGTGCGCCCATCGTCGCCGCAGCGGCGCAAACAAAAAATCCCGTTCGTCAAGCGCTCGTCTCCTCCACTGGAACATTTTGGGACACGGTCGTCGTCTGCGCGATGACGGGACTCGTCCTCGTCAACTCAGGCGAGTGGATGACAGGCATGAAAGGAGCCTCGCTCACAAGAGCCGCCTTCTCCGACATTCCCATCATCGGTCCGCTTGTGCTCACCGTCGGTTTGCTCACGTTCGTCTTCTCGACGATTCTCGGCTGGTCATACTACGGCGAGAAAGCCGCGGAGTATCTGTTCGGCGCGCGCGCCATCACGCCATATCGTTGGCTCTGGGTCATCGCCGTCATGCTCGGCTCCGTCTTGTCGCTCAACGCTGTCTGGTCGCTCGCCGACATCACCAACGGACTCATGGCAATTCCGAATTTGATTTCGCTCATCGTTCTCAATCGCGTCATCGTCGCGGAAACAAAAGAATATTTGTGGGATGGAAATTTGGATAAACAAGGATGAGGGAATTTCGGATTTGAGATTGTGGATTTCGGATTGAAAGCAAAGTCTAAAGTATCATCAAATCCGCAATCCGAAATACGAAGCAAACCTTTCGATATTTGGAACATTCTCGTCTAAGCACGCTCGCATTCGGCGAGCAAAGAATCCCCTCTGCAGAGGGGTGTCACGAGAGCGAAGCGACTCGTGACGGGGTGTGCTCTCCCGAATATCACAACAAATAAACCCCGAACCCTGAACCATCAATTCCACAAACTCCATAGACCCTATGAACTCCCTAACTCCCGATGCAACAAGCGTCATCTTTGCAAACCTGAGCGAAGCCAACCATGAGTTTGCCAAGAACTATCCCGGCGATCCGGGTTTTCGTCAGGCTGTTCATACGGTTTATGGTGGAGCCCAAATCTTCAGATCCGACACCGCAAGTAGATTGGGTGAAGTCGGACTGAAATCCTTTCTCGAAAACGCGCCAACATTCGTCGAGTTTGCAAACGCATTGCAACTTCAAGGCTATGAAACCCTTCCCAAATCAAAAACACAAATCGCAACGCTCACAAAGCGGCTGAAGAACAATCCCGACGGGGTAAAGCGGAAAAAACCTAAAGCCTGGCTCGCCTTCACAATCTACAACCGCATCATCGAAAAACTGAAAACAGAACCTGTCGAGGACTTCCGCATAGACTTCGAAGACGGCTACGGCAACCGCGTTGATTCGGAAGAAGACCATCACGCGGAGTTCTGTGCAAACGAAATTGCAAAGGGAATGAACGAAGGGACACTGCCACCCTTCACTGGCATTCGGATCAAGCCGCTGACTGAAGAACTGAAAGCGCGAAGCATTCGCACGATGGATATTTTTGTCACGACACTCGTGAAGGCAACAAGCGGCAAACTCCCACCTAACTTTGTCATCACCGTTCCGAAAGTCACAATCCCGCAACATGTAACCGCAGTCGTCGAGCTGTGCAAAATTCTCGAATCGAAAAACGGACTCGCATTGGGCTCACTCAAACTCGAGATGATGATTGAAATGCCGCAGAGTATTTTCAATTCACGCGGCGAATCGCACATTCCGCTTCTCGTCGCGGCGGGCGAAGGAAGAATCGGCGGCGCGCATTTGGGCGTGTACGATTACACTGCGCTCTGCGAAATCACAGCCGCGTATCAATCAATGCGTCATCGCGCCTGCGACTTCGCCCGCCACATGATGAAAGTCGCGCTCGCGCAAACGGGCGTCACCATCTCCGACGGCGCGACGAACATCATGCCCGTCGGTCCGCACCGAGCGAAGGAAGGAAAGAAACTCAGCGCAAAACAAATCGCCGAAAACAAAGCGGCGGTTCATCGCGCATGGAAAATTGCATTCGACGATACGATGCACTCGCTCGTGAACGGCTTCTATCAAGGCTGGGACTTGCATCCCGCGCAACTCTGCGTGCGTTACGCCGCTGTTTATTCCTTCTTCCTCGAAGGGCTCGACCGCGCGACGCTGCGCTTGAAATCATTCATGGCAAAAGCCGCACAAGCAACACTCATCGGCGACGTCTTCGACGACGCGGCAACGGGACAAGGCTTGCTGAATTATTTCCTACGCGGCATGAGTTGCCGCGCAATTACAGAAGCGGAAGCTCTTGCAACAGGATTGACACTTGAAGAGTTGCGGAGTCGCTCGTTCGTGAAGATATTGAATGGGAGAAGGCAAAAGTGATCGCGAGGATGTGCCCGCCTGTCGAACTTACGGCATGAGGACAGGAATCACTTGCCTTTTGTTCTTTCTGTAAATGCGGAAATCGGAATCATTCGTGAAGACAACGGAGTTCGAGTATAGTTCCGACATGCGCACGAGGCAGGCATCCGCGACAGAAATGATGTTACGATATTGCATAAGAAGGTCCGCGACGACAAGGAGTTCATCCCGCAATGCAAATGGTACAATGATGACTTTGCGTTGAAGGAAACTAATGAGGCGTTCTCTTCCCTCGGGGACATCAGCAAGGAGAAACCATGTTTCAGAGAGAACCGCTTCACATGTCATGAGCGGTGGCGGATGAGCGACAAATTGTTCTTTGACCCATGCATGATGTTCTTCTCGACGGTCAAGAAAAGCAACAATGATTCCCGTGTCGGCAATAAGAGTAGGGTTCATCGTCGCCCGTATCCCTTCATGTATTTTTTGTTGGTTGCGAGGTCTGGTACGCCAGAGTCTACAGATCCACACAAGTCACGTGTCAAGTCGTACATCGAAATGAACGGAACCTGTTTGGGTTCCCGCCGTTGACCGTTGCGACGCGCCGCCGATTTTCTCTTGCGAGGAGTTTTTGTTGTTGTGCCGTTTGCCATTGTCTTGCCTTTCTGATATGCTAAAACAAAGATACTGGAGAAACGAAGCAAAGGCAAACGCACAAGTAACGCTCATCGGCGACGTGTTCGACGACGCGGCAACAGAATGAATTATTTTTTGCGCGGGATGAGCGAAGGCGCTCATCCCTCAAGCGAGCAAGACTCCCTCTGGGTCAGAGAAGAACTTTGCTTTAGTGGGGACATTCCAACAGTCCGAATGGACTTCGGGGGCGGAACGGTCACAGATTCTCTTTGGGAAGATTTTGTCAACCGCGAAATCGTCTCACGCTTCCTCCCAACCCCTCAATCATGAATTACAAAGATTACTCGGAACGAAGAATGAGGAAGAAGTAAATTATATAATGCACACCCATTTCGAACCAAAACTCATCACCATCCTTAAACAAGGATACTCGAAGCAGCAATTTCTTTCCGACCTTGTCGCGGGAATTGTCGTCGGGATTGTTGCGCTCCCTCTGGCAATCGCATTCGCCATCGCATCCGGCGTGAAGCCCGAGCAGGGACTCTACACGGCAATCATCGCCGGCATCGTTGCGTCGGTGCTTGGCGGGAGCCGTGTGCAGATTTCCGGACCCACCGGAGCGTTCATCGTCATCGTGTACGGCATCGTAGCAAAACATGGTTACGACGGACTCGCGGTTGCAACGCTCATTGCGGGAGTGCTGCTCGTTATCATGGGCTTGGCACGGCTCGGCACGCTGCTGAAGTTTGTTCCGTATCCGCTCACCGTCGGATTCACCAGCGGCATCGCCCTGATCATTTTTTCTTCGCAGCTGAAAGACTTCTTCGGTCTGCGCATGGATTCGGTCCCCGCGGATTTCGCCGAGAAATGGATTTCGTATGCGCAGCACTTTGCCTCGTTCGACTTCAGCGCACTCGCCATCGGCTCGGCGTCGCTTTTCATCCTGATATTCTGGCCGCGCATTACGCACCGCATTCCCGGCTCGCTTGTCGCGATTCTTCTCGTCACTGCTGCCGTACAAGTCTTTCATATTCCTGTCGAGACAATTGGAAGCCGGTTCGGCAGCGTTCCGAACAGTCTGCCCGCACCTCGAATCCCGCAGGTGTCGTGGCAAACAATCACGGCGATGTTTTCGCCGGCGATTACGATTGCACTGCTCTGCGGAATCGAGTCGCTCCTTTCTGCTGTTGTCGCGGATGGAATGATTCGCACGCGCCATCGCTCGAATATGGAACTCGTTGCACAGGGGGTCGCGAACATAATCACGCCGCTGTTCGGCGGCATCCCCGCAACGGGTGCAATTGCGCGCACGGCGACGAACGTGAAGAACGGAGGACGAACCCCCATTGCAGGGATCATTCACGCCGTCGTGCTTCTGCTGATCATGCTCGTGTTCGGTCATTGGGCAGCGCTGATCCCGATGCCCACGCTCGCGGCGATTCTCATTTTCGTTTCATACACTATGAGCGAATGGCGTTCGTTCGTGAAAATTCTCAAAAGCCCGCGCAGCGATGTTGCGGTTATGCTCGTGACGTTCTTTCTCACGCTCATCGTTGATTTGACTGTTGCAATTGAAGTGGGAATCGTGCTCGCCGCGTTGTTGTTTATGAAGCGGATGTCCGAAGTCAGCCAGGTCAACGCAATCACGCGTGACCTGCGAGAGGAGCGAGAAGAAGAAGAGGAAGGCGATACGAAGCTGAGTGTACCAAAAGGAGTTGAAGTGTTCGAGGTGTACGGCTCGCTGTTCTTCGGCGCGGTGGACCAGTTCACCGAGTCCATGCGCGCCATCGAGGAAAAGCCAACAGTGCTCATCCTCGAGACGCGCTACTTGCTCGCCGTTGATGCATCAGGATTGCGGGCGGTCGAGGATTTGCTGAGCCAGCTCAAGCATCAAGGAACAACGCTGCTGATTTCCGGCATTCACAAGCAGCCGTTATTTGCAATGACAAACTCCGGACTGTACGACAAGATCGGAGAAGATAATGTTTGCGGAAATCTTTCAGAAGCGTTGGAGCGGGCAACGGCGATCATCGGAGCGTGACCCAGCACCGCGTCAAAACCTGTTGCAGCAGCAGCGTTGAAGAAGCGCAACTCGCCATTCGCTACGGCGCATCCGCGCTGTAGCAATTGCGCTTTTTTCGTTCCGGCTGTTCAGGAGTTCATTATGCAATTTTGCCGCGTGAGAGCAACATTGCATGAAATCGTCGCCACTTGCAAAAAGAATTCCATTTATGTAATTTTAACCTGCGAGTTTAATATTACATAAACCACAATGCCCTACATTCCACGAACATTAGAACCTACGGTCCGCAAGTACCTGAAATACTTTCCTGTCGTTGGCATAACGGGACCGCGCCAGTCGGGAAAGTCAACAATGCTGGAACAAATGTTAGGATCGTCGTACAGGTACATTTCGTTCGACAACCTCAACTCTGTCAGCGAATTCAACAGCGATCCGAAGAAGTTCATGAACAAGTATTCGAACCACGTCATATTCGATGAGGTTCAGAGAGTTCCTGAAATCTTCAGCTCCATCAAGATTGCCGTGGACAATGACCGTCAGAACTACGGCAAGTTCGTCGTCACGGGTTCAAGCCAATTTGCATTCATGAAGCGCGTCTCGGAAAGTCTCGCGGGTCGCATCGGACTTCTTTCACTATTGCCATTTCAGTATTCCGAAATTCCACTGAAGCTTCACGGCGAATCCGTTTTTCGCGGCGGCTATCCCGAATTAGTGATGCGAAAGTACGAACCTTCGCATGATTGGTTTACCTCGTATCTCGACACGTACCTTACGAAGGACATTCGCGACCTAAGAGAAATCGGCGACATCAGAGATTTTCGACGCTTCATCCAGATGATGGCGGCTCGCGTCGCGCAAATCTTGAACATGTCTGATCTCGCACGCGATCTTGGAGTTTCAGTGCCAACTATTAAGAAATGGATTTCAGTTCTTGAGGCATCGTACATTGTTTTCCTTCTTCCCCCGTTCTACAAAAACATTGGGAAGCGACTCGTCAAGAGTCCGAAGATCTATTTCTACGACACGGGGTTGGTTTCCTACCTGACAGGCGTTCGAAACGCAGAACTGTATGAGAATGGACCACTGTACGGTCAAATTTTTGAGAACTACATCGTCTCCGAAATCATGAAACGCGAAACACACAGAAAAGAAGACTCAGAGCTTTTTTACTATCGAACAAGCAACGGCGTCGAAATTGACCTCATCATTGATCGCAAGACGGAACAGGAATACATTGAAATCAAGGCAAGCGAAACGTACCGCATGGAAATGACGCGGGCAATCGAACAGATGAAGAAGGAAACCGAACGCGGCTATTTGCTCTATCAGGGAAAAGGAGAACACTCAACTCCCGACCTCAAGGTGATGAACTACAGGGACTATCTCGAACAAACCGAAATCCCTGAAGGAAAAAAACGAAAGCTCGCCACGAAGACTCGAAGAACACGCCTGCGTACCGAAACGCTGCACTCCGGCGTGCAGGCACGAAGGGTTCACTAAGTTTTTCTCCGAAGGAGTCCTTCGGACTTTGTTAACCTTCGTGCTACTTTGTGCCTGTGTTGAAAAGAACATGAAACCAAGAATCAAAATCTGTTGCATCAGCACCATCGAAGAAGCGCAACTCGCGATTCGCTACGGCGCGTCTGCGCTTGGGCTTGTTTCCGCGATGCCAAGCGGACCTGGCCCGATTCTTGAGGAATTGATTGCAGAGATTGCGCGAACAATTCCGCCAGGCGTTGCGTCGTTTTTGCTCACGAGTAAACAAGACGCGGCGTCAATCATTGCACAACAGCGCTTCTGTCGAACGAACGCGCTTCAATTGGTGGATAGGATTTCCGTCTCGACGTATCAACAGCTTCGCGCAGAGTTGCCTGGAGTTGGATTGGTGCAAGTCATTCACGTGACGGGCGAAGAATCCATCGTCGAAGCGATTACTGTTTCGGAATTCGTTGACGCGATTCTTCTCGATTCAGGAAATCCGTCGTTAGCAGTAAAGGAACTTGGCGGCACAGGCAGAACACACGATTGGAGCATCAGTAAAAAAATCGTTGAAGCAGTTGATATCCCTATTTATCTTGCCGGCGGACTGAAAGCAGAGAACGTTGCCGAAGCAATTCAACAGGTCCAGCCCTTCGGCGTTGATTTGTGTTCAGGCGTTCGGACAAACGGAAAGTTGGATGAGGGGAAGCTGAAGAGATTCTTTGAACAAGTGAATTCGGCGTAGAGCCCAGAGCATAGAGCGAAGAGCGAAGAGCACAGAAGAACTTGAACCTTGAACCCCTGAACCTTGAACCCTGAACCTTGAAACCTGAACCTTGAACCCTGAACCTTGAACCCTGAACCTTGAACCCTGAACCCAATCCTCAAACCTCGAAATGAATCTTTCTTTCTTTCTCTCGCTTCTTTTCTTATTCTCATTCAGCCAGTCATTGTGCTCTCAAACGAAAATGGATTCGACAAATCACATTCGCTATCTCGCACTCGGCGATTCGTACACGATTGGCGAGGCGGTTGATGCGAGCGAGCGTTTTCCTGTTCAACTCGTAGCATCGCTTCGAAAGCGAGGCATCAACATCGCAGAGCCGATTATCATCGCCCGAACAGGCTGGACGACGAACGAACTGAACGCTGCAATCGACAAAGAGAATCCACAAGGGACGTACGACATCGTAACGCTGCTCATCGGCGTGAACAATCAATATCGAGGAAGAAGCGCAGAAGAATATCGCGGACAATTCAAGTCGCTATTGAAACAGGCGATCGCATTTGCGGGAAACAAGCCGTCGCATGTCGTCGTGCTTTCTATTCCGGATTGGGGAGCGACGCCGTTTGCCGAGGGGAGAGACAGAACGCAAGTTGCAAACGAGATCGATGCATTCAACGCCGTCAACTTTGAAGAAAGCGTACGAGCGGGCGCGCAGTACGTGGACATAACGCCAATCTCGCGCGAAGCAGCTCGCGACGGATCGCTGCTCGCAAGCGACGGGCTGCATCCGTCCGGGAAGATGTATGCAGAGTGGGCACAGCTTACGCTGCCCAAGATTCTCACACTGGTGAACAAATAACTGCATGTCAAGTTCGTCGCAACATCTCATTCGCGCGCTCGGTCGCTGGGACCTGACGGCGATCGCGCTCAACACGATTGTCGGCAGCGGAATTTTTCTGCTGCCCGCAACGGTTGCTGCGACGGTTGGCGCGTGGGCGCCGCTCAGTTTTCTCGTGTCGGGAATTCTCTCGTTGCTGTTCGCGAACGCGTTCGCTGAGGCGGGAAAGAAATTTACGCAAACAGGCGGACCCTATTTATATGCGAAGCACGCCTTCGGCAATTTCGTCGGCTTTGAAGTCGCGTGGATTTTCTGGCTTTCGCGTCTTGCAGCGGTTGGGGCAAGCTACAGTGTTTTCATGACCTATCTCGCGTATTTTTTTCCCGTCGTCGCCCAGCCGGTGCTGCGAGCAGCCATCATCACGTGCATCGTAGTCGCAGTCGCGTATGTGAACATTCGCGGCGTGAAAATGGGAGCGCGAGTGACGAACACATTCACCGTTGCAAAACTTCTGCCCCTACTGTTCGTTGCACTTGCGGGATTGTTCTTTCTCGATTGGACGAAAGCAGCGGAGCTGCCGGCGATACCGACCGCCGACTTCATGCGCTCTGTCTTACTCGTTGCCTTCGCGTTCGGAGGATTCGAGCTTGCAACGGTTCCCGCGGGCGAAGCCCACGACCCGCGCAAGCATCTCCCGGGCGCATTGTATCTTTCGATAGCAGGCGCTGTGGTTCTCTACGTCGCACTTCAGTATGTCGCCTTCGAGCTTTACCCATCGCTTCCAGAGTCAAAGCGCCCTCTTGCCGACGTCGCCTCGACGATGATTGGCGCGCCGGGTGCTACTCTGATTTCTCTCGGTGCACTCATTTCGACTTGCGGATATATTTTCGGCGCATCGCTTGCGGTGCCGCGTGTCTCGTTCGCGTTGGCTGAGCAAGGGCAATTCCCGCCGCTGCTTGCGAAGATTCATCCACGCTTTCATACGCCATATGCTTCGATCATTCTGCATGCAATTATCACATGGCTGCTGACGATTGCGCTCTCGTTTCTTTCGCTTGTTATCATCAACGTTCTTGCACGACTGGTCGTCACCGGAGCAACGTGCGCTGCCGTCATTCAGTTCAGAAAAACCGAACCGATATATTTCTCCTTCAAATCGTTCTTGCCGTACGCGGGAATCCTCCTCGCACTTTATCTTCTCACTCAAAGCAAGCCGGAAGAGTTGTTGTGGGGCTTTGTTGCACTTGTTATCGGAAGCCTGTTGTATTTTCCGCTTCGTCGTTTCACTCATCGAACATCAATCTCGGAACAACCATGAAGAGTCGGATCACGACACACGCCTTGGATACCAATACCGGCCAAAGGCATTCGAGCAACGCTAAGCTGAAACAATGAAGCGCAAAGCCGCCAAAAGGTTTGAGTGGTGATTGCATCTTCTCCGATCTCGCCTTAAATTGAAACGGCTCTCCCCGTTCACCATCATACCGTTCATTCTTCAAGGCTAAGAACTCTATGGATGTCAAAGGCAAAACTGTGCTCGTTATCGGCGGGTGGGGTCTGGTCGGCTCCGCGGTCTGCCGCAAGTTTATGGAGGACAAGCCGCGGCGCATGATCGTCACATCGCTCTCGAAGGAAGAGGCGATGGACGCTGTCGCGCAACTGAGAAAGGAATTCCCCGGCGCCGGAAAGAATTTTTTTGTCCCCTGGTGGGGAAATATTTTCGTCCGGCATCAGTTCAAGGACATACCGCGGGAAGAAATTCTCGACGAAGCGAAGTCTCGGTCAATGTTCATTGAAGATATCATTGATGAGTTGACGCCTCGCTTGCTCAAACGATCGAGCTTGTACAAGCTGATGATGGAGTACAAACCCGACGTCGTCGTGGACTGTGTCAACTCGGCGACGGCAATCGCTTATCAGGATATCTTCCAGATCTCGCGTGATGTGCTGAAACAAATTCGATCGGCGCGCGGGAAAAAAGCCGGGGCGGAAGAACTCATCACCGCCAGCGAAAGACTTCTCTGCACGCTGTACGTTCCGCAATTGATTCGTCACGTGCAATTGATGTATCGCTCGATGAGAGATGCGGGAACGAGAATCTATGTCAAGATCGGAACAAGCGGCACGGGGGGCATGGGGCTGAACATCCCCTACACGCACAGCGAAGAGCGACCGTCGAGAGTTCTTCTTTCGAAATCAGCGGTAGCGGGAGCGCATACACTGCTGCTGTTCTTGATGGGACGAACGCCTGACGCGCCAATCACGAAAGAAGTGAAGCCAGCGGCGGCAATCGCATGGAAGAAGATTGCCTTCGGCGAGATCAAAAAGCGCGGCAAGCCTATCGAGCTTGTGGATTGCCCGCCTGAAAGCGCAGTCCGGCTGAGCGAAAGGCTTCGTCTTGCAATGCCTAAAGTTGCGAAGAAAACAGGCGAGACATTGAAATCGGTGTTCATTGATACGGGTGAGAACGGAATTTTTTCACGCGGTGAGTTCGAGGCGATCTCGACTCCGGGGCAAATGGAATTCGTGACGCCGGAGGAAATTGCGGACTGCGTCGTCTTCGAAGTAAAAGCCGGCAACACGGGGCACGACATCATCAACGCACTCGACAATGCCACGCTCGCGCCGACCTACCGTGCTGGATTCATGTTCAGCGGAGCGATGACGCAGATGCAGAAGCTCGAAGAAGAGCATGGGACGGAAAGCGTTGCCTTTGAAATGCTCGGACCGCCCCGGTTGTCGAAGCTTCTCTATGAAGCATATTTGTTGAAGCGATGCTTCTCCGACATGTCTGCTGTTGTAAGAGCGGATGCGCGCGCGCTGAGCAAATCCGTCACCAATCTTCTCTCCGGCGATGCCCGGCTTCGCTCGCAGATCATCTCGATCGGTATTCCGATTCTCCTTCCCAACGGCAAATCGCTGCTGCGTGGGCCGATGATCAAGATTCCTCCGTACCGCGGAGAGGAGACGCTTGCACTGTCATCGCGCAGTATTGACCGATGGGCGCACGACGGCTGGGTGGATTTGCGCGTAAAGAACATGGAAATGTGGCGCGCTCGCTTCAAACAGATCATCAACGATGTTGAATGCCTTCCCGACGATGAGACAAGCTCGCGCACGATGCACAACCGCGAGTACTGGAGGAATTTCTCCGAAATCGACCCGGGGAAAGTCTGCGGCTGGCTGTTTACGTATGAAGAAAAAGGGAAGCGGATGAAGGCATGAGTTGAGCCTTGAGGGCGGGGACGTGTGTACGAGGCGGTGATACTTGGGAGCGCCGTCACACGGCAAAGAAACTTCTTGAAAGTGAAATCAGACTGAAGTATCTTCATTAGGCATTTGAGGAAGGGGACCAGATGCTTGCCTCACGTTTCGTCTCTCGCGATACCCATCGCTTACCCGTCAAGTGTTCGCTGACGCGGCAGCTCTCTGTAATCCGCAACATCAGCGTGAAGAATCGCATTCGCCGAAGACGACGCATTGTTTTTTTGTGAATGGAACAGAACATGGTACGGAACGACGTTCACACAACAGAAGAAGAGTATCGTTTTCTGTTTGAAAACAACCCGCAACCAATGTGGGTGTACGATGTTGAAACGCTCCGCTTTCTCGCGGTGAACGAGAGCGCGCTCTGGAAGTACGGCTATTCGCAGGAGGAATTCCTCAACCTGACCCTTGAGGACATTCGCCCGCCGGAGGACATCCCATTGCTGCATCGCGTATTGCGCGATCGCGACCAGTGCGGCTCGCGCCCGCACACGTGTCGTCATCGCGCGAAGAACGGCGACTTGCTCTTCGTCGAAAAGCAATCCCACGACATAACATTTGACGGACACAAGGCGCGCTTTTCGATGATCAACGACATCACCGATCGACTGAAAGCCGAGCAGGCGTTGACCGAAAGCGAGGCTCGTTTCCGTACGCTCATGGAGTCGACGTCTGCCGGAATGTTCTTCTACCGCGGCGATCATTTCAGCTTCGTGAACCGCGCGATGGAACACATCACCGGTTACTCCAAAGATGAATTGTTGGAAAAAGCGATTTGGGAGTTGGTTCATCCCGATCAACGCGACATGGTGCAGCAACGCGCCTCTGCGCGAAAGCGCGGCGAACTCGTACCGTCGCGGTATAATCTGAAAATCAACAACAAACAAGGGGAGATTCGTTGGCTCGACCTTGCCGTCAGCGTAATTGAACTGGGCGGTGAAAAAGCGCTCATGGGCACTATTCTTGACATCACCGAGCGGGAAATTGCCGAAGAGAAATTACGCAACAGCGAGAAACGCTTCCGCGCACTGTACGACCATAACCCGCTCATGTGCTTCAGCGTTGACCAAAACGGAATCGTTCAATTTGTGAATGAAGCCGCCGTGCAACAACTCGGCTACGGGAAGGAAGAACTCGTCGGCGCACCAGTGTTCAGGGTGTTCCATGAAGACGACAAGGAAAAACTCGCGAAGAATTTTGAAGTATGTCTCAATGGCAACGAGGCAACGCACTCGTGGGAACTGCGCAAGATTCATAAGAACGGCAGTATCATTCACGTAAGCGAAGTCGCCCAGCTCGTCAGCGATCCGCAGGGAAACCCGATGGTGCTGATGGTGTGCGAAGACATCACCAAACGTAAACAACTTGAAGAGCAAATTCGCAGCAGCGAGGAACTGAAAGCGCGTATTCTTGAAGCGTCGCAAACCGGCGTGTTGGTCGTGTCCAAAGAAGGCCGGATCATTCAGGCGAATGCCGAGGCGGAGCGTTTTTACGGCTTGCCGAACAGCGAGCTTTCGAAATTCACGGTTCATGATTTCGTGCATCGAAAATTCTGGGAAGACGGTAGCGAGTGTCCCTTCGACGACTTTCCCGTCGTGAAGTGCCTGCAAACGGCAACGACACAAGGTCCTGTTACCATGGGCATACGCCGGCTCGACGAGACCATGACATGGGCTGTGTTCACCGTTGTGCCGTTGGTGAGCGACACAGGAAAAACGAACGGGGCAGTCGTCACGTTCCTCGACATCACGTCTCGAAAGAAGATGGAAGATGCGTTACGCGAAAGCGAAGCAACGCTGCGCGCGCTGACCGAGACAACCACCGCGGCAATTTTTTTCTACCACGACCGCCAGTTCCCATACGTCAATCATGCCATGGAGAGCATCACCGGCTACACGAAGGAGGAGCTGCGCAATATGCGTTTCACCTCCATCGTCCATCCCGACCATCATGAAATAGTGCGCCAACGGGCAATTGCCCGCCATCTAGGCAAAGAAATCCCGTCACGCTACGAGCTTAAAATTCTCACCAAGCAAGGAGAAGTGCGGTGGCTTGACGTTGCGCCAAGCGTCATCGAACTGAAGGGCGACAACGTGCTGATGGGAACCGCGGTGGATATTACCGATCGCAAGAAGTTTGAAGAAGAACTTCGGCACAGCGAAGAACTGACCCACGGTATCCTCGAAGCCGTCCCCGCCGGCATCATCGAGGTGGATCGCGAGGGAAAGATCCTCCAGGCAAATCTCCAAGCCCAACGGTTCTGTGGATGTTCCGCCCTGGATTTCTTTAAACAGACGCTCATGGATTTCGCGGGAAGAACGTTGTGGGAGGATGGGAGCGCGGTTGATTACGACGATTCTCCCGCGGCCAAATGCTTGAAGACGGGCGAAGAGCAAGGCCCCGTCACCATGGGAATACGGAGGCCCGACGGAGGAATCTCGTGGGGAGTATTCTCGGCTGTTCCTCTTAAGGACATTTCGAACGGCGAGGCTACGGGAATTGTGCAGACGTTCCTCGACATCACGGGACGCAAACATATCGAAGATGCGCTGCGTGAGAGCGAGGAGCGATATAGGAAGTTTTTTGAAGAGGACCTGACGGGCGATTTCATCGCGAGCACAGACGGTTCCATCCTCGCATGCAACCCGGCGTTCGCCGCTATGTTCGGCTTCGACTCGGTAGAAGCCGCAACGTATAGCAACCTGAATGCGCTCTTCACCGACGAGCATTCCTTCAAACAAGTGGTCGCGACTCTGCGGGAGCGCAGGAAGATCGAATACCATGAAGCGGTCGGGAGAAGGCGCGACGGAAAGCCGGTGCATGTCATCGAGAACCTCATCGGGTTGTTCGACAACGGGTTGTTCGACAACGAGTTGTTTGACAACGAGTTGTTTGGCAACGAGAACAACCTCATAGGCGTGAAGGGTTACGTCTTTGATAACACGGCACACAAAGCCCTCGAACAGCAGGTCCAGGAAACTGCTAAGATCGAGGGGTTAGGCAGGCTTGCGGGAGGCATTGCCCATGACTTCAACAATCTTCTCGGTATTATTCTTGGATATTCCGATCGTCTCGGAGCGAGTAACGAACCTGCAACGTTACGATATGCCCAGGCAATTCAGACGGCGGCGAATCGAGGCGCAAGCCTCGTCAAACAGCTTCTGACGTTCGCGCGGAAAACCGAGATACAGTTCAAGGAGATGAACATCAACTCCGTGGTTGACGAGCTTGGGAAACTGCTCATGGAAACCTTTCCCCGCAATATCACGTTTGAAGTTGACACCGATCCCAGCCTCCCGCCGATCATTGGCGATGCGAACAACATCCATCAGGCCATTCTCAACCTCTGCGTGAACGCGCGGGACGCGATGCCGTCGGGAGGAACACTGACACTGAAAACGGAAACCGTTGCTGGTGCAGATCTCCGCCAACGCTTCGCCGGCGCCCACGCGGAACGCTACGCCTGTGTCAGCATATCCGATACGGGCATAGGAATGGACGAGGAAACGCGCGGCAAAATCTTCGAGCCGTTTTTCTCGACAAAGGATCACTCCAAAGGAACAGGGCTTGGACTCGCGGTCGTGTACGGCATCGCCAATTCACATCACGGCATCATTGACGTCATTTCGGAACCGGGCAAGGGAGCAGCTTTCAAGCTGCACTTCCCGATTCCACTTTTCCCGGCACTTTCGGAATCAGGCGACGAATTGCAAGAGGACGGCGTGCCGGGCGGTAACGAGACAATTCTCCTCGTCGAAGATGAAGATGCATTGCGCGATCTTGTCCAGTCCCTCCTCGAATCAAAAGGCTATAATCTTCTGATTGCCAGCGAAGGCGAGGAGGCTGTGGCACTATTCAAACAGCATCACTCCAGAATCGACCTCGTGCTCACGGATCTTGGACTGCCCAAACTCGATGGATGGGGCGCGAGCAAGCAGATGAAGGCTGACTCGAAGGGTTTGGCTGATAAGTTCAGGGGTTTTGGGGTAAAGGTTAACCTTTTGCCTGATGGTACTCCTGATCCGAATAGTGTTTCTAGC
>JANNUB010000574.1:0-11583 GCA_031394795.1 Ignavibacteriota bacterium | reverse complement strand
CGTGTCGAGCATGTAGCGCTTCAATTCCGGGAACCCGCCGATGTGTTCCTTCCAAAGTGCCTCGCTATAGGTCGCGAAACCTTCGTTGAGCCAGATGTCCGCCCACGTGCCGCACGTAACGTTGTCGCCCCACCATTGATGACCAAGCTCGTGTGAGGCGACCCACTCGCTTGTCGCATAGTAACGATTGATTGTTGACATCGTTTGATGTTCCATTCCGAGATAGCCAAAGGGAACAATGGTCGCCATCCCGTACTTGTCGAACGGATATTCGCCGAACGGAATGCTGAACGTTTGAATCATCTCGCGCACGCGAGGAAGAAACGGAGCGAAGTTCGCGGAATCGGCAAATGTGTTGCCGCCGGACCTAAATGTCCGCCAGGAAAAAAACTGAACCGGAATTGTATCGCCTGTTGATTTCACATACGGCAGTGAGGATATCGCAAACTGAGAAACGGTGAGACACATCAGGTATGTCGCGATGGGATTTCGTTCGCGCCACCGCCAGGTGATTGTTCCATTGCCATTATTCGTCGTGCCGAGAAGTGTTCCGTTCGAAGCAGCCACATAACCGCTCGGCGCGGTGATGTTCACATCGCACTGCGCCTTGTCCCATGGCTGATCGTAACATGGCATCCAGAATCTCGCGTCGTACGGCTCGCTGAATGTGTAGCCTAAGTTCGACGGAAGTCCGATGGTGTCGCGGAAAAAATAGTAACCTTGCCGCGAGCTTGGACGCGGGAAGCCTTGAATTCTTCTGTACGCGATTTCTACACGAAGTGTATCGCCGGCGTTTCGGATCGCTCCGAGAAAAATCGTGAAGGATTCCGTGGCAGGACGCAGCGCGAAATTTTTCTGCAATCCATCCACGCTCATCGTATCAAGCGAGAGTCCGACAGCATTCAGCCTGAGGGAATCCACACTTTCTTTCAGACGCAGTGTTATTACCATTGTTCCGTGGAATCCGTCATGAGCCATTGCGAGTGAAACATCGAGCTTATACTGAAGCACATCGAATGGTTGAGGACCTTCGTATGAGAAGGGAGAAAAGCGCTGCGCGTGAGGAAGATGAGACAGATCGTTGAGAGCGTACCTCCCCTGTTTTTCAAATTCGAAATCCTGAGAAACTGAAATACACCGACACGTCAGTCCCATCAAAGAAAACGCGAGCACGAATTTCTTACTCGATAGCCTCACTCCCCCTCCTGTAGAAGTACCTACCATGAGCGACCAGGATCCCCGCGAGAACAAACGCCGCACCAACCAACGCCGTTCTCTCAAAAGACTCGTGAAGAAAAACCGTTCCGAGGATGACTGAAATGATCGGTGTAACAAAACTTACCAGCGAAAGATACACCGCCTCGATTCTCTTCAACAACCAATAATACGCTGCAAACACGACCACGGAGCCTATGATTCCAAGATACAGAATTGAACCGATGGCGGCGCCATTCCATTCAACATTCGAGTAGCTTTCAAACAAGAGACTTGCGGCGAGAAGAGGAAGTATGCTCCCGCCCATGCCGACAAGGTTGAACACGAAGGGATGGATCGGCTGACCCCATTTTTTTGTCACCACAAGCGAGTACGCCTGCATAAGCGGGCAAACCGTAACAGCGAACATCGCAAGCATGTTGCTCCGATCCAGCAGGTTGAGATCGCCGGCAAAGATGATCGTTGTCCCGACAAACCCGAGGACGATTCCGACGATTTTGAATGCGTTGAGCGGCTCCCCCGGAAGCATCATTTGAGAAAAGATCGCAACCCAAAAAGGATATGTTGTAAAGAGAATGCTCGTCAAGCCGCTCGAAATGTACTGTTCCGCCCAGTAGATAAGCGCAAACGGAATAGTGAAAGCGAAGATGATCAGATTGATATAAAGCCGTTTTGCTTCGCGTGTTCGTGGAATCTCGATCTTTTGGATTCTCACAATTGGAAAAACGACGGCAACGGCAATCGAAAAGCGCAGGACAATTGAAAGCAATGGCGGCACGCTTGACAATCCGATCTTGATGGCAAGCCACGTCGAGCCCCATACGAGGCAGACGATGACAAAGGCAAGTTGGGTCGTGAGCTGTAAGTTTTTGGATCTCATGGGATTCTGGGCATAAGGTACGAAGATTGGTCGAAGAGAGAAAGGGATTCTCCGATTTCCGAAAATGACCGTCACCAAGAGCATCGAACCACCGATTGGAATAGTTTTTCTGATACCAATAATATCTACATTGACGCTCGCAACTCATGCACGACTCTCTTTGGTCAATACCACTTCTCTTCCTTGCCGGCGCATTTGGAGGATTGATTGATTCAATCGCCGGCGGAGGCGGATTGATCACGCTCACGACGCTGCTCGCGCTCGGCTTGCCGCCCCAGGCAGCGCTCGGCACGAACAAATTCCAATCAAGCTTCGGAAGTTTCACCGCGACAGCATATCACATCCGGAAGAAAAACATTTCATTGAACGGCGACGCGCGGTTCGGCGTTCTTTGCACGCTTGCCGGCGCGGCACTCGGCGCGTGGGCTGTTCAGCAGATTCACTCAGACGCACTTGGAAGAATCATTCCGTTTCTTTTGGTCGGCGTTCTGATCTACGCGGTCTTCACTCCGAAACTCGGAGAGCGTGATTCTCAGTCAAAACTCTCCAACACATCCTTCTATTTGCTTATCGGGACGACGCTCGGATTCTACGATGGTTTCTTTGGTCCGGGGGTTGGGACCTTCTGGGCATTCGCGCTTGTTCTTCTTCGCGGTTTCAACCTCGCGCGCGCAACAGGGTACACAAAGCTGATGAATTTCACAAGCAACATTGTCTCACTCGCAGTGTTTGCAGTCGGTGGAAACGTTCTTCCACTCTACGCGATCAGCATGGCGGCGGGACAAATCGCAGGCGCTCAAATCGGGTCACGGTTGGTGGTTAGCAAAGGGGCGGCATTCATACGTCCGTTCATCATGGTTGTCGTTTTCATCACTATGTTGAAGTTGTTCTACGACAAATTCCTCCATTGACAAAAGGCTGGCCCCACGGTGACCCCGTTCACAGATTCTCTACATGACTGAGATTAAAGTACTTAGTGAAGTTGCAACTATCGGCCTTGTTCTGTATCTTTTTCGAGTTGCTTCATGGTACACCATTTCAAAAAGGGGATGAGCCTTCCAAGAGAACCTTCGCGCTCGCTGGTTTAAGTTTGGTCTTCGCTTTATTCCTTGCCGAGATGGCTGTTCGCCTGATTGATCTACAACCAATGTGAGAAAGCCCAATGAAAAAAACAGTGCTCTTGTTTTTGTCAAGTGTCGCGTTTGCACTTGTTCTCGGAGAGGTATTTGTACGGGTGTTTGCCCATCCCCGCAATGTTGGACCCGGTTTCACCGACTACGACTCTACGTATGGCAAGAGACACAAGAAGAACTTCACGGGCACGCGTATCACACCGGAATTCTCATTTCAGCTTACAACAAACTCCCTGGGCTTCAGAGGGCCGGAGCTAAAGAAGTTCCCCGAACGCGGTATCCTCTTTCTAGGCGATTCCTTCACCGAAGGCTACGGTGTGACTGATGGTGAAGAATTTCCTGCTCTCATCCGACAGAAGCTTGATAGCCGTTACGGTTCTGATTCGATTCCTGTTCTCAATGCCGGATCGGGTGGCTATGGCCAAAGCCAGCCTCTCAAGTTCCTCCAAAAGGAAGGTCGGCATTACAATCCGCGGCTTGTCGTTCTACAGGTAATGGAGAACGATTTCCATGACGACCTTTATGAAGGAATGTATGCGCTCGATAAGAGCGACAAGGTTGTCGATCTCGCTATACCTGGTCCACCTTTCATGCTTAAGATTCGCAATATCATCGAGTCTGTACCGGGCTTATCCTACTCTTATCTTTTTGCATTGGCTCGCGAAGCATACTGGTCTGATCGCGTTCAAGCGGGAACTGATTGGTTATCAAAATCCGACACCAAGGAAAGCGATCACCTTACTCATCGAATCGTAGGCGAAATCCTGGATCTTTGCAAACGTGAAAATTGGCACATCATCGTTGTTTATGCCTCGTATCTCGGCGGCCGGTCAGACCAACTCAAAAAGATCACAGAGAGCTACAACGTCCCCTTTTACCATCCGCCACACAGGAAAGATAATCCTGAATTGTATTACAAAACGGATGCTCACTGGTCAGCAGCAGGACATCGCTTGGTCGGTGACCAGGTCATGAGACTGATTGAAAACTCTGGCGTTCTCCCTCAATGACTCGGCAGGACGTTCCGCCCAACTCCAGCGTTGCAATCGTTCGACATGTTTTGCTGCAAGGGGGGCTGAAAAAAATGTTGGCGCTCAGACAAATCGCGCCTCCTCCGGGGAGAGGCGCGAAATTCAAACTGCCTTCCTCCCATCATATGTTGCAGACTGTGACGGCTATGCCGGCACGCTCTTGAATGACCCCTTCAACTTCGACAAGCCGAACCACTCCTTCGTCGTATTTTTCGTCAATTCAAAGCGCCACCGAATTTTCTTTCCGAGCGATGATGCTGCGTGAGTTGGTGCAAACAACTCCTGTGGAAATTGTTGTGGATAGAAAACAAGCGTCTCAATTTCTCCGACTCCCTCAAAACTCTCGTTGTGACGTTCGGGAAGAATACCAAAAAAATCTCCGATGTAGTCATACACGGTTCGCGTCATCATCAGATACTCAGTTGCGGGGAGGGAATTCTTCAACATGCGATGAACAATGATGACATCAAGCCCAAAAAGTTTTTCAAATCGCTCGATCTTTTCCAGCTCGCATTTCCCGGCATGCACCACTTGCTTCAATTGGAGATTCGTCGCTTGATGGCATGCATCGCAACTGCACGTTCGCAGTGCATTGATGGAACCCAATTCTCGATTGAATGCTTCGAACAGTCCGGCGATTTGCGCCTTCACCTGCGTCGCTACTGCGGACAGCTCCTTTCCATTGGCACGCGCATAAAAGAACACTGCATCTCCCTCAAGCTCGGCAACCTTCAGCGGCGGCTTTGATGCCTGCATGATGGCTTTGAGTAGTTTCACCGCGATTTGTTTTGAGTGACTGATGGAGATTGACTGATACTTCATGAAGCGCGTAAAGCCGCTGATGTCGGCAATCAACAAAATGGTGTCGTTTTGTTCTTTCATGGATTTGAGCCTTACAGAAACGAAATTATGAAATGGGACCCGCTGAGGGTTCACTCTC
This sequence comes from Ignavibacteriota bacterium, assembly GCA_031394795.1. Taxonomy (GTDB): domain Bacteria; phylum Bacteroidota; class Ignavibacteria; order UBA10030; family UBA6906; genus CAADGV01. The sequence continues at coordinate 6,384 of JANNUB010000574.1, read as the reverse complement.
ATTCTACGAAGCGAATGGTCAAATCGGATTTCTTTCAATCACTTCCATGGCTCGGTGGAACGGAAACGACCAGGGAATGAACGTCCGCATTCGAGTCGTTACGGAACTGATGTGGAGTGGTGCGCCGACACTTCAGCTCATGTTACGAGGCGACGTCACCGAAGCAGGAGCATTTTTTTTGTAGCAACGTAATTTCCGTTCAACATTGGAGCATTGTCGTACGCCTTTGTTGCGTCAAGTGTAAGAAGATAAACTCCACTCGAGAGTTTTGAACCATCGAATTGAAGAGCATAGGTGCCGGCGCGCTTCGGTTCGTCGAGCAGCGTCGCGACTTCTTTTCCGAGCATGTCGAACATCCTTAGCCGAAGATACAGTGGCGTTGCGGGATCGTCAGCGCCGACGAGAAGGGAATATTCGATTGTCGTTGTGGGATTGAAGGGATTGGGATACACACTGAGGAGAACGAAGGAGCCCGCAATCGGTGGGGGTACATCTTCGTTCACATTGGTTGGCAGAGCGTTTGAATACTTGTAAACTCCTTGCCCAGTCGAGAAACCCACTGAGTCATTCAGCATTCGAAAACGGTTTACTCGAACGCCAAATGTGTCGGGGAACCATGAGTCGCCGCCGTTTGTGGTTTTCCACGTCGGTTGCATGCTGTTGCCGCCAACCCAGCCGATAGTTTCACTCGCAAAGCCGATGCCCTGAACATAGTAGTTCCCGGTTGAAAGAAGTTTTTCCGTCCACGTGAGCCCGCCATTCGTTGTCTTCAGAACGTACGTTGGTGAACCGCTATTGCGTTGGAGCGAAACATAACCGACTCGTCGCGATGGAAAGTTGATCTTCCAGCACCACTCACCGATGCGGCTTGAGGTGAATTGTGTTCGCCATGTCGTCCCACGGTCCGACGTAAACAGAATTCTGCCGCTCGAACTCTCGTTCAACGGCCCTGTGTGCCCGGCGACGATACCGGAATCTCTCGTCCAAAAATACACATCAAGTAGGCCCATCACGAAGCCGCTCATGTCGCGCACTTCCCAGGTGTTGCCGCGATCCGTGCTGCGAAGAAAACGCGCCGGTCCGCGCACGCGCCCAACTCCATACACACACGAATCGCCGACGGCTTGGATGGCGCAAATCCCTCGTGGCTTTTGCGGGAAGAAGTTATTATTTGGAAACCAGGACGCTCCGCTGTTGGTTGTCTGATAGATGATATTCGTATCAACCGCGCCGCCGAATTCCTCGGTGCCGAGGTTGCACGCCCAACCGCGCAACGAATCGGCAAAAGTGACACAGCGGAAGTACACTTTGTTTGTCGGAAGATTCTGATCGAATTGTTTCGTCCAGGTCCCACCGCCATCGGCCGTTTTCCAGATTTGCCCTGTACCGTTCACGACCCACCCAAGGCGCTCGTTCACGAACCAACAGTCATCTTGACGAGACGAGCTAAGAAATGGAGCTGAAGGAAGTCGCCGCCACTTGAGTTGGGCAGAGGATTCGCTGAACGAAAGCGCCAGCAAAAGAGTGAAGAACAGAAATTGTGTTTTCATGTGCGAAGTAGTGACAAGACAAGCTACTGAATGGATCGAGAATCTGCAACAAAAAAAAGGCAGCCGCCTCCATGCGAACTGCCTCACCCTCGACTCATTCCAGAGTCACGCTCTGAAATCAACACGTAAACCAACGCTGGTTGCTTCTGCAAGACGGTTACCCGCTTCCATCAATTGTGCAACCAACGAAGCCTCGTGATCCATTTGCTGACGCAGAATCTTTGCTGCAATTGTCTGCTGCAACTCCCCAGCGTTAGCATTCGTGAGCGTGCTGAGTGCAGAGCTGGAAGAACTCGAAGACCCCGATACAGACATGGTTGCTCCTGAAAAATTAAACCAGCGGCGCTTGAATCAAAGCACCGTGTTAGTACTATCGGAATACCTATTGAGTTTCTTTACTTCGGCACCCATCTCCAAACATCAATCAGGATCCCATAATCTTGTGATATTGATTCTTGTATCACTTCACGGACTTTCCTATATTGGCGGATGATGAAAGCAAAACTCGTCCTCGAAAACAGTACGATCCTCACAGGGGAGGCATTCGGCGCCGAAGGAGAAACAACCGGCGAAGTTGTGTTCAACACCAGCATGTCGGGTTACCAAGAGATTTTCACGGACCCCTCGTACACAGGTCAAATCGTGACGATGACCTACCCGCTCATCGGCAACTACGGCATTAATGCCGATGATGTCGAGTCGCCGAAGCCGCAGGTGGCCGGCGTGATCGTCAAGGAATACTCCGATTTCCCCAGCAACTTTCGCTCGTCCGAGAGTTTAGGCTCCTGGCTGAAGAGATCGAACATTGTCGCGGTGCAAGGATTGGATACGCGCATGATTACAAAGATGCTGCGGACATTTGGAGCCATGCGCGGCATCTTGTCGACGACCGACATGGACGACAAACGGCTGCTGATGAAGGTCCAAGGCTCACCCGAAATGGCCGGCCTTGACCTTACACATGTCGTCTCCTGCAAGGAGCCGTACAAATGGGATGACGTTGACCGGACGCCTTTCATGTTGAAGCCGCTCACGGACGGCGCCGCTAATGGCAAACGCCTCAAGGTCGTTGCCTATGATTGCGGAATCAAGCAGAACATCATGCGACGGCTCACGAGCTATGGCTGCGATGTTACGGTCGTGCCCGCGCTGTACCCGGCGGAAGAACTTTTGAGCATGAATCCTGATGGGATCTTCGTATCAAACGGGCCTGGGGATCCTGCGGCAGTCAAAAAGGCGATTGAGAATCTGAAGAAGCTTATCGGCAAGAGACCAATCTTCGGGATTTGCCTCGGCCATCAACTGCTTGCACTTGCATTCAATGCGAAAACGTTCAAACTGAAATTCGGACATAGGGGTGGCAATCATCCCGTGAAAAATCTTCTGACTCAGAAGATCGAAATCACGTCGCAGAACCACGGCTTTGCCGTTGACCCGGAGACACTCGACAAAGACACACTGGAAGTTACGCATATCAATTTGAACGATAGAACGAATGAAGGATTCAGACATAAGAAGCTCCCTGTGTTCTCGGTGCAATATCATCCGGAGGCATCGCCGGGCCCACATGACAGCGACTATTTGTTTAATGAGTTCATTCGCATGATGAAAACCGGAGAACCGATATCCGAAGCCGTTCAGGCTGAAGCCGTTTAGAAAGAGTATTTCAAACCAATTGTCATGAACTCTTCCACCGTCTTTTGTCGACCCTCCCGACAATAAGGGACAGCTCGCCTATTAGAGTGCCTGGGGAGGGGGAAACCTCTATGGAAACAGTACCAGTATTGATGTACCATCAAGTATGCGCTGAGGGAACATTTGTCCCGTCTGATTTTATCGTCGGGAAGAATGTTCTGCGTCGTCAGCTTCAATATCTTGCGAAGAATGGATTCTATACACCTTCGGTCGATGAGCTTCTGAAGCGAAATCTTTCGCGTGCGGGAAAAAAGCCGGTACTGATCACATTCGATGACGGCTATGTGAACAACTATGAGCATGCGTTGCCTGTGCTCAAAGAAGTTGGGTTCCGCGCAACCATCTCGATGGTTGCAGATCCAAAGCTGCGAAGCAATGTTTGGGATCAGAAGAAAGGCATCGCGCCGGCTGATCTTATGGAACCGGGACAGATGCGGGAAATGCACGCTGAGGGGATCGAGTTTGCGTCGCACTCATACTCGCATCCCTCGATGCCATCCCTGAGTGACAAGGAGCTGGAGAAAGAGCTGCTCCAATCAAAACAACGCCTTGAGGATATTTTCCAACACAATATCCGTTGCTTCACATACCCGTATGGCGACGTCGATGAGAGAGTAAAAAGGGCGGTTGAAATCACAGGATATGCATGTGCATTTGCAACCCATTCAGGACCACTGGATTTTTACTCGGATCTCTTTGAGATACGCCGGTTGCTCATCAAGAATCGCGACGATGAGCCGTATTTGTTCAGCAAGTTCTCCGGACTCGATAGAACCATTACGTGGGGGAAATGGTATGCAAAGAAGCTTTTCGGTAAACACAACAAGTTCCAGTTCGAACTCGATGACAATTCACCAAGCAGTGGAGAGAATGCCCGAGACCATTGAAGAATCATCCATCCTTCAACACGATGTTACTGAAGTTTCGCGCGCGTATACAGTGCATGTTGCCGATACCTTGGCGGAGTTCGACGCGCTGGAGAGCGAGTGGAGCGCGTTGGTCCAGAAATCCAACGTTACCGTTTTTCAGACCTTCGAGTGGCAGCGGATGTGGTGGAAGCATTTCAAAGAAAACGATTCCTCGGCGCGTGTGCACATTGTAACGCTACGACACGAGGACCGTGTCGTTGCCATCGCTCCGTTCTATATGGAGACCATCAGAATGTTCGGTCATGTGCGAAGGCTCCAGTTCATCGGCACTGGAATTACGGACTATCTCAATATTGTGTGCGAACGAAGCTGCGAAACCGCATGCATCGCGGCTTTCGCTTCCTACCTCGCGGCAAATACCAGTTTGTTTGATGTACTCCATCTTGTCGATATGCAGGGTCGTTCCCGCACACACAGTGTGCTGAACAATGCGCTGTCGCAGCGCGGCTTCCACGGGGGATGTTTTCTCAATGAGCTTTGCCCGCGAATGAAAACACTCGAATCGTGGGAAGCTACGCTCGAATCCTTCCCGACGAGCAAACGCAAGCGCCTAAGGCAGCTGCAGCGAAAGGTCGAATCTACATTCTCGAGCATAGCACTCGACGAAGTCACCGACCCAGGGGATATTCCGAATGCCATGATGACCCTGATCGAGCTTCACCAAAAGCGTTGGAACGATATCGGCTATCCGGGCGCCTTTGCCGACCCGCGCGTAAACGCCTTTCATCGAGCCATGGCTGAACTCGCGTTCAAACGGGGTTGGTTATTTCTGGCGTTTCTGACGTTCGACGGAAAACGAGTCGCCTGCAATTACGGATTGAAATACGGGAAGGATTTTTTTCACTATCTCAGCGGAAACGACATCGGTGCCGATCTGCAAAAGTATTCAGTGGGTCGCGTACTGCACATCTACACCATCAAGGAGCTTGCGCCCCGCGGCGTTGAAGTGTACGACTTCATGCGCGGACCCGAAGAATACAAGTACTACTTTAACAGCGAAGACGAGACGAACTGGACCATTCTCATGTATCCGAACGGGCACACGATGGTCGAGCACAAATTTAAGATGATCCTGCTGAGAGATTCGTGGAAGCGGCGGATGGAGAGAGAGCGATTCTTGTGGAGACAGGTTGCCAAAAGGGAGAGTGTGTTCTCCAAAGCGATGATCAATCATGTACGAGAGAGAGTACGAACGAATATCGGCGATGGGCTTCAAAAACTGCGATCGCCCGAAAAAACAATTGGGATGCGAGAAGCATGACGTTTGAACGGAATACGGGATCGGACCGGCCGGTCCCTGTGGTTTTCGGCGGTGAGAATGGCGCGTTGCCCATCGTACGATCACTTGCGCGAATCGGCCTGCGATCGGTCGTCGTTTCGGAACGGAACGATGATATCACCTTCAAGTCACGGTATTGTTCGGAAGCAGTCGTACTGAAGAGATTCGATCAGGAGAACGACAAAGAGAATGTCGAGAAGCTTGTGAACCTCTCGAAAAAATTTCCGACCAAACCCGTGCTGCTGTGGAGCAGCGATCCGGAGGTTCTCTTTATCAACCGCAATCAGGAGGAGTTGCTGCGCTGGTACCGCTTCCTCATGTGCGAACCGGGTCTGACTGAAATAGTGGTTGACAAAGCAAAGTTCGCTCTCCTTGCGACCGAGAAAGGATTACCCGCACCGAAGACATTCGCGTTCTACTCTCGTGAAGAAATCGAAAAAAATATCGCATCGATTCCGCTGCCCTGTATCATCAAACCCGTACACATGAAAGATTGGTACACAGCGTACATGAGAGCAAAATATGGATCGTACAAACACGCCCTGCACAGGTTTGCAACTGCAGAAGAATTGAGAGAATTCATCAAAGATCTTCCGAACATTGAGCGAGGAGTAATCGCTCAGGAGTTCATCGAAGGCAGGGACGAGGGTGTGTGCAGTTTTCACGGGTACTTCAATGCGGCGGGTGAGCCTACTGCCGCGTTCGTGGGGAGAAAGATTCGGACAAGTCCCATTCACTTCGGCGGCAGTGCCTATGTCGAGACGATTCACGAGCCGGAGTTCTTGAAACTCGGTATCGATATCTGCACGACGATTGGCTTCAAGGGCATTGTGAAGATCGATTTCAAACGAAATGTGTTGAACAACAGGTACTACGTTCTCGAGTTCAACCCGCGCTTTACGCTGTGGAATTACCTCGGAGCCTACGCTGG
>JANNUB010000425.1:0-3201 GCA_031394795.1 Ignavibacteriota bacterium | reverse complement strand
GCCAGTTCGTCCCTGAAAGAACGCAAGTCTCCGATCGCGCGCCGGATGCTCTTCTCGTCCCGCTTGACGACCGGCCCCAGCTCGGCCACGGCGCGGCCGTGTCTCGTGATCACAAAGCGTTCTCCTTTCTCCACCCGCTCGAGCAGTTTTGGCAGATGGGTCTTGGCCTCATAGGCCCCGATCTCGCGCATGGCGCACCTCCATCGATTTAGACTCGTTCAGACTAGATTAGACTAACTCAGGCACTCGGCGCAAGCGATTTCACCCGGATGCTGCGAAAACCGCTCGACTCGATCTTGGCGGGGGTGATCAGCGACCACTCAGGCGATGGCGGGAACACCGTCCGGCATCGAGTCGTAAATTTTGCCGCGATAGGTGCGGCCGTTTGCTTTCTTCGACCGCTTTTGGCCGTCCGCACCCCACGCGCCCCATTGCTTGAAGAAAAACGCGACACCGGCCTGGTCGCACTGGTGCTTGACGTTATCCACCCACTCCTTGCGCATAGGTCGAGCCTTGTGACCTGACTCGCCGCCGACGATGACCCAATGGATTCCTGTCAGATCAATCGAGCCCACATCTTCGAGCAGCGGCTCCACGGACAAAAATCGAACTGCTGACTGGATGGTTCGCAGGACCGCTATGCGCGGCACACCATACTTCCTGTTTTCCACCGACACCCCAAGCCAGACGTTGCTCGATACATCGATTCCACGGCAGAACTCAGCCATACGTTCCGCGCGCTTGGTGAGCACCTGAAACGTGTGCTGCGGTGCGTGCGCCATGACTTCGAATACACGCCGGATGTATTCGAACGGCACTTTCTCGTGGAACAAGTCGGACATGGAGTTCACGAAATAGACGGTCGGTTTGCGCCGTTCCAGCGGCTCTGAAAGACGGTCGGGCATCAGCGCCAGGCGGAAACCATTTTCGTAGCCGGCAACGCCCATGGCCTGAAGCCGCCGGGCCATGGTTTCCGCATAGCAGTGCTTGCAACCAGGCGAAACCTTCGTGCAACCCACTGTCGGGTTCCAGGTCTGCTCGGTCCATTCAATCCGGCTTTGCGTGCTCATCGTTCGGAATCTGACTGAGCTGCCTAAATCGATCCAATCGTGCCAAGGCCGGATCAACGCGGTTCCTCCGGTCATTTTTCTCTAATAAGGTCCAGACCGGTGATGTCCGCGAAGTCGCCATCATGGCTTACAAGTGGTATGCGGTGCCAAAGAGCCGTTGCTGCGATCCATGCATCCGGCCAATGGATCGGCCGGCCGATGCGTTCACGTTCCACCACGATCCGCGCGTAGACTTTGGCAATCTCGTTGTTGTAGGGAAGAACAACGAAATTCTTGAGATGTTCTTCCAGCTGCAGACGGCGCTTCTCGCCCCAGCCGTTTTTTTCGGCGCCATAGTGCATCTCCGCAACGGTGACGAAAACTATCCCGACGATTTTTCCAGCGAGATGCGGCTTGTAACGCCGACCGAGTTCCGTCCCCTTCATCAGATACGAAACAATGTTCGTATCCGCGATGACTCTTCCCTCGCTCACGTCTACGCGGCCTTAACGTTCGCTTGTCGCAGCTTGAGTACGGATTCCTCGAAGCCGTCATTTACGTCACCTGGCCAAACGCCGATAAGTGCGTCGATGTCAGTCAGTGGGCGCACGCCTTGCGCTGCCGCAAGCTCGTCAAAGCTCATCGCCTGCCAAAAGTCGCCAGGGAGGGGTGCGCCACTCGGAAGACTCTCCATCGCCTGATCCTCTTTGGCTTCGATGCGCTCAATGTCCGAGATTGTAATGCTCACGATCTTGTTTGAGCCCGCGTCTTCCTTGGCCTCGCCAGTGACACGCACGAAGTGAAGAATGCTTCGATAGACCTCATCACGCAGTGATTCGCTGAATAAACAGATAACTGGATCACCGCTCGATGGATGCACTCGCAGCCGGGATCCGCGTTCCTTGAAATCTGCCATTAGCAGCCGACCTTCGATAGTCCGCTTATTGAGCTGGGGTCCGATGATGCGCTGTTGAACGCGCGTATAACCGTCGCGGTTGTAGAGCGCACGCAGCGGCCGAGCCCGATGGTTGAGCGTAAACTCGATGCGGTCCACGCCACGATCGAAAAGTCGTCCCGCATCGCGGACGGCGAGCAATACGCCTGGGTCATAGCCGATCGGGTGTGCCTCGCCATCCGAGGTTACAGCGCTCAGCCCTTGAACAAACTTCTCGAATGCCTGAAGCCCGAGATCGGTATCGGGAATGGAAAGTTGGGCATCGCTGCGCTCGAAGCGAATAATGGCCGACGGACTGCCGTGCGTGATCTCCACCACGTCAAGGGAAATGGCCGCACGAATATCCTGAGGCCGGCGTCCTGCGCGCTGGCTCTCGGCGCTGCCCTGTAACACGAGCGCCACGCGCTCCACAGCCCGCAGCATTTCTTGCCCCAGCCGGAGGAAATCTTCCAGCCGGATTCGCCCGGGCTTCACGCCAGGGCCTTCCAATTTCATCGCAAAAAATGGTTTGTTCACGGTGCCCTCCTTATGTACTGCATGTGGACGAGGGACTCTTGACCAGCGAACGATCGTTCGCTATCGTATCCGGATGGCAAATGATGGTCAATATCTAGCCCGTCTACAAGACTATTATGCCCGGCACCGGGTTCTGCCGTCCTACGCCAGGATCGGCACCCTCGTTGGGCTGAATTCGAAGGCATCCGTAGCGGGGCTGGTTCAACGTCTGAAGGCCGAGGGGTTCGTTGAAAGCACGCCTGACCGGCGCCTGAAGCCGGGGCGGCGCTTCTTCGAGCGCCCGGTGACCGAGAGCGTGCAGGCCGGACTGCCGACGCCAGCACCTGACATCATCGCTCCGGACACTATCACCATTGACGAGCGTTTGATCCCTAACCCGTCGAAGACCGTTCTCATCAAGGTCAAGGGCGACTCGATGGTGGATGCCGGCATCCTCGAAGGCGATCTGGTAGTCGTGGAGAAGCGCGCATCCGCTAACGTCGGCGACATCGTTGTCGCCATCATCGACAACGAGTTTACGCTGAAGCGTCTACACAAAGATCGGGGCCGGATCGTGCTCAAACCTGAGAACAAGGCATATCCGGTCATCCGGCCCAAGGGCCTCGCCGAGATTTTCGGAGTGGTGGTCGGATTGTTCAGAACGTACCGGTAGCGGGAGAACATCATCGCAAAGAAATGTGC
>JANNUB010000483.1:0-8526 GCA_031394795.1 Ignavibacteriota bacterium | reverse complement strand
AACGCTACTGAGTCCCGCGAAGCAGGACGAAGAATCTCAATGAACGAGGGAAATGCGGGGATTGATGTCCGAAGGACTCCTTCGGAGGATACGTGGATTGATGGAAATAGAAAAGCCTCGCGCACGAGTGCGAACGAGGCTTGGACGATTTCGACCACAGAAAAGTTAGTTATTCTTCGCGCCTTTATCAATCCACGTAGCTATCGTGCTCAGTTCTTCCGGCGTCAGCCACACGGCTTTCCCTGCGGCGATTTTCCGTTTCGAGTTCAGCGGCATGCGATCGCCGAACGGAGGTTTCTCGCCGAGTTTCTTGACAATCAAACTTTCCGTCGATTTTTCCGGCTTGAACGGAGCACCGTTTTTTCCACCTTTGGCAAGCATCTCGTAGGAGTCCATCGAAAGCTCGCTCGGGTTGAAATTGTCTTCGGCGTGACAGGGGAGGCACTTCGCATTGATGATGGGAAAGACTTCCTTCTTGAACGACACGCTCTTCTTATCATCGTTGCCCTGCGTATACGCGATGGCAACAACGAGCAGGAACATCGAAATGAGTATCCGGGCAACCTGCATGTTCATTTACTCTCCTTATGAAGGTACTTGTATGAAATTATTTACGACCGGTATAACGATCTTACTTACAAAAAAGTTGCAACTCAGTTTGGTTGTGCGCCTTGACTGATCCAGTCGCGAATCAGAGTAATCTCGGCGGCGGGAAGACCAGTTGGGCTGCCTAACGGCATGCGCGCTCCGCAGTTTCCCTCCAACTTTTTCACTAAGCCGCTCGCTCCGGCATTGCCTGCCACAACGCGTTTCCCACCACACGACGCATTCAACATATCCCGATCAACCAGGTTGCCCCTGCTGGTGCCAGTCGTCAACGTCATCGGACCGGTTCCTCCGGAGACATGGCACGTCGGCACGGCACAGCTATTCGTGAAGATGGGTTGAACTTGTGTAGAGAACAACACAGTACCAGACGGCGGATTGATGAGAATCTGGATCGTGATCTCGTTCTCTTCATGCGACGGGTTATCAACCATCGCTCCGTGTGTGTCAGAGTCTCTCATTTTCACACTGTCTCTTCCTGAAACCAACGCGGCCGTCGCCTGAATACGAAGGTTCGCGGTGCCGTCCGCATTGCCGGTGAGCGTCGCAATTGCAAGCGAAGCGCTCGGCTGTCTCGTGATCGAGTACGGCGGATTGCCGCCGCTGATTGTTACATTTGCCGTGCCTCCCGGCGCAAGCGATACGGAGAAAACACTCGCGGAAAGAGCTGCTCTCGGAGGTGTATCACCCAAATCCCTGCAGCTATAAACACCCGCAACGATTGCGGAGAGAAAAACGGAGGCAAGGAATATTTTTCTTGTCGTCATAAGCTCTTCTCATAGATAGAAATGAATGAGGAGATTGAACTCGTCGTTGGAGATATTTCCAGGGTCTTCCATGTTGATGCGATAGAGCGGGCGCACTTCAACTCCGCTGATGGGGAAAAATTCGAGGCCAACGCTGTAGCGCGATAGTGAACCTGTCTTGAGATCGACGTCTGGATCCAGAAACTCATACACGAATTTTAAATCGAGTCCCGACGTCGCTACAACATTCGCTTCGACGTACGAAACTATGCCCGTGGTCGTTTTGCCTGAAACTTTGCTACTCATCCAATCAACTTCACCAAAGATGGTCAGATCGCGATAGCTGAACGAGCCGATGCCGCCAAAGAGCGTCATCCGGTCGCTGCCTGCCATCCATTTTGAAAAGGCGTTGCCGCCAACGCCAAGGCTCATATCTTCATTGAGCTTGAAAATTCCATCCACTCTCCCGAGCAGTGCTTTGTTGCTCCCCGTTGCCGCCCCAAATCCATCCGAAGCGTTGAATACGCCTCCCATGATATTGACCGAGCCTGCGTTGAATCCGATTTCTCCTCCAGTCAACTGCGCGCCGCCCCGCTCCGCGCTGAATCCGGTCGCGTCACGAATGAACGTTCTGTGATCGTCTATCTTCGTACCGTAATTCGGCACGAACCTGCCGACTTTGATGTAGCCATTGCCGGGCAGAATGTTCAGCAGACCGAATATCTCGAACCCCGAGTAGATTCCCTTATCGAGATAGATGCTCACTTTTTTCGCAAGCTTGAAATTCAAATAGACGTCGCCTTGCATTTGCCAGAAGGCATTGTTCGACTTCGTTCCCGCTCCTCCGCCTGCCGTGTCGGGAAGCTGCTGGAGAAAAAACAGTGTCCGAAAATCTGCGCCGACGGAGATCGTTTCAGAAATCTTTGTCGAAAAATCATCGAGCGCGAACTCTTCGCTCCATGTCGGCACAGGAAGCGTCTCGCGTCCATATTGCTGACCGAACGCCTGGCGCATTCCACCGCCGGAAGGATTGACGTGACACGATTGACATTTCGCACCGGTACGGCTTGCGAACCTCGGCAGCGCGGCAGCAGGTTCGATTGCGAAAAGGGCGAGACAACACACAACGAGAATACACTTCAGCATGGGGACTCCTAATTGTTGTGTACGATTATTGTTTCGTAGAGAGAAAGGCACGAGCGGGGGGTGTTCTTTTCCCCCGCTCATGTTTCAAAAGGAACTCTTTACTTGACGATCATCATTCGCCGCGTCGCGGTGAACCGAGTTGTTTGCATCTTGTAGAAATACGCGCCGCTGGGAATTCCATCCGCGGCCCAGTCCAAAGCGTAGGTACCCGGGGATTTCGATTCGCTCACGAGCGTTGCGACTTCCTGTCCTACGAGGTTGAAGACTTTGATCGAAACAAATGCCTCGCTCGCAACCTGATACGTGATGCGCGTCGATGGGTTAAACGGGTTCGGATAGTTCTGCATCAAAGTGAACGCGCTCGGAACGATATCGCTTATGCGCACATCCGTTTGAATCGGTCCGCTCCATGCGAATATTCTTTTGATGTTGATTGTTCCGCTGGCCGGCTGCAACGTATCGGCGGCAGTGATTGCGACTGATGCGCCGTTCCGCGCTAAGAACCGATAGCTGATGTTCCTTCCGCTTCCCGCCGTCGAGCTTGAAAATCTACTATCGTTCCGAAGGCGGAGGGCCTGATGCGTGCCAACCGTGCCCGGCAGTGTCAGATTCCCGTGCGCGTCAACGGTGTGTGTTTCCGTATAATTTGTAATTGAAACCTGAGGCGGGATCGGGGGCGGTAACGCGATAATGGTGCTTTCGGCGTACGTCGAAGTCCATGTCGTATTCAATATCATCGGGAATTGAAAGACGGTCGCATCGGGTACATTGCGAAGCCGCAATGTTCCCGTCACTCCTGGAAAGACCTCTCCACTTCCCATCGCACCGGGATTCAAGAGATTCGTCTGAAGCTTGAGGTATTGAAAGAGCGTGGCTGTTATCCCCTGAACTGTCAAGCTCGTTTGCAACGCGTGCGTCGAACCGGGGAACTGGCTGAGGAAGGGTGTTCCGTTCGGATTGAGACTGCGGAGCGTATCCAGGCGATGCGTGTTCAGCGCGCCGAAATTCCAGGTGTTCGCTGTCGCGCCTGGCGCGCCGATGTTCGCTGTCGTGGTCAGCGTATCGGAGCGGTTGATGAGTCTGTTTCCGACAGTAAGCTGCGATGAGAAATCAGCAGCGGTGATGCTAATCTGCGCAAGCGCTGTCGTAGCGGTCACGAGAAGCAAAGAAAGTATTGCTCGCATACATCCTCCTTTTGTTAGTGATGAAAGTAGATTGATGTGGTGACGCAACAATGAGACTGAGTTTTCTTTCCCCCAGTTCTTTCTTTTTCTCTATACGGGTTTGCTGTAGACGATGGCAAGGTGCTGGACTAAAGCTATCTTTCTTGCAGGTGAAAGTCAAGGAGGGCTCGGCGGAAGCAAAATCGGATGACTGTCAGTTTTTGCGCGAGCATTGACCAAAACCCGGAGCGGTTTTCCTCTTACTCGCGGAGACATAGGTGAGTGGTTTTCGACCCGTGCAAAATCTACGAATTCTGTAAACTCACGAACTTCATCGCCAGCTTCGGACCGATGCCTTCGTCTTCATGCTTGAAGAAGATGAACGCGGAACCCCAGTCTTGCTCGTTCACTTTTTTGAACCACTTTTTCAATTCCGTGGGAGTGTAGTTCTCGCGGCGCAACCGGATGTACCCCCAGTTTGCCGTGCTTACAAACGGAACCTGTAATCCATCATCATCAACATCGGCAATACAGAGCGAGCAGTTGTTTGCGCGAAGCAATGAGAACACCTCATCATCGAACCAGCTTGCATGACGAAACTCGAACGCAACTTTCACATCGCCGGAGAGCAATTTCAGAAACGCTTCGAGCCGCGGTAAATCCTTTTTCAAATTCGGCGGAAGCTGAATGAGAACCACACCTAACTTCTCACCGAGCGCCCGCGCAACGCGGAAGAGATACTCTGTTTCATCGCCGACATTGTTCAAGCGTTTGATGTGCGTGATTTTTTGAGATGCCTTGACGGAGAAACAAAATCCATCCGGCACCTGCACCGCCCAATTCTTCATCACGGCTTCATTCGGCAGGCGATAAAACGTGTTGTTGATTTCGACCGAGTTGAGCTTCGTTCCGTAGAATTTCAGAAACTCTTTGTCGGAAATGTCTTCGGGATAGAAGTGTCCCTTCCATTGTTTGTAGCTGTAGCCGCTTGTACCGACGTAGAGTTCCATTATGAATTGCGGATTGCGGATTTATGATCAGTACTGTGTTTTTGAGGAACTGGTGAGAGATACAAACGTCGAGTCAAGATTCTTTTCTATCTTGTCCAAGTTTGCGTTGATTGCGCGGAAGACTTCGATGAAGCCCTGGCCAGAGAGTTTGTCATGAATCGCATCCTCCTCGTGGTCCCAAAATTCGAACGAAGGCTCGGCAACTTTCATCCAAGCCAAGTCGTCTTTGGAAATATCAATGAGTCGCGGAAGGTCTTGAAGCAATTTCCTTTGTTCAGGCTCATCGAGATGTTTGACAGCGTATTCAATTTCCTGCAAGCTCATCTGGTCCTCACTGTTTTCATTCAAAGCAGTTTAGAAAGATTCAATCAAACAAACAACGAGCATCAAGAAATCTATCACATCAATCACTTCGCGAAAGTCTTTTTGAAAAACGCCTTCATGTCATTCCACGAAGCCTTGTCTGCTTTCGCGTTGTACGCGATCGGAATGGCGAACTTCTTGCCGTTCTCATCCGCGTCGGGATTGGTGAAGCTGTGCTTCGCGCCGGGATACGCGACAAACTTGAAATCAACTTTCGCGTCGCGCATTTCCTTTTTTAGCGCATCGACATCTTCTTTCGAAATGAACACGTCCGCAGCGCCGTGGCAGACAAGCACTCGCGCCTTCACATCGCCCTCCTTCGCCCGCGCCGGCGTCGCAAGACTTCCATGAAAACTGACCACGCCCTTCACATCAACACCCATACGCGCCATCGCGAGCACCGTCGCCCCACCGAAGCAGTAGCCGATTGCGCCGATGTTTTCCGCGTCTACCGTTTCATGCTTCTTCAACAACTCCATTGCCGCAAGAAATCGCGTCTTGCCGACTTCCAGGTTCTTCATGACTTCGCCCGCGAATTTTCCCGCATCATCGGGATGCGCGGCTTGCTTGCCCTCGCCGTACATGTCCACTGCAAGCGCGGTGTAGCCAAGTTCCGCCAGCATGCGCGCACGCTTGCGCGCGTACTCGTTATGGCCCCACCACTCATGCACGACGAGAATGCCGGGTCGCTTACCCAGCAATTTCGCGTCGTAAGCAATGTAGCCTTTCATTGTGACACTGTCGGCGGAGTAGGAAACTTCTTCCGTCTTGATCTGGGCAAGCGCTGCCGTTGCCATGCAGAGCAGAGCCATAAGAAGTGAGCGCATCATATGTCCTCCTAAAGAACGGTGTGAGATTACAACGCCCCCGACGTTGGCATCAGTAATTGTATGAAAAAAACTTTTCTTTCACAAAAGGCGGGCATACCGTTGATTTCCGATATAGATAGGAACGCGGATTGAACGGATATTGATACGGATTTTTCTTTTGAAATATTCCGTGATGCGATAGTCCCTCGTACAGTACAACCAAATCCGTGCAAATCCGTCCAATCCGCGTTATCCGCGTTCTATTCTTTCAGGTATGCGAATTCTATATCGGATTTGAGGCATACCCTCTCTAAAAAAAGAACATCTTGATCGCGATCGCGAGGAGGAAAACCGCATACAGCCTTCTCAGCACGTCCGCATGAGTTTTGTGAGCAACGCTCGCACCTAACGCCGCCATCGGGATTGTGCCAAGAATAATCGGAATCGAATGTACATAGTCAACGAAGCCAAGTGTGAAGTCGGCATGCTCCGGTGAGAGCGCAGCAACTTTCTCCCAGCCTTTACTCACGTAGGCGAGTGTCGAGGCGAGCGCGGTAATCACGATCGTCGCGCTCGAGGTGCCGACCGCTTTCTTCAAGGGGAATTTCATGAAATAGTGGGTCAACGGAATGGCAAACACGCCGCCGCCGACTCCCGCGAGGGACGAGACGAGTCCGACAATCACGCCGATCGCTCCCAAACCCGGAGAAGAAAGATTCGGCGCCGCATCTGCGCGGGGTTTCTGTTCACTCAGCAGACGCGCGGCGGCAATCGTAACGACCGACGCGAAAATCTGCTGCAAGGCTCTGCCGCGCAAACTCGCGGCGATAGTCGCGCCGAACAGCGATCCGACGACACTCGCCAGTCCGATGACGACGACGGCTTTGAAGATCACGTTGCCATTTTTGTTGTGCTGATAAGCGGAAGGAATGGAAGCGAAGATGACGATGAAGAGACTCGTGCCGAACGCGAGATGGGTCGCCACTTCCGGGGCGACGTTGATGAGGTGATAATAATACACGAGGATGGGGACGAGAATAATTCCACCACCGACGCCGAAAAAGCCCGCGAGAAACCCGGCAACGCATCCCGCAAGCGTGAGCGCGAGAAAATCCATCAGCCCTTCAGCTTTTTCGCGTACAGTTTCTGATTCTTCAGCACGTCGAGAGCGTTTTCAAGCTGCTTGTCGCCTTTGAGCGACGCGGCAATGCGCCCCGTCTCCCCTTTGGCGCGCGCTTGCATTTCGATGTTCAGCTCTCGTTCGATTTGGTTCCTGTACCGCTCGAAGCCGCGCTCTTTTTCTTTCTCAAGCGCTGCCGAGAGCAATTCAAGATCGCCCAACACTTCTTTACTGTAATGCGAACGTTCCGCAATCGCGCGCAGCTCTTTCAACTTGCCGTCGCTTTCTTCGCTGTACGAGAATTTCTGCTCCTCAAGATATTTTTTGAGCTCATGGAGAATTGCGTCGTTCACAGATGTGAACTGCTCCTTCTTGTGCACTGCAAAATACGTGTTGGCAAACTTGAAGAAGAGGGATTTGCGATGAATCTCTTTGATCATCGGTCCGACGTCCTCCGCCTGCACGGTCGAGTCGGGAGAGATGCCGCCGTATTCTCGTACGAAGCGCCCGTTTTTCGTTTTGAAGACTCGCTTCAGGCTGTCGGGCACAGTTGCGAAGACCCCGTTCTTGTCCTTGTGCATGTAATCAATTTCCTGAATGCTGCGCCCGCTCGGAATGTAGTAGCGTGCCGTCGTGATCTTGAGCTGCGCACCGTAGCTGAGCGGAAGAATCGTCTGCACCAAACCTTTGCCGAAGCTGCGCGTGCCGAGGATCCAGCCGCGGTCCAGATCCTGCAACGAGCCTGCGACAATTTCACTCGCACTCGCACTGCTGCGATCAACAAGCACGACAAGCGGCACCGCGGGAACGAGCGGCTCCTCCACCGTTTTGTACTCTTTGTCCACCTCGCTGCGTCGCCCCTTCGTTGTGACGACTGAGCTTCCCTTCGGCACGAACTTGCTCACGACATCCACTGCCGCATCAAGCAGTCCGCCCGGATTGCCGCGCAGGTCGAGCACGACGCCGTTTATTTCTCCTTTCAGCTTCGCCTCTTTTATCGCCAGGCGCACTTCATCGCCGGCGGCGCGGGAGAAACGCTCGAGGCGAATGTACGCAATACCGTTGGGGAGCAAGTCGGCAAATGTGACATTCTTGATTTTGATCTCTTCCCGAATCAGCACAAACAGGAGCGGCTTCTTCTCGCCTTCGCGCTCGATGAGAACTTTGACTTCTGTTCCCGGCTCGCCGCGCGTCAGCGAGCGAACATCATCGGGTTTCTTCGATCCCACCTTCACTCCGTCGACCTCAATAATCCGGTCGCCCGGGATGATTCCCGCCCGTTGCGCCGAATAACCATCCATGACGCTGATGATCTGGATTTGGTTCTCACGCGATCCAATGGTGACTCCGATACCGCCATACCGTCCGTTGGTGAGAAGGTCCACTTCGTCACCGTCTTCTTTGTCAATATACACCGTGTACGGATCGAGCGTGTGGAGCATTCCCTCGATGCCGGCTTCCATGAACTTTTCGGGATCAACTTCATCAACATAGTTCGACGCGATTTCTTTGTACACGCGTCCGAAGACGTCAATACTCTTGTTGATCTTGAAAAAGAGGTCG
>JANNUB010000477.1:0-7353 GCA_031394795.1 Ignavibacteriota bacterium | reverse complement strand
GATCACCGTGTCGGGGATGCGCTCAAAGTGCATGATCAGCAGGATGGAGCAGCCGATCACGTAGAAGATCGCCATGAAGGGCACGAGCTTCTCGCAGACTCTTGCAATGGATTTGATGCCGCCGAGAATGACGATGGCGGTTAGCACGGTCATGGCAAGTCCTGAAATCCATGGCGCAATGTTGAACGTTTCTTCCACCATCTGCGAGATGGAATTTGCCTGCACCATGTTGCCGATGCCGAACGCGGAGACTGCGGTGAGCGCGGCGAAAATAACGCCAAGCCATTTCGCGTTCATGCCGCGTTCGAGGACGTACATCGGCCCGCCAGCCATGAAGCCGTCTTTTGTTTTGACGCGATATTTTACGGAGAGCAATGCCTCCGCGTATTTCGTCGCGATGCCGAACACGCCCGTGAGCCACATCCACAACACCGCACCCGGTCCGCCCGCCGCGACGGCTGTCGCAACACCGACGATATTGCCCGTGCCGATTGTCGCGGCGAGGGCAGTGGTGAGCGCACCGAATTGACTCACGTCGCCTTCGCCTTCACTGCCGCGCTGAAGCGAGAGCTTGATTGCTTTGCCGATGTAGCGCTGAATGAATTTCAATCGGAAGGTGAGAAAAATGTGTGTGCCGACGAGAAGTATCAGAAGCGGGTAGCCCCAGACGAAGTCGGCGGCGGCGGAAAGGGTTTGTTCGAGTTGGTTCATTTTTTAGTTTGTAGAGTTTATGGAGTTTTTAGAGTTCGTAGAGTTGTTGGGGTTCAGGGTTCAAGGCAACAACGGCTCAACGCCGATGCAAGGGATTCCTGATTGTGAGCTACAGAGTTGATGACTGCGACGGAAGAGTCTCATTCCGTAAGTTCCAGCCGCATGAAGATGTTGGCGCGTTCGTACACGGAAGGAATGGGAAACTCCGCCTCAATAAACCCGATACTTCGATAGAGAGAAATGGCAGGGTTCAACTTCGTGTTGGATTCAAGGAACACCGTCTTCGCGCCTTTTCGTTTTGCGTCTTCAATCACTGCGAGCGCGAGGTTCTTTCCGATTCCTCTTCCTTGTGCCGTTTCGGTAACCGCCATTTTCGCAAGCTCGTATAATTGTTCGCTGTGCTTCATCAAGGCGCACGTGCCGACGACCTTGCCGTTCAGTTTCGCGAAAAAGATTTCACCGCCCGGTTTTATGATTTGATTCTCCGCATCGGACAGCACTTCCACATCGTGCGGCTCGATGTGAAAATATTTCTCAAGCCATTCTTCGTTAAGCGTACGGAAGTACGCCGCGTGCTCGGGCGTAAACGGCTCGATGACGATTTCATCTTCCTTCATGAAAAATTGGATGGCTACTTCAACGATGCGAGCGAGAGAGTTCCTTGCGCTGATGGCGTGCTGAGTTTCAATTCCCGATGTCCGATGGTCAGTTGTGCGGGGGACGGCGATGAACTGTTGAGTTTGGTGCGGGCGATTTCTTTGCCGTGCTTGTTGAATACGACAAGGGATGGGTTCTGGTACACAAGTTTGCCTTTCGGTAGATTTCCGGTCTCAACGACGATTGCAGAAAAGTTGCCGACAATGCGAGCGCTGGTTATGACTTGATTCGCGCCGGCAGCATTCCACTGAACTCCATTGTGATTGTTGGACAAAGAAGCGAACAACACTTTTTCGCGTTCAGCGAGCAGAACGCGCCCATCGTCGGCAATGTCCGCCTGACGGAAAAGAAACGAAAACGAGCGAACCGCTTTGCCCGAAACATCAAACACTTCCGTCATGCGGAGAATTTTTTCGCTAAACGTGTACGAGCCTGCTGCGACAAACTTTGCGTCGCTTGAAAGAAAAACCTCGCCCGCTTGTTTTCCTTTGAGCGTTGCGCGCCAAAGTTCGTTGCCGTCCAAATCCGTCATGAGAAGGGACGAACGTTCGTCGTGAGGGGATGAATAGAGAAGCGCCGCCTTGCTTCCAGCCGCCGAGCATTTGATGTTCTGTTCGTATTCGGCGGTTCGTTTGCCGAACGGCAGGAGAGTTTTGCTGAGAGTGCCCGTTGCGCCGTAGAACTCGATGACTCCGTCAAATGAACTTATGACGATGCACGCGCCATTATCGGCGACGGAGAGAAAAGGGAACTGAACATCGAACGCGATTTCCTTCGAAAGCTGAAATCGCTGTCTGCCGTTCTTATCAACGACTGTTGCCGTCCATGTGTTGTGCTCGCGTGCATTCTTCGCGCCTGAGCGAGTTTGAACGCGTACGGAAAATTCTTCGTTGCGCGACTGCTGTGCAAGCGCCGACGTAAGAAAACAAAACGATACGAAGAGAAGCAGAAAACGGTTCATCATTGGTCTCCGAATCCGCGGCGTTCTTTCATCCGTTGTCGCACTGCGTCCCGCAATTCAGTTTCGAATCGCCGTTCGAAGAGCAACAGTTTTGCGCGTTGCTGGACGGAAAGCAAATCGCCGAGACTGTTGAAGAATTTCAGCCGCTCTTCGCCAATCTTCCGCCCGATTGCCTCAACTTCAGGAAATACTTTCTCGATTTCTTTTTCGTCGGCGTTGTTGCGCACGAGCCGTTCGATTTTGTCGAGAATTTCGTCGCGCTGTTTGTTCAGGTCGCGGCGGTTGTTCTCGAACTCATTGAACCGCGCAATAAATCGCACCGACTGCTCCTCTTTCAAATCGAGCAGCTCGATGAGCCGCATCTTGCGAAACCGCTCGATGCGTTCGCGCCCCGGACCGCCCATCGGCGGCTCGGGTTGCGCTTGCAGTTGCAATGCCATGACAATCATCGCAAACGTGAGTAAGTGTTTTTTCATACTTCAGTCGTCTCCATGTTCAAGAGTTACAGATTCGTGACCTTTGTTTCCAAAATCGAAGCGACGTCATTCAACTGCCGTTCGGGAATCGTCTCAAGCAACGTCGCTTCGTTTTCCGAGCTGACAAAATATTCCGCAAGTTGTTCGCTCGACACATCAAAAATGTCCGAGTGTAAATTCACCGTCTCCCCGTCTTCAACAATCGAAGAAACCATCATGGAATCAACCGTGCTCTGCGGCAGGACCTTCACCGCCTCGGCGATGGAGTTCTTTCCGTTCGACATCTCCGGTTTATAATAGTGCAAGCCGATGAAGAAAAACAAAATCGCGACGACGCCCGGCACCGCGACCCGCGCGAGCCAGCTAATCGAAAGCGCTTTGCCGCTTGTAACGTGGTCAATTGTCTCGTTCGTCTTCACGGTGAGATTCGCGAAATACGTCGCCGACGGCGCCGGTTCTGCATTGCCGTTTTCCGCGACGAGTGTGCGCACCGCGTCGACCGCGTCGCGTTCCTGCGCGTCCGTTACATCAATCTTTTCCCACGGGAGCTTCATCTTTTAGAAACGCCTGAACCTTTCTCAATGCATGAAAATAATTTGCCTTCAATCCGCCCACCGAAGTTTTCGTCACCTCGGAAATTTCTTCGTAACTCATCTCGTCGTGGTAGCGCATGACGAAAACCGCACGTTGTTTTTCCGGCAACGCCGCAATTGCCCTCTGCAATTTCGATTCCGTTTCTTTCGCGACCAACTCGTCGTGCGGATTATCTTTTGAGGGAAGCACCGATGAAATCAGCGGACTCTCGCGCAAGTAGTTCATCACCTGCTGTTTGCGCACGACGTTCAGCGACAAGTTCACCGCGATGCGATAGAGCCAGGTGAAAAACGCGGAGTCGCCGCGAAAATCGCCGAGCGCAAGATACGCTTTCACAAACGTTTCCTGTGCAACGTCGTCCGCGTCTTCATGCGTGCCAACAATTCGTCTCGCCGTCCAATACACACGTTGTTGGTATCGTCGCATCAACTCGGTAAATGCTTGTCGTTTTCCGTTTCGAACCTGCTGAACGAGTTCGAGGTCGGTCAGTGGTTCCATTCAAAGTTGCATTCGTCTAAGGTTTAGACAGCATTTTCACAAAAGTGTTTAATCAGTCGCCCATCGGTCATCATTCAATATTCCTTGCTCAATATTCGCGATTGGCGTAAATATCGAATATTGAACAAGGAATAATGAATGAGAAACTTCTCACTTCTTCTTCGCAGCAGATTTCTTTACTGCTTCAGCAATCGCCTTTCGCAGCTTCACCATCGTTGTCTGCATGTCTTCCGAGATTACCTTCGTGTTTCCGAGCACTGGCATAAAATTCGTATCGCCGTTCCATCGCGGCACAATGTGAAAATGAATGTGCCCGGTTACACCCGCGCCGCTCGCGCGTCCCAAGTTCGCGCCGAAGTTGAAACCCTCCGGTGTCATCTCCGCATCCAGCGCGTTGATGCAAATGCGCGACAACTTCATCACCTCGTTCAGCTCCGGCTGCGTCAACTCATCGAACCGACCCGTCTGTTTGTACGGCACTATCATCACGTGACCGCTGTTGTACGGATACAAATTCAAAATCACGAAGCAATATTTTCCGCGATGGACGATGAAATGCTTGTCGTCGTTATTCTCTTCAAGCGCGCGAATGAAAATACTTTTCTTCGACTTCCGCTTCTTGGGCGGGTCTTTGAATGTTTGAATATACGCCGAACGCCACGGCGACCACATGTGTTTCATTTACTCTCCCTGATTCTCAACCCTGAGCGAAGCGCCCGCTCCTAAGGAGTCCTTCGGACCTGCCTTCATGGTGCAATTGCGGCGGGCAGGAAGGGTCTGTCTGAAATTATGCTATCTACATAAAGATTGATTGCGGATAGAATTTATGAAAGTTTAGAGCAAAGAAAGAGGTTGGCACTTTTATCGGTGCCAACCTCCTTCACCAACTCAGGATTGTTTCACAAACGCTTTCTCTTCTTCATGCGTATTTCCCGAACGACGTCCTTTACGGTTTTTCCTTTCTGCCAATGCAGTCGGTCTTTCGTGTAGTCGCCTGTTCCCGGTTCCCTATCCCGAAGAAACTTCGCCATTCCGACAGGACCAAGTTCCCGCAACAGCGCATCAATACCTCGTTTTCGAATCTCTGTCAAGGTTGCTGTTCCATTCATAGGGTTATCTCCTTAATAAGCCATGCGACTGGATTCTCAATTTTCACGGATAACTTCTTGCTGTACTCGATTCCTTTTCTCAAGAACTGGTCGTCCGTTGTCAGCAAAACATCCACTTCGCCCGCTTCGGCTGATGCAACATGAAGCGCATCAAAAGTGCGGAAGCCAAACTCTTCCAACTCAACTCCCCGTTCCACAATTATGTTACTCAAAGGAACCCTTACTTGCAATGCGGCTGCAAGCCCGCGCGCTCGTACCCTTTTTTCCTCATCGGGATGACCGTCTATTTCATGGTCAACAACATCGCTGCCGACCAATGTCCATCCACGCTCGGTAGCAAGAGAGATGATAGCGAGAACCGCCTCCGCCTCAAGACGGACTCTGTCCTGAGCCTCGTTGTCGAAGGGTCGAAATAAGCAACACACATCAAGGTAAATGCTCATGGCAAGGCTACGCTTCCGCTTCCTTCTTCCCCTTCTCCGAAGCCGCGATAATCTTCTCCACCTGCTCGTGCGGCACTTCTTCATAGTGCGATACGCTCGCGCTGAACACCCCGCGTCCCGCCGTCTTCGAGCGAAGCACGGTCGCGTACTTGTGCAGCTCGGATTGCGGCACTTGCGCTTTCACGACTTGATAATGCCCAGAGGTTTCCATCCCTTGAATAATTCCGCGCCGTCCCGAAATATCTCCCATCACTTCACCCATCGCATCTTCCGGAACTTTCACTTCGATGTTGCAAATCGGCTCGAGCAGAATCGGCTTCGCTTCCATGAATCCTTTTTTGAATGCCTGCGACGCGGCAATCTTGAACGCCATCTCCGAAGAATCAACGTCATGATACGAGCCGTAGTGCAACGCGACACAGACGTCAACGACCGGGTAGCCGGCAAGCACGCCGTCTTTCATTATCTCCACAATTCCTTTTTCCACCGCGGGAACAAATCTTCCCGGCACGACGCCGCCGACGATTTCGTCGAGAAACTCGAATCCTTCGCCGCGTTTGCGCGGTTCGAGTCGCAAGTGAACGTGACCGTACTGTCCGTGACCACCGCTCTGCTTTTTATGTTTGTACTCCGCGTCTTTGACGATTGCTTTGATGGTTTCGCGGTACGGAATTTTCGGCTCGACCAAATCAACGTCAACGTTAAATTTTTGCTTGAGCCGCTTCACGACAATTTGCAAATGCAACTCCCCCTGTCCGCTGATGACGGTTTGATGCAGCTCAGAGTCAACTCGGAAAACGAACGTCGGGTCCTCTTCATGAAGCGAGTGAAGTCCTGTGGCGATTTTGTCTTCGTAGCCTTTCGCCTTCGGGACGATGGCGAGATGATACACAGGTTCCGGGAATACTGTCGGTGCATAGACGACTGCGAGATTTTTACTGCTCAATGTGTTGTTCGTGTGCGTATCTTTCAATTTTACGACCGCGCCGATATCGCCTGCCATCAACTTGCCCGCTTCTTTTCGTTCTTTTCCATTCATCACATATAACTGAGCGAGACGTTCGGGCTTGCCGTTCGCTTCGTTCACCAAATCCATTCCCGGCGTGACTGTTCCCGAATACACGCGAAAAAACGACAACTCACCAACGTGAGACTCAGAAATCGTTTTGAATACAAACAGCGACGGTTCGCCTTTCGGGTCCGGATGTATCACGACATCGCCTTCGCTGTTGACGGGGCGAGCGTGCGTGTCGCCGATTTCCGGCGGCGAGGGACAATCGTCAACAATGAAATCCAAAATGTCGCTCACGCCGACATTCAGCGTCGCTGAGCAACAAAGAATCGGGAAAAGATTTCGCTCGTGAATTCCTTTGTGCAAACCGGATTTCAATTCCTCATCAGAGAGCGAGCCGCTGTCGAGATATTTTTCCATCAATTTTTCATCCAACTCCGCGACAGCATCGAGAAGCTGGCGGCGATACGTTTCGGCTTTTCCTTTCGCCTCCGCGGGAATTTCCAGCTCTTTGTATTTGCCGTTGCCTCCCCGTTCGTACTTCAACGCTTTCATTTTGATAACGTCAACAACCGTATCGAACGCAAGCCCTTGATTGAGCGGAAACTGAACTACCTCAACTTCATGACTCACATAGTCGTGACATTGCTGAACGACTTTCTCGAAGTCAGCATTCTCATGGTCGAGCTTGTTCACGACGAACACAACGCCGTTGCGAAACTCGTTGGTGTACTTGCCGACGATTTCCGTTCCGACCTCAATGCCTCCGACAGCTTTCACGAGAACGAACGCGGTATCCGCAACGCGCAACGCGCTCTTCACTTCGCCGGTAAAATCGGTGTAGCCCGGCGTGTCGAGGATGTTGACCTTCACGGCTTTCCATTCGTAGTTG
>JANNUB010000435.1:0-1602 GCA_031394795.1 Ignavibacteriota bacterium | reverse complement strand
CGCCCCCCCCCGCCCCAGCCCCCCTCGAACCGGGCGGCCGGTCTTTTTCACCCCCAGCCACTTGTCCGGCCGGCTCCGTGCCTATGGCCCCGGGATCGCCGGACTACAGACCAGCCAAAGCGCCCACCGGGTCGGATGGGTCTGCGTTGGCGTCGGCCGAGGTCAATATCCCGGCCGGCCGCAGCGTCGCCTGGCCGTGGCGTGGGGTGATTATTCAGAAGCTGAAACAGGGGTTGGATGCCCAGCGGATCTACCAGGATCTGACCTCTGATGATCATGGCTACCCCGGCAGCTACTACAGTGTCCGGCGGCTGATCGCCAGGTTGACGGATGGAGGCGAGCGGCCGGTGCGGCGGATGGAATGCGACGCCGGAGCCGAGGCCCAGGTGGACTTCGGCAAAGGGGCTCCGATCGTCGATGCCGCTGGCCGGCGGAAGACGAGTTGGGTGTTCCGCATCGTGCTGAGCCACAGCCGCAAAGGGTACAGCGAGGCGGTGCTGCGTCAGGGGACCGATGAGTTCCTGCGTTGCCTGGAGAACGCCTTCGCTCACTTTGGCGGCGTAGCCAGAACTCTGGTCATCGACAACCTTCGCGCTGCGGTGACGCGGGCGGACTGGTTTGATCCGGAACTGTGTCCCAAGATGCGGTCGTTCGCCGAGCACTACGGCATCGCCGTGCTGCCCACCAAACCGTATACGCCCAGGCACAAGGGGAAAATCGAGAATGGCGTGAAGTACGTCAAGAACAATGCCCTCAAGGCGTTGAAGTTCAACTCGCTGGCGGCCCAGAACGAACATCTGCTGCACTGGGAGAACACCGTGGCCGACACGCGGATTCACGGCACCACGCGGCAGCAGGTGATCAAAGTATTCACGGAAGCCGAGAAGCCGGCGCTGCTGGCGTTGCCGGTGGCCCGGTTCGGATGTTTCTCTGAGGCGTTGCGGACGGTGCATCGGGATGGGCATGTGCAGGTGAAGGGGGCGTATTACTCGGTGCCGCCAGAATATCTGGGCCAGGAGATCTGGGCGCGGTGGGATGGGCGGATGGTGCGGCTGTTTGACGGGAAGATGCGGCCGATCGCCGTGCATGCCCAGTTGCCGCCAGGGAAGTTCTCCACGCTCAACGCCCACATCGTTCCCGAGAAGATGAGCCACATCGAAAAAGGGGCAGACTGGCTCCTGCAGCAGGTGGATCGGATTGGCCCGAAATCGCGGGCTTGGGCCGAGCAGATGCTGGCCAGCCGCGGCATCGAAGGGGTGCGGGTGCTGATGGGATTGCTGAGCCTGCGGAACCAGCACGAACGAAGCCAGATCGAACGCGCCTGCGAGGTGGCCACAGGACACGGGGCCTATCACCTGCGCAGCCTGCGGCAACTGATCGAACTGGGGAAAGAGGCGCCAGTCCAGCAGACCTTCGAGTTTGCCAGTGAAGATCCAATCATCCGGCCCGTGGCGGACTACGGGCGGTTTGTGCAGGAAGCGTTGGGTGAACAACCCTTTACTCAAGAGGAGCGTGCATGATGAGACCCTCGTTGCAGCAGGCGTTGCGGCAGCTTCGGCTGTCGGGATTGTTGTCGAGTCTGGAGGTTCGACTGGCCGAGGC
>JANNUB010000368.1:0-5444 GCA_031394795.1 Ignavibacteriota bacterium | reverse complement strand
GAGGAGAACTGGCGCGACGCGACGATTCACGTGCTCTCGCATGTGATTCATTACGGATCGAGCTGGTTTGAGGGAATATGGTGTTACCAAACTGCCAAAGGGTCGGCGATCTTTCGCCTCGACCGCCACATTCTCCGCCTCTTCGACTCAACGAAGATATACAAGACGGAAATACCCTACACCGAAAAGCAATTGGAAGAAGCCATTCTGGAGACCATCCGAACGAATAAGATGCAGGCGTGCTACATCCGCCCAATCGTCTATCGCGGCTACGGCGATGTAGGAGTGAATCCCTTGAGCTGTCCGGTTGACGTCACCATTGCCGTATGGGAATGGGGAAGCTATTTAGGACCCGATGCACTTGAGAACGGCATTGATGTTTGCGTATCAACGTGGACACGCCCCGCGCCGAACACATTCCCAGCAATGGCGAAGACGGGCGGCAACTATGCCCTGTCGGCCATGATGAAAGTCGAGGCAATCCAGGCCGGATACAAGGAGGCAATTGCGCTTGACGTGTTCGGTTTTGTAAGCGAAGGAAGCGGCGAGAACATTTTTGCCGTGAAAGATGGCGTGGTCCTCACACCCCCAATTTCTTCATCGTTGCTGCCGGGAGTTACACGAGGGTCGGTGATCCAGCTCTGCAAAGAAGCCGGACTCGAAGTCAAAGAGACGAATCTCCCGCGCGAGATGTTGTACATCGCGGATGAGTTGTTCTTCACCGGAACAGCTGCGGAAGTAACGCCAATCCGTTCTGTCGACAAAGTCACGGTCGGCACCGGCAAGCCCGGACACATCACCCGGCAGTTGCAGAAGAGCTTTTTCGACGTTGTCAAAAACGGAAATGATCCTCACGGCTGGCTGAAGTTCGTGTACACAGATTAACCAACGGAGGTTGATTATGAAGAAAACACCCTCACGACGAAACGTCGCCCCAAAGCGGCGACCTCCAAAACGAAAGCAAACCCAAGACTCAAGCATACTCCCGCCGCGCCCTGCGTCTTCTCTTTCCATTCGACACATCTTGGTTCCGATTGATTTCTCAGAACATTCCAAGAACGCGCTCCGCTATGCCGTTCCGATGGCCGAGCAGTACGGAGCGTCATTGACGCTCATGTACGTTCTCGAGCCGGCAATCTACCCCACAGACCTCGGGTTCGGACAAGTTATCATCCCCGGAGTGGAGCAAGAACTGCGCACAAAAAGCGAAGAAGAATTGAAAAGCCTTATCAACCGCGAGATTGGCGAGAGAGTAAACACCGGCTCTGTCGTGCGCATGGGGAAACCCCACCAGGAAATCCTGAAGCACGCGGAGGAGAATTCTGTAGACCTCATCATTCTGGCTACACATGGACACACTGGTGTTGAGCAGATGCTTTTCGGAAGCACGGCAATGCGCGTTGTACGAATGGCGAAATGCCCGGTGATGACGATTCGACCGCAGGCACTGAATTGACAAACAGCCTCTGAATTGGTACTTTGATGCTGTCACAACAAAGAGATGAGACGATGATGGTCGAAACAAAACGACAAACGACAGCCGATTTTGACGCACTGCCGGAGGGGACTCTTGTTCAACTTATTGATGGAGAACTTATGTCTTCGCCTGCGCCAACTCCCACTCATCAATGGATTATCATGCAATTGGGAGGTCAACTGAATGGGTTTGTCTTGAATCATAAGTTGGGGTTCGTTTATTCTTCACCAATTGATGTGTATTTCTTGGAGGATGAAGCATATCAGCCCGACATCATTTTCATTTCACACGAACGTCTCAAGCAGCAACCAGAGAAGATCACCATCGCTCCGGATTTGATCGTCGAAGTGCTTTCACCATCCAACGCGTATCATGACCTCGTGCATAAGAAAAATGTGTATGAGGCAAGCGGCGTCAAGGAATATTGGATCGTTGATCCAAGGGAAAAGACAGTCGAAGTGTTCGAGAACAGAAGTGGTCTGTTCGTTCTACGTGTCAAAGCGAACAAGACTGGCACAGTCTCGTCGGCACTGCTCGCGGGATTCGTTTTCAACCTCGATGCGATCTTCTCTGTATAGTCGGTACCTTCTCATGGAGATCCAAGCTACTTTCATATGCGCATATTGCTTCCAGACAAACATGATCGTCGTGGATGGAAGCGGTGGGCGAAGGCAGGTGTACATCGAGGATTGCGAGGTGTGCTGCCGCCCGAACAGGCTCGTCATTTCTATCGCTGAGAATTTGCGGAGCGCCGAGATTCAGGCAGAGATGTCGTAAGCCTCAGGCGTTAGCCTCAGTCTCTTCTCTTCACCATCAATCTCGAACATCAATCGGGAACAACTCTGGCGCTGCTGCAATTCGTTGACAAGGGAAAAGAACTCCCGGCTCCGGCTTTCGGGTATGGCATAGGAAGATTCGAGGATCTGCTTCCATTCCTGCGAAAATCCATTCGCAATATTGATGATCGAGTGAAGTGAAGACTCATCGGCAATTTCCCCGAGCGCTTGGTGTACCATTTCTGCAAGGCAATGCTCCTGTTGAAGGATCTTCTCAAGAGACTTCACGCCGATTTTCGCTTTCATCTTAAGCCCAAGCGATGCGCCGACAAACTCATCGCGCGCGAATAAACGAACCGTCATTGACGGAACCGTCTTTAACGGAACCGTCTTTGACGACGACACTGACTCCAACAACTCCTTCCAGTCGTCATTGCTCCCTCCCAGCTTGCTGAGAAGATCACTCTCCCCTTGTGCAAGTGTCCCGCACTGAAAAGGAAGAATACGTTGCGTAACCCGAAGCCTGTTCACAGTCTCTTCATGAGCAAATCGAAGCTGCAAGCTCTCCTGTTTTCCAAGCAGGAGCATCCCGGTCGTCGTCATCGGGAACTGCTCTGCCGCGACGACGCTCAGGAAAATCTTCATCCCGCCGCGCGTAAGGACAAGGACGTCATTTCCGCCGACAATACTCAAGGATACGAGGGAGACTTTGTCCTCTTCGGCTGGAGCGATACCATAAAGATACAATGGCAGATCGTCACCAAGCGTCAAAGTCGGGACGTGCCCGTTGTCATTGCCACTACGTTGCTCCATATTCGATAACTGGTCGCGCAGAGCCGACTGCGAGTTTTTCAGTCGTGTGATTCGCCCCTGAATTTCCCCCGCCCTGACATCCCAATCCCGGCGTACTTCATACGCGATCAGGCGTTCGACATCCACCAGCTGGCGACGAAGTTCGTCTTTCTCCTCGACAGTAGACTCCGCCGGGTTTGTTTCCGGAAATCCCGATTCGATCTCCGGCACAACAAGATTGACGGAAGCCAGATGCAAAGGCCGCTGCGCGGCAGCCGCGGCAAAATCACTCAAAGTCTTGTAGCGCTCGCACACTTGCTCGAATTCCTTGACCAGCGAGTCGAGAAGTTCTGCTTCGGGCAAATCCGTGATCCGCTCAACGAGACTGCGCAGCCGTTCCTGACGGGCGAATGTCTGTAGTACTACATCAAATTGCATATTCGGTCGAGTTCAATCCTCTCACTTCGTCTCAAGATTCGTGCCCAAGCTGTCCTACGAGCCGTAGGCGGGTCGTAGACGAGTTCGACCAAAAAAAGCCTGAGCACAATCGTTGCTTTCGGAGTCTCCACTTCTCCTCGAATCCGATATAGAAGTCTCACGCAAAGACGCCTCCGAAGGAGTCCTTTGGACAAGGCGCAAAGGATAGAGGAAAATCGGGATTTGTGATTCGGGAGATATTCAGGCATTTTCACCGACTTGGTGAAATCTCTCATCGATATATTTTCAATTCAACTTTGCGGCTTTGCGACTTTGCGTGATGCTAAGTCGGATTTCAGGTTCTTCATGTTCTTGCACACAAAGCCAAGATTAGTTACGTTAGTTCAGACACCTTTCCCACCCACGTTGCATCAAATCAATGAACCGAGGAAAATCAGACGAACAATTGGTCAAGGAGGCTGTAGCCGGCAATGCCGCGGCGTTTTCAACTCTTGTAAGGCGGTACGAAGATACCGTCTTCAGATTCTCATTCAAGGTCTGCCGTGATAAGGCAAAGGCAGATGAGACGCTGCAGGACACGTTCATCAACATGTACCACAGCTTAGGTACGTTCGACGGGCGCTCGAAGTTGAGCACGTGGCTCTATCGCATCGTGACCAACAATTGTTTGATGAAACGGCGGCGGCGAAAGATCGACCAATTGCTCGAGTCGTATGACGAGCCGCCCGTCACGGACGAAGGAACGCTGGCGCATCATGTTCCGCGCTGGGACGAAACGCCGGCGGATGTCGTGCTGAAAAATGAAATGCAGGACATTCTAGACAAAGCAATCCTGAAATTGCCGGAGGACTATCGGGTGGTGTTTGTCCTGCGCGATGTTGAAGGACAATCGAACGAGGAGACTGCAAAGATTGTCGGTATTTCGGTGGAAGCAACGAAGTCGCGGCTGCGCCGGGCAAGGGCGTTCCTGCGCGACCAGCTGGACCCATACATGAGCGTGAAAGGGTGATGCGATGAAATGCAAGAAGACATATCATTACATCTGCGACAATTTGGACGCCGACATCAACTCGCCGAAATGCCGCGCAATCAAAAAGCATTTGGACGCGTGCCCGGACTGCGCGGCATATTTGGACTCGCTCAAGAAAACGATTCTCCTGTACAAACGCGAGCCGGGACCGAGCGTTTCCATTTCCGCACACAAGCGTTTGTTCAAGGCGATTGACATCGCGATTCTGGAGAAATCCGCGGGCAAACAGCGTGGACGGAACGCCTCACGGGTAAGTTGACGAGATATTTTTTTGCAGACTGACAGATTTTTCTGACCCTCACTCTGTTGCATCGAATCGAATAGAGTGAAGCCAACATCGGAGCAAAAGGCTCCGAAGCAACCCACACAACAATCACCTTGGAGGACACAATGACAAAAAACATGGGAACAACCGACCGCATCGTACGAACAATCGCTGCAGTTGTTCTGGGCGTACTGTTGCTGAACGGAACCATTAGCGGGACGCTCGGCATCATCCTCGGCGCATTTGCAGTAATCTTCCTCGCAACGAGCGCCATGAGCTTCTGCCCGCTCTATGCCCCATTCAAGATTTCAACTCGTGGAAAAGAAGCAGTCGCTTCCGTGAAGTAACATGGAAGAGATGGTCAAACATCCAACGCGCAACCCTCAACAAGAGTTGCTGCAGCAATACTGCTCAGAGGCTGAGGCGCTCATCAACACAGCTTCCTCAGCCGAACAAGCGAAGCAGTTCAGCGAGCAGATTTGCAGCGAATTCCAAAGCGAGTGCGAAAGCGAGCTTGTCATGAAGGCAACCCGAACATATATTGACGACATCATTGCGCGATTGTTCGGAGTAGAGAAGTGAACGATGAACTTGTAACGGAGAAAGTCTGATGAACATCTGGTTGAAACGATCACTCGTGATACTTGCCGGAGCCGTGGGCGGTTT
>JANNUB010000297.1:0-1692 GCA_031394795.1 Ignavibacteriota bacterium | reverse complement strand
ACGACCGCGCCGCGCTTGAACCCCTGATACGAGAGGTACGCGTACAGGTAGCCTTTCCTGAGCGTCCACTCCCAGGTCTCGATGGACCCTCCGCCGGGTATCCAGACTGGCGGGTGCGGCTTTTGGATTGGCCGAGGCCATATGTTGACGTACCTGACCTGGTTGAACTTGCCGTTGAAGCTGAAGACGTCCGGTTCGGTCCACGCCCTGATGATCAGCTCTTCGGCCTCGTGGTAGCGCTCGCGGAGAGTCGCCGGGTTGATGCCGTAGCAAAAGGCCGTGTCCATGCTGGTGCCAACAGGGAACCCTGAGACGACGCGGCCGTTGCTGATGCAGTCCAGCATGGCGATCTCTTCCGCGACGCGCAGCGGCGGGTTGTGCAGCGCGATCGAGTTGCCGAGCACGATGAGCGCGACGTCCTGCGTCCGCCGGGCGAGGCTGGCCAGCATCAGGTTCGGCGACGGCATCATGCCGTAGGCGTTGTTGTGGTGCTCGTTGACGCAGATCCCGTCATAGCCGGCCGCCGCGCCAAGCTCCAGCTCATCGAGCGTGTCGTTGTACATCCGGTGCGCCTTGCCGGGGTCGAACAGCTCGCTCGGCACATCCACCCAGACGCTGTGGTGCTTGACATTGAAGTCCTGCGGCAGGTCCCGGTACGGCATCAGGTGGAACATTTCAAACTTCATGCGGTCCTCCGGAGGAGGCAGCGGCACATCGTTGACACCTGTCGTAACAACGACGGCCCGGTTGTCCTCGCAGGCGCGGTCACCGGCGGACACTCTATACCGGGCGACCGGGGCGGAGGCAGAGTCCAGCTTCAGGGGAGGGTCGGGAGACCGCGGGGAAGTGCGGCCTTGGGGGCGACACACTGTCAGCTTGATGGTGCCGAGGGAGGGAGTCGAACCCACACGAGGTTGCCCTCATCGGTTTTTGAGTTTCACACTGTTCGTGCTGTCCTGTCCAGCCCCGTCCGCCCAGTACTGCCCAGCCCGGCTCAGACGCCTCCTAGAGTCCATCCAGTGCGGTTGCGTCTAAGGTGAAACCTGGCGCCGCACCAGCCTGGACGCGGCTGTTGGCTGGGTCGTGGTCATATCAGCGGTTGATGGACCGGGTGTCGTTGCCGGTCGTCCACCGGCGGACGAGGCTGACGTCGGAGCCTACACTGAGCCCAGTTGAACCGGTCGGACGTGAAAACTTCGACAGGCTCGCAGAAGCGCGCTTCAGCGCACGGACTCTGACACAGTGATGACCTTTGGGACCTCGCCCCCGCGCCTGGAGCGGTCAGGGTCATCAATGATCAGCAACTGCTTGCTGTCTGGCGACCAGGCGAAGATAACCTGCGACGGCCAGGCCCTCCGAGGCGCAGCGTCCCCTGGCTTGATGAGCCATACACACTCGCCTCCCTTAGTTTCTGCGGAGAACGCTATTGTGGTGCCATCCGGCGACCATTCGATTTCCTCCCCGCCTGTGACTTGCACTAGTTCTTGTCCAGGACTCGTGAGGATTGCCGCCTCTCGATCAACCCTTGAAAGCCACAGATTCGCCTTCACGCTGAAAAACCTTCCTATCAATTCCGTTTCATCAGTGCCAAAAAGGGCGATCTGCGTTCCATCAGGAGACCAGGCTGGCGAATAGGCCGCGTTGAGGTGGACGAAGAGGTTTCCGCGCAACCCACCTGCGGCTTCCCAGAGG
>JANNUB010000260.1:0-3438 GCA_031394795.1 Ignavibacteriota bacterium | reverse complement strand
ATTTAATCCTTTTTCAGTTAAAGTGCATTTAATATGGTACATAAGTTACAGTTAATTCAAACGCTGTGCCTGCAGCATTACTTACTACATCAAATTCAAATTCACTCCCGAAGAGTTGAGCGAAAAACTCACGATGCTCGGCATTGAAGTCGAAGGCTTCGAACATTTGGGCGAGAAGTACAAAGGATTCGTTGTCGGGAAAGTGCTTGAGGTGCAGAAACATCCGAATGCTGACAAGCTGAGCGTTTGCAAAGTTGATGTCGGCAAGGAACAACTGCAAATCGTTTGCGGTGCGCCGAATGTTGCCGCGGGGCAGAAGGTTGCCGTCGGACTTGCGGGCGCGGTCGTCCCGAAGAATCAGCATGACCCGAATGGTCCTGAGCAGAGCCGAAGGACGTTCACGCTTTCGAACGTAAAGCTGCGCGGCGTTGATTCGTTCGGAATGATTTGCTCGGAGTACGAGCTTGATTTAGGTGCTGACAAAGATGGAATTCTCGTTCTCGATACAAAAGCCAAAATCGGTCAACAATTTTCCACTTTTCTCGGACTTGATGACATTATTTACGAAATCGCCATCACGCCGAATCGGCCGGACTTGCTGAGTCATTTCGGAGTTGCTCGTGAGATTGGAATTCTTGTCGGAAAAACTCCGTCGCTTCCGAAGGTGAAGCTGAAGGAAGGGAAGAACTCCATCAACAAATTCTTCTCTGTGAAGGTGGAGGACAAACTAAATTGTCCACGCTTCGCGGTGAGAGTGATTCGCGGCGTGAAGATTGAGTCATCGCCAGAGTGGTTGCAGAATGCGTTGCGAGCAGTTGGGCTTCGTCCACGAAACAATGTTGTTGACGTAACGAACTACGTCATGCTCGAATGCGGACAGCCGTTGCACGCGTTTGACTACGCTTTGTTGAAAGGGAAGAAGATTGTTGTTCGAACAGCGGCGAAGAGAGAAGAGGTTCAGGGTTCAGGGTTCTCCGAAGGAGTCCGTTCGGACAAGGTTCAAGAGAAGTTTGTAACTCTGGATGGAAAGGTACATGAACTTCCTTCCGATGCTGTGATGGTGTGCGATGGAGAGCGTCCTGTTTCGATTGCAGGAATTATGGGCGGACAGAATTCGGAAATTTCTGATGCGACAACTGACATCGTTCTTGAAAGCGCCTACTGGAATCCATCAAGCATACGTCGAACGGCAAAAGCGGTGGGTATTCATTCCGACGCGTCCTATCGCTTTGAACGTGGCGCTGACCCGAATGCGAGTGAGTACGCGCTTGAACGTGCGGCGCAGTTGATTTGTGAACTTGCTGGCGGCGAGTTGTTAAAAGGTCGCATTGATGTTTATCCAAAACGAATCAAACAAAAAATTGTCACGCTTCGAACGAGTCGGTGCAATCAAGTTCTTGGAACGTCGCTTTCACAAAAGGAAGTGATTGAGGTTTTGAAGAGGCTTGACATTACAAGAAGCCCTCATCCCCTCTATGAGGTCGTAGACCCGACCCCTTCTCCCAAAGAGAGAAGGGGAGTGAAGCGCGATAGTTCAAAAGATGCGCTCAACTTCAAAGTCCCAACGTATCGCGTCGATATCGAACGCGAGATTGATTTGATTGAAGAAGTCGCTCGAGTGTACGGATACAATAACATTGAAATCAAGACTCGGACCGTTAGCGATTATGATCACCCGTTCACGAAGGGAGTTCTTGCCGACAGGGTTAGGGAACTGCTTGTCGGCTTCGGCTACAATGAAGCATACAGCATTTCGATCCAGGATGAAGACACGGCAAAACTTGGCGGGGCGACCCCCGTTATGCTCATGAATCCTCTCGGGAAAGAAATGTCCAGAATGCGCACAAGTCTGGTGCCGGGACTTCTGCAATCGGCGGCGGTGAACCAAAACCATGGAAATACCGACCTGAAACTATTCGAGATTGGACATGTTTTCCAGGAATCTCAGGCTCCACAGCTTGTTGGAAACATCCTCGAAGAAGAGAGAATCTGCCTATTGTTAACGGGAACCAGCTCACCCCGTCATTGGGGATCAAACGCACCGCCGGTTTCTCTGTATGACCTGAAAGGGGAGATTGGCGACCTTCTCGACGCCTGCAAACTTGACAGTTGGCGTTATATTTATTATCCTACGAGTGAAGCTTTAGCTGATAATCCTATCTGTCTTGAAATCAATGGGGCTGGAGCGGGGTACCTTGGCAAGGTGAAACATGAGGTCTGCAGGAAGTTTGGCTTGGAACACGAGACGTTCGTTGGAGAGCTAACACTTTCGTCTCTTATATCTCATAAGGTATCTCGTTACACGTCTCTGCCGAGGTTTCCTATGGTGCGGCGTGATGTTGCATTCATTCTTGATGCGGCGACGCCTGCGGAGGAAATTGAGCGCTGTATTCGCGTGAGCGGGAGTCAACTACTTCAGTCGGTTGAGTTGTTCGATGTGTATCAGGGCGAGAATCTGCCCGCGGGAAAAAAGAGTCTCGCGTTTACACTGGAGCTGCTGTCGCGGGAAAAAACTCTGACCGAGTCGGAGATTGAATCAGAAGTGCAGCATATTGTATATCGTGTGAAAGTGGAGTTCGGCGCGGAGTTGAGAGACAAGGAGGGAACGATGGCAAACATAGTTTCGATTCACTAGACCAAGGCTGTTCGTGGACCAACTTGCCAATATTGAATCACAAATCCAGACCCTGTGGGAAAAGGTAAAACAGGCTGGTGAGTTGATAACGCGTTTGCGCGAAGAAAAGCAATTGCTTCAGAATCAAAACGAAGAATTACTCGAGGAAGTCGCAAAGGTGCGGAGGGAACTCTCTTCAAAAGAGCAGAGACTTGCCACGGCGGTGAGCGAGTCGAAGTCGACTGCGATATTCTTAAACGGTGAGCGCGAGGAGCTTACCGAGAAAGTAAAAGCACTGCTTACAAAGATCAATGCGTACTTGTAAGCAATTGGCGGAGGGACGAGGCGTGAGACGGTTGAAGCATCTGTTACAAAAAGGCATACAGCATGACGGATAGAAAAAGCATCAGAGTAAAGATCTTTGGGTCAGAATATCCTTTGCGAGGCGACAGTGAGGATTTCACCCGCCGTGTGGCGACATACGTCGATGAGATGATAACGACAATCCACAACAAAATACCCGAGCAGCCTACTCTGACTGTTGCCGTTCTATCTGCACTCAATATCACGGAAGATTTGTTCAAAGAGCGCGAGCGTACCGAAGCGATGGGGGGCGTTGTCGAAGGCGAAATCGTGAAATTGAACAATTACCTGGATGCATGCTTGAAGGAGAGCTGACTTTTTGCCGATACTCTTGATAGAGAGTCGTTCTTTGTAAACATAATGCCGGCACGGATGTTACGTCCGCACCGTCAACCGTCACAAAAAAGAAAAAAAGAACCAACACAAAAATTATAGGGAGCAAGACACATAGAGCGGTGATT
>JANNUB010000250.1:0-14575 GCA_031394795.1 Ignavibacteriota bacterium | reverse complement strand
CATCGAGCTGACGGCGGTGAACACTGAGATGAATGAGATACAGACAAAAACAGAAACTGTCTTCTTCATGCCCGAACCGAAGCCGCTGGTAAACCGCTGAAGCGGTTAACATTGTCGCGTGTGAATCTTTTTTCCCACGACTCAAGTCGTGGGCTGATTCGCGGGAACGATATTCGAATTGAGGAGTTAGCCCACGAATTAATTCGTGGGTCAAGAAAGAAAAACGAAACAGCGAACCGCTTCAGCGGTTTCACGAAAGGTGAATTATGAAAAAAGCCATCTACGCCACGATTGCCATCTTCATGGCGATTCTCGTCTGGACAATCATCGTCGCGCAGCGCACGCCGATTCATGAAGTAAAGTATGAGAACGGTGAAATCGTGATGAAGAAGAAATAGTGTTTTTCTCGTTGATTCTTTTCTTCTGCACATGTATATTACATGCAGAGAATTGGACTCAACCGTATGAATACCATAGTGAAATACCTTCGGGATAACCAAGGATACGCTCGCATGAAGGCGATGAAAGCGAGCGGTTTCCAAACGCGCGATATTCAAATCCTTGTTCAACAAGGAGACATTGTCAAAGTGAAGCCTGGTCTTTATCGCATTGCCGATTTGCAATCGGATGAGATGAGCGGTATCGTTGAAGTGTGCAGGGCAATCCCGAAAGCTGTCGTGTGTCTTTCATCGGCGCTCGCCTTTCATGATTTGACGACGTTTGTGCCAACATCGGTGAGCGTTGCCATTCCCCGTTCGGACAAACCCGCGAAACTCGATTATCCTCCTTTCCAAACATACTACTTTGCGCACGCGCAATACAAAGCGGGCATTGAACATCATGAGTCGAAAACTGGAGTCGCACGCATCTACAGTCCCGAAAAGACAGTGTGTGATTGCTTCCGATTTCGCAACAAGCTCGGGGAAGATCTGGCTCTTGAGGGGCTTAAAGAATATCTCAGATTGCGCAAGCGGAACCTCAGCACGCTGATGAAGTTCGCCGAGATATGCCGCGTACGCGCGATGGTTGCACAGTATGTCAAAGCGATTGTTGGATGAAGAAGAAAGTCACCAACCTTCCTGCTTCCGTTCTGGCGCGACTCAAACACATCGCTGAGAAGGAACATCTTGATTTCAATTTTTTGTTGCTTCGCTATCTGCAAGAGCGCTTTCTCGCACGGATCGCCGACTCAGGTTTCGTGAATATGTTTATTCTCAAAGGAGGATTTCTCCTCCTCGCGTACAACATTGAAAGGGCAAGACCGACGCGCGATATGGATTTCCTTGGCGTGGACATGCCAGCCGATAGGAAAGAACTTGAGCGCGTCGTTCGAATGATTTGCTCGGTGGAATTGAGTGACGGGGTCGTGTTCCATGCACACTCTATGAAAAGTGCAACGATAAAAGAGCAGGCGGAGTACGCGGGGATTCGCATCAAACTCATTGCAACTATTTCGTCCGCGAGAAACACGCTCCAACTCGATGTCGGTTTCGGCGATGTTCTTACTCCCTGCGCGCTTCAAATGGAATACCCAACATTGCTCACCAAAGAGCGCATCAAAGTGCTGGCGTATTCGAAGGAGACAATTGTCGCTGAAAAGTTTGAGGCAATTGTTAGGCTGACCACGTTCAACACGCGGATGAAAGATTTCTATGACATCGTCTTTCTTGCGCGTGAGCGCGATTTTGATGGAGCAGTCCTTCAAACAGCTCTTCGCAATACGTTTACTCGAAGGCAAACAGAATTTTCTTCTGCTCTGGAACTTCTGAATTCCGGCTTGGGCGCACAAGCGACGTTTCAGCGTCATTGGGATGCCTTCAAACGCCGCACAAGAATTCACAACGACGAAACTTTTTTCGAAACATTTGCTGCCATCCGCTCTTTTCTTACTCCAATCGTCGGGGCAGAAATTGCTTCGACTACCACCGACTTGCATTGGAGTCGTTCGAATAGAAAATGGCTGTAAGGGCGTAGAGGAAAAATGAGAATGAGTTCATCTCGCGATCCACTGATAACAGAACAACTGCCTATCAACGAGAGCATCGCCTGCAATCTCTGCGGACTGAAACTCCCCAAGCGTCCGTACACAACCGACGCGAACGGACAGGCATTCCAATTCTGCTGCACCGGCTGTCGCCAGGTCTTCATGCTTCTCAATGAAAGCGGCTTGCTCGAAGGCGATTTCAAATCTTCCGAACTCTATCAAACAAGTCTCAAGCTTGGCATCATTGGAAATCCCCAAGGGGGCAAGCCAGCCGACGAGACGCGCAACGACGAGCCGCCTCCCGAACAACTGAGGGACTGCAAAGAACTCGTCCTTCGCGTCGATGGCATGTGGTGTTCGTCCTGCTCGTGGCTGATTGAAAAAGTCGTGGGCGGCGAGCCGGGCGTTGTCCATTCTCGCATCATCTACGCATCGGATACGGCAAAGATTTTTTATAAGCCCGAGCAGATTTCCATCGAACACATTACGAAACGTATTGAGCGTCTCGGCTACGGCACCACGTCTCGCGACGCCGACCCGAAAGAAAGTTCGTTCGAACGCAAATCGCTGCTCATCAAAATGGGCGTCGCGCTCTTCCTGATGAAGAACCTGATGCTCTTCAGCTACGCGCTCTACATCGGCTACTTCCAGGAATTGCCGCAGGAAATTCTTTCGCTCTTTCCGATGGTGTTGTTCGGACTTGCGATTCCTTCTGTTTTCTGGTGCGCGATACCGATTCATCGCAAAGCATGGCAAAGCCTCCGCGCAAATGCGCCGACGATGGAGTTGTTGTTCTCGATTGGAATTGTCGCGGCGTTTTCCTACAGCGTCTATTCACTCTTCACGGGCGGCAGCCATTTTTATTTTGATACGGCGGGAAGTCTCGTCGGCTTGTTGCTCGTCGGGAAGTTCATCGAGCTTTCGGCAAAACACAAAACGTCGGAGAGCATCAATCGCTTGTATCAGATGATGCCGAAGAAAGTGAGAGTGAAGGCTCCCGAAGGTGAGCGATTGGTTTCGATTGAGAAGCTGAATGTCGGCGATACGTTCATCGTGAAGTCGGGAGAAAAAATTCCCGCCGATGGAGTTATCGTCGAGGGTCGAGCTGTCGTGGATGAGTCGCTGCTCACCGGCGAGTCGAAGCCCATCGAGAAGAACGTCGGCGCTCCGGTCGTCGCTTCTTCGATGAACGTGAACGGCATTCTCGTAATCGAAGCCACGCGTATCGGCGAGAACACGATGCTTTCGTCCATCATCAAAATGGTTGAGCGCGCGCTGTCGAGCAAGTCCGAGTTGGAGCGGACGGTGGACAGGATTGCGCGGGTCTTCATTCCGTCCATCATTGCGTTGTCGTTTGCCGTCGGGGCATATTTGGTTGTCACCGGAGCAGGTTTTGAGACGGCGATACTTCGCTCGATAACGATTCTCGTGATTGCATGTCCGTGCGCGCTCGGCATGGCGACGCCGCTTGCGATTGCGGCGGGCGTCGGCTACGCGGCGAAGCGCGGCATTCTTATTCGGGATGGCGCGGCGCTGCAGCTTGCCGGCAAAGTATCAACGGTGGTTTTTGATAAGACGGGAACGCTGACCGAAGGAAAGTTTACACTTCTCAACAGCGGGTCCGAGGAACATCTCCGTCTTGCAGCGTCGCTCGAGCAATCCTCCAGCCATCCGATTGCACAAGCGCTCATCGACGCGGCACGGGAAAGGCGTCTGCCCCTATCGGAAACGCGGGATGTTCGCATTGCAGATGGAAAAGGAATTGACGGCATGGTGGATGGGAAGCGCGTTGTTGTGGGGAGCGAACTCTTCTTGCGTGATTCCGGCTTTGCAATAGACCAGGCGGCGCGAGAAATCAGCGAGCGCGAGGCTGAGCTTGGACACACGATTGTGTTTGTCGGTCTACGACCTCGTAGAGGAGTCGAGGGAGACACGAGTTGTTTTGTTCTCGGCGACTCACTCAAGCCGACTTCGACGAAAGCAATTGCACACCTGAAGAAGCTCGGCGTCGCGGTTCGACTTCTTTCGGGTGACATGGAAAAGACGACAGCCGCAGTTGCGCGCCGGGCAGGAATTGAAACGCACACCGCACAAGCGCTGCCAGCCGACAAAATTGATGCAATAAAAAAATTGCAGGTCGCTAAGGACTCTCGCCGAGTCGTCGATGACCCGACCCGTCGGGAGTCTTCGACCTTCGGAGCTGAACATCAAACTGTCGCGATGGTCGGCGACGGCGTGAACGATGCGCCCGCTCTCGCCCAAGCCGATGTCGGCATCGCGATGGGCAGCGGAACGGAAATCGCAGTCGAGTCCGCCACGATTACTCTCCTTCGCGACGACATCTCACTCGTCCCCGAAGCTCTCGAAATCTCCCGGCGAAGTTTTGCCGCAGTGAAGCAGAACCTCGCGTGGGCAT
Source organism: Ignavibacteriota bacterium (assembly GCA_031394795.1). Classification (GTDB taxonomy): domain Bacteria; phylum Bacteroidota; class Ignavibacteria; order UBA10030; family UBA6906; genus CAADGV01. Next base: position 10,175 of record JANNUB010000250.1, on the reverse strand, counting down.
ATCTCTACAACAGCATCGGCATCATACTCGCCGTGCTCGGATATCTCAATCCGTTCATGGCGGCGATTGCAATGCTCGCGAGCAGCATTTCTGTTGTGCTCAACTCGATGCGGTTGAGTCATGCGAAAGGATTGTTCTCGAAGCGGGTGTTTGAGATTTTGTTTCCGTGGATTGAACCGGATTAGCTAACGCGCAAATCAGCTCCGAGGGAGTCCTTCGGACAATCGGCAATCTCGACGAGTCCCGACGGGTCGGGTCTTCGACGAGTCATCGACCGAAATTCGCAATGCCTAAAAGCCCAGACGAAAACCCAGAGCGGACACTTGCGAAGGAATGCCTTCGGCAAAAGTCACAAGGACACTAAGCTACACCAAGAAAAAATCTAGAGAAAAATTCCCACTTTGTGAACCTTCGTGCCTTTGTGACTTCGTGTCCTTGCTTTTCGACCGAGTCTCTAAGAGTTGATTCTCCCCTCTCTTCGCTGTACCTTATCGCCAGCAAACCTCTCCGTTGTTTGTTCCAACCGCGCCTGTCGGGGTTGCATCTCCAGGACTGTATTGTTTATTGAAGCCATAAACGAAATGACGACATACCTGTCCGCCGAAGGAGGATGTCGTACTTTGTACCGTAGCGGTAGGATAGACGACACTGTTGTGTCGTACTTACACTATTATGCGTCATGCTTGGGCGACCTGCTAACATCAACCGACAGTGGCAAAAGATGGAAAAGATTTTAAGACAGTAATCAAAAATCGGAATTATGGCAAAAACAAAAACAACTTACACAGGGAAAGACGTAATAGATTTTGTCAACTCATACGTTGACAACGAGCAGAAAAAAGCGGACAGTTTTCGACTGATTGAGCTGATGAAAGAGTGGTCTGACTCTGAACCTAAAATGTGGGGACCGACCATTATCGGGTTTGGAAATTACCATTACAAATATGCAAGCGGACACGAAGGAGATGCACCAGTTCTTGGATTTTCTCCGAGAAAAGCAGCACTTACGTTTTACGTTTATTCAGACACAGAAAGAAGTAAATTAGTTTTAGCTGACCTTGGTAAATTCAAAATGAGTAAAGCCTGTATCTATGTGAAAAAACTTTCCGACATCAATTTATCAGTTTTAAAAGAACTCTGTATAGAATCAATAAAATACATTAGCGAGCATCACGAATGTTCTTGCAGAGTAAAATAACAGACACATTGACGAAAGACAGAAACACTACTGGTAACATAAGATTAAAAGGGCAAACAGACAACCATTAATTAAAGTTTGAACGCAATGAGTATAACTATAAAAGAACATCTAACAACCTTTGGTGCGAACTTCAAACAGTTGTGCCTTGAACGAGCAGTAGCACGAACGCATAACATAAAGATTAAAAGAAATTTTTAAAAAGGGGGCTTTGAGTGGTTAACAAACAGTTTTACTTCTATCAAACAGTTGTGGGTAAGCAAACAGTCGTGCATCTAATCCCCCTTTTTAAAAACTTCTTTAATCCCTTCTTCGTTAGTTGCAATTGCCCTTTAGAAAGGAGGCAACTATGACATGAAGACATAATTTTTCTACGCAAGCTGCTGTATCCTAATCAACTAATCTATCCATCACAATCTAACAGGAAGGTTTTTTATGAAAAAACTCTCATTGTACATCGTACTGGTCCTTGTGGGACTAATTTTCTTAGGGGCGACGGAGGCTTCCGCTCAAAAGAAGATGAAGAAAGAGGCGGTCCTTTGGGCTGCTGAAGATCTCAAATGGGAAGCCCTTGCAGGCGGACCTCCAGGCGTTATGAGCGTCATGCTGTGGGGTGACAACACCAAGGGAGCGTATGGTGGATTCACGAAGTTCCCGGCAGGCTTCAAGGCACCACTCCATTACCACACTTATGAGACGAAGATTGTGGTTATCAAGGGAGCGTACACGTATAAAGGTAAGAAGTATGGTCCTGGTTCTTACCTCTCAATTCCGGGTGGAGACAAGCATGAAAGCGGTGGTGTTGAAGATTCTGAGAGCATCTTCCTTATACAACAGCCCGGCAAATTTGACTTGAACCCAGTCGAGCAGTCGAACGAGAAAAAATAGGACGAAGGAAGATTCAAGGAACTCGTCAGGACGACACTCGCACCGTCCGTACTCTCACTCTTGTGTAGTGAGCGACTCGTTTTTTTCTGAGACGAGATCAACGGGCAAGTAATCCCGCCAGAAGCGGGACAACCACGACATTTGATTCATTTGTTAAGGCTCTGCTCATGCTCGCCAAACCGCCAAAGAGATGGCGGTCAAGAAGGTGGAGCATGGCGGGCAGGCTCACGCTCGCTCAAAGTGAGTAGAACTCATTCAATCCCGCCGTCTCCGAAGGAGTCCTTTGGACAATTATGGAAAGCGTGGACGGCGGGTTTGCGTGATGGGAACTACTCACAGCATATCCTACTGCAAAAATTCCTCAGCGTCCAATAGTTGATTTCCCTGCAACTCCACCGTACCTTATCGTTGGTAACTCCCTGTTCTTTGATCCAACCACACACTTCATGATCGGCATACCCACTTCGGTATGCGAAAAACCTTCACCAAATTCAGGAGCCTCTATGTTCATACTATTGCTCGTCGTAAACTTTTTTCTCGCGTTTGCCGTCTGTTTCATCGTCGCGAGAATCTTCCGGGCACCAATCAATAAGATCCTGCAGCGATTGGTTGCCGAAGATATTTTCAGCGCATGGGGCAAGTACCTTGTATTTGCGACATACGTCGTTGGTATTTCCGGGGGCGTCAGGATTTGGGATTTGGAAAAATATATCACTCCGGGAAAAGAAGGCGGCGCAATCTTGGAGCTGACGCAAGAGCGATGGATACTCGAATTGTATCGGACGATCATCGGAACGCTGCAAAGCATTGCGTGGATGCTCCTGTTGTTTTTCATCTTCGCGTTGATTGCGTATGTGATTTTGAGAGGACTTGAAATGAAGAAGCAGGCGAAAGTCTAACTCTTTAAATGAACAAGACGGTCTTTCCAACAGAGAGAAAAGAAAACTTCCGGTCAATCCTGAAGCGCGTGGCATTCAACTTCTTCCCTGCATACAGGAGGACGGGCGGGCGCATTTGCTTTTTGTCGGACGACTGGCGCGACATTCACATCCGACTCGGACTCTCCTGGAAAACAAAGAACTACGTCGGCACGGTGTTTGGCGGAAGCATTTACGGCGCGTTGGACCCCGTGTACATGGTGCAGCTCATCAACATTCTCGGCAGCAACTATGTTGTGTGGGACAAATCGGCGACGGTGAAGTTCCTGAAACCAATCACCACAACGGTGTACGCGAGATTTCTTATCACCGACGAGCTGCTGAAAGAAATCGTTTCCTCCGTTGCATCAAACAAGAAGCACACAATTGACCTCTCGGCGCGTTTCGAGGATGAAGATGGAATTGTGTACGCTGAAGTGACGAAGACGCTGTTCGTCGCGGACAAGGAGTACTACAAGACGCTCATTCATGACAGGAAAAGCTGATCTTAGCAATACGGTGTTGCACCTTTGTCATCGGATGTCGCATCCCGTTATTACCATGAATTGGAATCTTATCCCACGTTCCCTATCTTAAATGCAAGCAGACTCAACTCATGAAAAAGATCGACAATTTGAGCAAGCACGTTGCTCACGCGGTTGCACACTATTGGTTGACTCGTCAGAACCAAACCGAAAAGCAGAATACATCCGGTCACTCGGACCAAGGCGCAAGAAGTGCGGTCACTGGGGGAGCACAAATGGATGGCTTCATCGGTCTCATTACGGATCTTATCATCGAAGTCGGTGCTGACGAGGCAGACATTTTTCACAACAGGCACTTAGAGTTGCCGGGCTTCTTCCGACCCACGAAAGAATGGGATTTACTTTTGGTGAGCGAGAACCAACTCATATTAGCGTTGGAAACCAAGTCCCAAGTTGGATCATTTGGGAACAACTTTAACAACCGTACTGAGGAGGCTATGGGAAGCGCTCTCGACCTTTGGACCGCATATCGTGAAGGAGCGTACAACAAAACTGTTAAGCCATGGCTTGGCTATTTGTTCTTACTTGAAGATTGTCCCGAATCTCAAAAATCCGTGAAGGTTCAGGAACCGCATTTCAAGGTCTTTCCGGAGTTTGTTGGTGCATCGTATGCCAAGCGGTACGAGCTATTCTGTCGAAAGCTTGTACGGGAACGGCACTATGATGTCGCCGCTTTTCTCTTGTCGCAGAAGTCACGGGGAGCTAAAGGTCACTATGGTGAACCTGCGGGTGATCTGTCATTTGAAATTTTTGCCAAGTCACTTGTTGCTCAAGTAACTGCATTCGGATTACGAAAGAATCAATGACAACAAAAGAGAACGGTCAACATGAAATAACTACTCATCGCCTGGTTCAGGGCGATGCGAGACACGTGCCTTTCCTAACAGATGAATCTGTTCATCTTGTCGTCACTTCCCCTCCGTATTGGACCCTCAAGCGTTATAATGAGAATCCAAATCAGCTTGGACACGTCTCTGAGTATGAAGATTTTTTGATCGAACTCGCGAAAGTTTGGAAGGAGATGTATCGGATATTGGTTCCCGGGGGACGCTTGGTCTGTGTCGTCGGCGATGTTTGCGTATCTCGTCGAAACTTTGGTCGCCACGTCGTTTTTCCGCTGCATTCCGATATCGCTGTCACGTGCCGCAAGATTGGGTTCGACAATCTCAATCCAATCATCTGGCACAAGATTGCAAACGCAAACTACGAGATTAGCAACGGCTCTAAGTTTCTTGGAAAGCCATACGAACCAAACTCAATAATAAAAAATGACATAGAGTTCATTCTGATGCAGAGAAAATCGGGAGGATACCGTCAACCAACCGAGCGACAACGTAAACTCAGTATGATATCTAAGGAAGAGTACGGCAAATGGTTTCAACAATTCTGGAACGTTAACGGCGCTTCAACTCGAGAACATCCAGCCCCTTTCCCGCTGGAACTTGCATACAGACTCGTTAGAATGTTTTCGTTCTCGGGGGACACTGTGATTGACCCTTTCTGCGGGACGGGGACGACAATGGTTGCTGCAATGAAGGCAGGACGAAATAGTATCGGCATTGACATCGATCCGGAATACTGCAAGATGGCTGAGGAACGCTTGCGCAAAGAAAACTCTGATATGTTTGCAACCGCGAATCTTGAATTCATTTATCCTGCCCAGGAAACCCATTCAAAACTTGCTGTGGGTGACAAACGAGAGAAATACGTTGCTCGGAAGAAGAGACCCGTAAAGAGCCGATCCTAGAGATTGCTTCCGCTCTGTTTCCATCCGTGAATTGAACAATGCTACTAAAACCCAAACCCCTAGCCTTCCAAGCCACCAAATCCGCCGGCCCCGTCAGCGCCCTCCTGCTGAAACCGCAACACGCGACATGCCTTCTCGCATTCGCGCACGGCGCGGGCGCGGATATGCGGCATCATTTCATGGAAAATATGTCGCACGAGCTTGCATTGCACGGCATTGCCACGCTGCGCTATCAGTTTCCCTACACGGAAAAGGGATCGAGGAGACCCGACCCGAAACCAATTCTCCTCGCAACAGTCCGCTCCGCCGTCGCGTTTGCACTTGAGGTGAGTGATGGTCTTCCGTTGTTCGCAGGCGGCAAGTCCATGGGGGGACGGATGACATCGCTTGCTGCATCAGAAGAACCGCTGCCCGGCGTGCGAGGAATTGTCTTCTTCGGATTCCCGCTTCATCCGGCGGGGGAGCCATCTACCGAGAGAGCAGAACATCTTTCCAACGTGAAGCTTCCGATGCTCTTCCTTCAAGGCACGCGCGATTCACTCGCCGACCTCTCGCTGCTGAAACCAATCTGCAAGAAGTTAGGCAAGCGCGTCTCGCTGTTCGTGATTGATGAGGCAGACCATTCGTTCCACGTCCCGAAGAAATCGGGAAAGAGCGAGGAGGAAATAATGGCGGAACTTGCCAAGACCGTCGCGACGTGGTCCGCCGATATCGTCTCGCGCTAACACCTTTCGTTGCTTCTCTTCTTCTCCGCTTCTATATTGATGCATGCTTTCGCATCAATTCATAGTGCGCGTGAAACTCTTCTTCGGTTTCATTTTGATTGTCAGCACCGCGAGCAGTCAAGTCCGTATCCTTGACGATCAACAACGGGTTGTTGTTCTTCCTTCTCGCGCTCAGCGCATCATCTCTCTCGCCCCAAGCATTACCGAAACTCTCTTCGCCATCGGCGCGGGCAATCAAATTGTTGGCGTGACGAACTACTGCAACTATCCCGAAGAAGCCAAATCAAAACAAAAAGTCGGCGGCATTGTCAATCCAAACATCGAAACAATCATCAGCCTGAAGCCCGATGTGATTTTATTGAGCATGGAAGGAAACGTGCGGAATGATTTCGAGAAGCTCACGAGTTGTGGCGTGCCGGTGTTTGTAACGAACCCGCGCAATCTTAAGGGGATATACAAATCTCTTGAGCAGCTTGGAGTGCTAACGGATAAAAATGAAAACGCAGATGTGTTGGTGAAGGCAATGAAGTCGCGAGTTGATTCGATTGTGAAGAACGTTGCGTCAAAGAAAAAGAAATCCGTTCTCTTCTTTGTTTCGCTTCAGCCCATCATCGTCGTCGGCAAAAACACTTTTCTCCACGAGCTTCTTGAGCGCGCGGGCGGTGCGAATGCCGCGACAAAAGCAAAGGGAGCCTACCCTCAGTACAGCCGCGAAGCCGTGTTGAAGGATAACCCCGATGTGCTTATTTTCCTGTCGGATGTTCTTCCTCCTGATCTGACGACGCTCTTTCCCGAGTGGGCGAACCTCAACGCGATCAGGCAGAAGAGGATTTTTCGGGTCGACGCGGACATTGTCTCGCGCCCGGGTCCGCGCGTAGTGGACGGACTGAAGGCGCTCTTCGGAATTTTCCACGAAAACCATGAGTGAGCATGATACGGTCTTTTCGTTCCGTCAAGAAACCTCGGCGATTTGAAAAGCAGCAACGGAAGGCTCGCCGCAAGAAAAAAGTGTTTATTGCAGTCGCCGGCAACATTGGCGCTGGAAAGTCGTCGCTCACGCATCTCCTGAGCCTGCGCTACGGCTGGAAACCGTTTTTTGAATCCGTGGAAGACAATCCCTATCTCGACGACTTCTACGCGGACATGCACCGCTGGTCGTTCAATCTGCAAGTATATTTTCTCTCGAACAGATTCCGCAGCCACAAAGCAATTACCGAAGGGGCGGATTCCGTCATTCTCGATCGCGTAATCTATGAAGATGCGGAAATCTTTGCGCGCAATTTGTATGAGATCGGGAAAATGGAGCAGCGCGATTACGAGAACTACGTCGCGCTCTACGAAGTGATGACGGAATATCTTCGCGCACCGGACTTGTTGATTTACTTGCGCGCAAACGTTGACACGTTGGTGAAGCAGATTTCCTTGCGCGGTCGCGACTTCGAGCAATCCATCAAGAAAGAATATCTCGAACAACTCAACAACCATTACGAGTCGTGGATTGAGCGGTACAAAAAAGGCCCGCTGATTGTGATCGAGTCCGATACTCTCGATTTCGTGAACAAGGCATCCGACCTCGAGGCGATCGTTGCCATGATTCAGAAGAAGGTGTAAGGTATAAGGAGACTTTGACATGACGACTCGTAGATTTCTCTGCGCGCTTGTTCCGACCGTAGTTTGGATTTCATCGCTTCACGCTCAACTCATTCAGGACGTTACGCTCACGATGAGCGATGGCATCCGGATCGAAGCGTCCATTGCTCGTCCTCTCGGCTTGCCGCCATCCGGGGGTTTTCCTGCCGTAATGCTGATTCACGGCTACGGTGGCAGCAAGAGTCAGATGAACGCACTCATGCAGGTGATGGCGACGTACGGTTACGCATCCCTCGCGTACAGCGTGCGCGGGCAGGGAGGATCGGAAGGGGTTTCGACGACGATGGGGGAACGCGAGCGCCTGGATTTGGTTGAGGTGATCAACTATTTGCGGAGTGCTCCGCTCATCAACCCGAACAAGCTTGGCGTGACGGGAGGCTCGCAAGGGGGTATTCATTCCTGGATGGCGGCAGCGCACAGGATGCCCGGCGTGCAGGCCGTTGCACCGCTGATCGCCACGCCCAATTTTGCGCGCGACCTTGTTCCGAACAACTGTATCAGCCGGTGGCTTGTCTTCGAGTTGACTCTCGGTTCGGTTCGGTTCGGTAACGAACGCGACAGAATCAAGAACCTCATTCTGCAGGACCGGTTCGATAGTGTACTCGTGTTCATCGACGCGCGTAATCTGATGCACCTTGTGGACAGCGTCCGCATTCCTGTGTTTCAAGCCGTCGGCTGGGCGGATGCGCTGTTTCCGGTGAACGCGAACATCGAGGCGCGTGCGCGGCTGCTTGCGAACCGCCAGCCTGTCTGGTCGTATTTTGGCACGAACGGGCACCTGGAGCCGGTCGTGCCACAGGAAGCAACGTTCGTGTTGGAAAAAATCGTCGAATGGTTTGACCATTGGCTGAAGGGATTCTCGCTCGCCGAAAGTGAATTTCCGATGGTGTTCTATTCTGATGATCGCCCCGGATGGCCGAGGCATCGCGTGCGCGAGTGGCAGCCGAGCACCACGATGCGTTTCTACGTTTCGCAAACTGCGCTGTCGTCAACGCCTCCTTCCGCGAGCGCGACGCTGCCGTTTGCTCTTCAGTACGATGCGGGCTACACTCCGCTCATGGGGTGGAACGATCGGTTCGCAGGGACGAATTTTCGGAACGCGTTTCAGGCAACACCCGTTCGGCTGATGTCCGCGCCGCTGACGGATGCTGTTGAAGTCACGGGAATTCCGCGAGCACATCTTTCCGTTTCAAGCGATGGACAGAAGTTCCAGACTCATGTGAGAGTGTACGATGTCGCCCCAAGCGGTTCCGGTTTTGAATGGCGTCTCATGTCGCGGGGAAATTACGGCGTTCGCAACAACGCGCCCGGGGCAACACATCAGCTCGACTTCGAGTGCAGAGCCTTGTCGCATTTTGTTCCTGCCGGGCATCGTATCGGCGTGGAGATTTCGTCGCTGGATATGTTCAGCGCGGATGTTGCGCAGATCGTGCCGTTCTTCGCCTCGACGAACTCGAACGCGCTCAGCTCGCCGTCGAATCCGTCATACATAGACCTCCAAATCGTCGGAAGCGGGACGGTGGAGGTTGCCGAAGCTCACTCGTTGCCGCACGGATTTTTCTTGCATCAGAATTATCCGAATCCGTTCAACCCAACGACGAAGATGTCATTTGTCATTGGTTCCCGCTCTGCGGGATCATTAGTAAGTCTGAGGGTGTTTGATGTGCTGGGAAGAGAAGTCGCAACACTGGTTGACGGAGTTCTTCCTTCGGGCGAACACACTATTTCATTTGATGCGCGTGATTTGCCGAGCGGAGAGTCCTCCAAAGGCGGATACGCCTCGGGAGCATATTTCTACAGGTTGTCCGTAGGGGAGAGGAGCGCGGCGAGGAGGATGTTGTTGGTTCGCTGACGAACTCAGTCGTCAATGAACATTGACGAGCGTCTCAATCTCCCGTCACAATAAACAGCGGCTTCATTTCGAAACTCTTGTAATGCGGGCGGAGGCGTTCGGTGTTGTAGTGCTCTTTTACGTTCACGAGTTTCTTCGAGCTTGTGACAACATCGAGCGGCATGTTGTCATAGCGTCCGTTGCGCAGCACGACGAGTCTGCCGTGAATTTTTTCCATGATGAGATCAAGCGCGAGATTGCCGTACGCCATCGGCACAATCGAATCAATCGCGTCGGGGTCGCCGCCGCGAACAAGGTAGCCTAACTTCTGGTTGATTACGTGCAGGGTCTTTCCGTTGTTGTACTTCGGTGAGAGCTTCTCAAGCTCTTGCGATACCAGATCGCCGATGCCGCCTAACTTCGGGTGGCCGTACCCATCGGTGCGCGAATCCTGAAACACCATTTCGCCGCTTTCGAACATCGCCCCTTCCGAAACGATGACGACTGCATACTTGCTCGGATTCCTATTGCGGTCGCGGACCAATAATTCTGCAAGCTGCTCGATGCTGAACTTATGTTCCGGAATCACGCAACGGTTTGCAGCCCCGGCCATCGTGGGCACCATCGCCGTGAACCCGGCGTAGCGGCCGAAGACCTCGATGACCAGGAAACGC
>JANNUB010000405.1:0-5911 GCA_031394795.1 Ignavibacteriota bacterium | reverse complement strand
CTTACCCGCCGTGGTCGAATCGAGTTTCGTTGTGGGATTAGGCGAGGTACCTCCGTAGATGCGATACCGCATGAAGTCGCCTTCGGTGTTCTTGTTCCATTTCAGCCTGACGGCCAAGTCAGCTCCGGAAGCGGCCAGATTCTGCGGTGCTTTTGGCGGCGCATCAGAAGCGCGGAGAATTGTGCCATACTCGCCCACCGCGTACGTCGACAGGTAGCCAGACGAAAAAACGCCCCACAACAGGTTTCTTGTTCCTGACGCCTCTCCGACCCACGTCTGCCCGGCGTCCGCCGTGCGGAAAATCGCGCCGTCGTAACCAACTATCACACCGTCTGTCGAATTAAAAAACGTAACGTCATACATGGTGCTGTTCGTCGGCGTGTTCTGGCTTGACCAGCTGGCCCCGCCGTCCGTCGTTCTCAGGATATAGTCGCCAACGACCATCGCGTTGTTCGCATCGAACAGCCAGGCCGAGAAATTCGACACAGAAGAAGGGACTCCGTTTGTGAGCTGCGTCCAGGTAGCGCCACCATCTGTCGTCTTGAATATTGCGCCATATCCGACCGCAAGAGCTGTTGTCGAATTCAGGAAATGCACGCCATCGATTCTATTTGAATAACCGCTGAGCTGCTGACTGGCCCAGGTTGTCCCGCCGTTTGTCGTGCGAATGATCGTTCCGTTGTCACCTCCGGCGATTCCCTTGGTCGTATCGAAGAATGAAACCGCATATAACCAGTAGGGCGTATTGGACGTTTGGCTTACCCACGAAACCCCTGCATCGGTGGTTCGCAATACCGTTCCATTGTTTCCAACCGCCCAGCCTTGCGTGGCGCTTGGGAAAGAGAGGTCAAGAAAATAATATCCGGTAGGCACGGAAACTGACGCCCATGAACTTCCTCCGTTTGTCGTCCGAAGAAGGCCGCTGCCGCCAACTGCAACGCCGGCGGTTTGACTGACAAAATGCACGTCACGGATAGGCTCCACCGTTCCGCTCGTTTGCCGTGACCAGCCGAACGGCGCATCCGCCGTTCGAATGACATAATCAGAGCTTGTGTCCACGCCGGCGCTGTTTGTCGATATGGTTCTAAAGTGATAGTCCATCCCCGCTTGCAAACCTGTTACAGGTATCACTGGATACACCGTTCCAATGTCGTTGTAGGTTCCGCTTCCCGTTGTGGAACTCCCATAGTTTGTCGTGAGTCCGTACTGCACAGTGACCGTGGTATTCGCGCCATTTGGACGAAGATAGAAATACACTTCTACGCTCGTGGAAAAGACACTTTGGTTGGTGACATAATCGACTCTCGGCCTCGAAGGGACGAATCTGCGCAAGAAGATACCGTACGCTCCCGTATCGGATGCCGATGCGAACGCGTGTTGAGCCAGGGGGATAGCCATCGGCGTTGAAGAGGCTGAACCCCGCGTCGTGTTCACCGAATTGGGAAATGTTCCGCCAGTACTTTGATACGTGACGCGCATGAAGTACGTTTTACTGTCGTACACACGCCACACTCGATTTTCATTCGTCCACGGATAGAAAGCGAAAGTAGTCTGGTTGCTTCCAAGGCTATCGTACACTCGTGCATATCCGTACAAATCTGATCCTTGAGGAACCTTGAAATAGAATTCCAGTGTATCACCGCTGGCCGCGTAGAACTTGTAATAGTCCTTGTCGCCCGAGGGCCGGATGGCCGCGCTGAGCGTATCGGAGTAAAAGATGCGCTGTGCGGTGGTGGAATCATCGTTCGGTTCAACCTCGGCAATGAGGCCGCGTGAACCTGCCCCGCTCACTTCGTTCGAATACGCGCTTTCAATGAATAGGCTGTCAATCGCCTTCACTCTGAAGTAATACGACAGGCCGGCTGTCAATCCCGTATAGGTTCTTGCCGTATCGCTTATTGTCGTCGCCGAATCGATCTGCGTGCTCGCGCCGGGACTCGTGTTTCGATAGATCCGGTAGCGAAGAAAATCGGCTTCGCTGTTTTTTCGCCATTTGATTGTGACCTCTCCGATTCCGGGGAGCGCGACGAGGCTTTGCGGTGCAGCAGGGGCTTCGTTCGGCAGGGCGTTCACTTCGTTGGAATACGCGCTCAACTGCAGCGCGTTGTCCACAGCCTTGACACGGAAATAATAGCGCGTGGTGAGAGGCAAACCTGTGTAAGCCTTCGATGTGTCAGCTGCGCCTGCACTTGTCGAGTCGAACAAAGAAGTCGGGCCCGCTGATGTTCCACGATAAATAAAGTACTTCCTAAAATCGTATTCGGTGTTCTTGTTCCATCTAAGCGTGATGCTGCCGGGGCCGCCAATTGCGGCAAGATTTTGCGGTGCAACTGGTGGACCATCGATGGTCGTGAGAATTGTGCCGTATTGCCCTCCGACTGTTCCGCTGCTGTATCCCGTGACCCACGCGGACCACAAATTGTTTGCAGTGCCGCTTTCCTCTCTTTGCCATGTCGTGCCGCTATTTGTTGTGCGCCAGATTATTCCCAGCTGCCCGACCGCCACGCCAATCAGATTGTCAGCGAACGAGATGCCGAACAACGAATAAGAAGGGTTGAGCTGCGTAGTTGTCCATGTCACACCCGCGTCGGTTGTTTTCAAGATTGTACCATTGTCGCCCCCGGCAAAAGCGGTGTTCTGGTCAACAATAGTCATATTGTAGAGATAGCTCGTCGTGTTACTCGTTTGCAGCGACCATGTCAGTCCCGCGTCGGTGGACCGGACGATTTTGCCGCTCGCTCCGACCGCAACCGCAACTGTCGGGCTGAGAAATTTTACTCCCCACAGGAAGCCTGTCACTCCGCTTGTTCTGGGGTTCCACGTTGCACCGCCGTCCGTTGTTCGGAGGAGAGTTCCGTTCTCACCCGTCACAAGGCCGGTGCTCGTGTCTTTGAAAGCCACTCCGTAGAGGTATTCGGACGTGCCGCTCGTCAGGGAATTCCAATTATTCCCCCCGTCGGTCGTTTTTTGAATCGTTCCACTGTAGCCGGCTGCAAAACCGATATTGGCGCTCGGGAAAGCTAAGTTGTATATGCCGCCATTCAGGGACATGGGAGACCACGTTGTACCGCCGTCCGTGGTTTTCGCCGACCCAAACCATCCGCCGGCAAATCCGATCGTTGGAGATGTATACACAAGAGATTGAACTTCGTTGTTGACGCCGCTGTTCCGCCTCACCCAAGACGTCGGGCTCTGCGGAGTCTGGAAAGTTTGCTCATCACTCGTGTCCGCTCCGGCACTGTTCGCTGCAATGATTCGCGCATAATAGTTCGTATTCGGAGACAGGTTTTTCAATGTGTCTGTCACATAGGTATTCAACCCTGTAAACGGGCCTCCTTGCATAACATACGAGCTGCCATAACTCTGCGTGGGACCGTAGACGATCGTAAGAGTGGTTGAGAGCCCATTCGGACGAACGTACGTCTGAATTACGGCGGAATTATGAAAGAAATTATACCGGCTGAAGGAAGGTTGAATATCGGGCCCTGTAGGTACGAATCGCCTTATGTGAATCCCATAAGCTCCTGTGTCTGGTGTCAAGATTGTGCTTGCAGAGCTCGGCGCTTGATTCATGAGTGAAGACAGAACTTGATTCATGACCGGAGGCTGACCCTGACCACCAATCGAGTTCGGGAACCCTGCGCCAGAATTGCTCTGATAACGATACCTGACGAAGTAGGTTCGACTGGTGCTCACCGGAAACACTTCATGCAAGAGACGGTCCGGTCGCGGGAATGAACCGGTCAGGTAGTTCCCTCCCAGGCTATCGTAAACTTGAAACCTGCTCGCAAGGGTTGAGTTCGTTCGGGGGCGAGCAAAGAATTCAACCGTGTCTCCAGCGGCGGCGTAAAACTTGTAGTAATCGATGTCACCGGAAGGGCTGATGCTTGCGCGGATGGAATCGCTCATAAAGACTGTCTGAGCCTTCGAGGAATCGTTGTTGGGCTCGACTTCTGCGATTTGACCGCGCGAGGATGCAGCAATTGCCTGATTTGAATACTCACTTTCAATAGCCAGCAAATCAACAGCCTTCACCCGGAAATAACTGATGACGCCGGGTGTCAAACCTGTTGTAATAATCTTCGATGTGTCGTTGATCGTTGTTGTTGAGTCCGAAAGCGTTGTGGGATTCGGCGTGGTGCCTCGATAGATCCAATACCGCCTGAAGTCTGATTCTGTGTTTTTCCGCCATTTCAAGGTAATCTGGTTGATGCCTGGAGTTGCCGTCAGATTCTGCGGAGCCGCAGGAGCTTCATTCGGCAACGCGTTCACTTCATTCGAATAGGCACTTAGTTGGAACGTACTGTCCACGGCTTTCACGCGGAAATAGTAGCGAGTTGTTGGATTCAAAGAATACGTCTTCGAAGTATCAGACGCTCCTCCGGTTGTGGTGTCAACCGGTGAAGTCGGGTTCGCCGCTGTTCCCCAATAAATGATGTAGTTTCTTAAATCGTATTCGCTGTTTTTGTTCCACTTGATGGTGACACTGCCCGCTCCACCAATTGCGACCAGGTTCTGAGGCGCCACCGGAGGGCCGTCGATCGTCGAGAGGATTGTCCCATACTGGCCACCAACTGTTCCGGTGTTATATCCGGTAGCCCACGCACCATATAGTTGGTTTGATGTTCCGCTCTCCTCCCTCTGCCACGTGATGCCTCCATTCGTCGTGCGCCATATAATTCCTGAGGCCCCCACCGCAACTCCAATTTGGCTGTTTGCGAACGAGATGCCATACAGCGAATTTGACGGGCTGAGCTGCGTGCTTGCCCAATTCACTCCGCCGTCTGTCGTTTTCAATATTGTCCCGCCGTCTCCAACCGCAAAAGCCGTGTTCTGGTCGACAGCGGCCATGTTGTACAGGTAGCTCGTCGTATTGCTTGTCTGCAACGACCACGAGAGACCTGAGTCAGTCGAACGCACGATCTTCCCCTGTGCTCCCACCGCCACAGCCACTGACGTGCTGAGGAACTTCACTCCCCACAAGTAACCAGTCACTCCGCTGGTCCGAAGGTTCCACGTTGAACCGCCGTCTGTCGTTCTGAGAATCGTCCCATTTTCTCCCGTTGCAAGGCCTACACTCGCGTCTTTGAATGAGACTCCATAGAGGTATTCTGACGTTCCGCTTGTCAGGGGATTCCACGTATTGCCGCCATCGGTTGTCTTTTGCATTGTTCCACTGTAGCCAACGGTAAATCCTGTGACGGCAGTAGCGAACGTCAAATTAAAGATGCCGCCATACAGGGAGGTGCCAGACCACGTTGTGCCCCCGTCTGTGGTTTTCACACCAGTGACAAACCAGCCTGCCGCGTAACCTATTGTGGGAGTTGTAAATACTATGGATCTGAATTCATTTGATTGTCCACTGCTTCGCTTTACCCATGAAGTCGGGGTGGGCGGAGTCTGGAAAGTGTACTCATCGCTCGTGTCAGCGCCTGCGCTGTTGCTTGCAATGATTCTCACATAATATGTCGTGTTTCCCACGAGGTTTTTCAGCGTGTCCGTGATGGAAGAGGTCAACCCGTTGAAAGGGCCGCCTTGCATCACGTATGAGCTGCCATAACTTTGTGTAGGACCATATTGGATCGTGACCGTCGTGGGAAGCCCGTTGGGTTGAACATAGGTACCTATTGTGGCGGAGTTATGGTAGAAGTTATACCTGCTCAAGTACGGGGACATATCCGGCGCAGAAGGAACGAACCGTCTTATGAGAAGTCCGTAAGCACCAGTGTCGGGAGATAAGATTGTATTCGCAGAACTCGCAACCTGGTTCATGAGAGGAGGTTCGCTCTGGCCGCCAGCAGATTTGGGAAAGTTCGTTGAATAGTTGCTCGAATATCTGTACCGCACAAAGTACGGCCCACTGTTCGAGCCGTAGACTCCATAGCTCTGGACCACAAAAACGGTATGCATG
>JANNUB010000209.1:0-7000 GCA_031394795.1 Ignavibacteriota bacterium | reverse complement strand
TGCCCCGCGCATACGCTCACCGCTTATCGCGCCTGCGAACAATGACACGATGCATCAAGGAACTTCAAAGACTTTTCGGTGGCGGTATGCTGCAAATCAGGCAGAGGATCCGCACTGGTACGATCTCCACATCTGGGGACCCGGTCTCGATACCTTGGTGAGAACACGCGACACGTCACTCTCTGTTTCAGCATTTCCAACAATGCAAAACGGACAACCATATCGCTGGCATGTCTGGATTCGCGATGAGTTCACGGATGTTTCGAGTCGCGATACGTTCCAAATCATCTATCGTAGTTCAGCGACGGGCGCGAACGAGGATGCGGTTCCGGCGAAGTTCGAGCTTTCACAAAACTACCCCAACCCGTTCAATCCCTCCACGACGATTGAGTACGCGTTGCCGGTAGACGCGTACGTGTCGTTGAGGTTGTACAACGCGATCGGAGAAGAAGTGAAAGAGATCGTCAGTGCACTACAATCGGCCGGCATGAAATCCGTTCGGGTTGATGCTGAGAATCTCCCCAGTGGAGTTTATTTGTACAAGATAGTTGCGGGGACGCTCAATCAGACAAAGAAAATGATTTTGGTTCGCTAACGTTTTTTATCACAAAGGAAAACCTATGAAACAATTTGTCTTGGTGTTGACCATAGCGTTCGTTTCGACGACGTCAACCTCGCAAACCTCTCCCCGACTTGATACGTTGCGGCATTTCCAACCACGCCCGGGGACGGGCATTTCCGGACTCTGGGGCTACACAGCGCCGAACGGACGTGAATATGCGATCGTGGGCATCGCGGGCTCTGGGACAGGTAGCTCGTCGGGCGGAACAACAATCGTTGATATCACTGTGGACAATAGTCCCCGGATTGTCACGCACATTGTTGGCCCGAACAGCACTTGGCGCGAGATGAAAACATACCGGCACTACGCGTATGTCGTGACGGAAGCTGGCGGCGGAGTTCAGATTATTGACCTCTCGCGTTTGCCGGATACGGCGTCGTTGGTGCGGACGTTCAATTACACAAGCGGGACGAAGAACATCAACCGATCGCATACGATTACGATCTCCGATGGATATATGTATCTTAACGGCTGCGCCAATTGGTCGCCGGGTGGGATACTGATCTTTAGTCTTCTTGCCGATCCGACAAACCCTCAATTTGTCAGCGAGTATCAGCCGCAATATTTTCATGACAGCTACGTATTGCGCGATACGATTTTTGGATCGGCGATCAGCTCCGGTGGCGGCTTGATTATTGCCGATGCGCGGAACAAGGCGAATGTGCAAACTATCGGACGCATTGCCTACACGGGTTCAGGAACACACAACGCCTGGGTGACCAAGGACCGCCGTTACGTTCTCACTGCAGACGAGACAAGTCCCATAATAAATGACGTGAAGGTTTGGGATATTAGCAATCTGCCGACAATTCCCACTGCTGTGAGTGCATCCTTTACGGTGAATCCGACATCAAGCGTTCACAATGTGCATGTTCGCGGGGACTATGCGTACTGCTCATGGTATCAGGGCTATGGACTTCAGATTATTGACATTACCAATCCAGCGACACCCACACTTGCGGCTGGCTATCGGACATCAACGGCAAACAGTCTCGCATGGGATACGTATCCATACTTCCCATCGGGCAAGATTATCATCGGCGATCATTACAACGCAACGGGGACAGGACTCTGGATATTTCGCTTCTCAGAACTTGCTGCGCGCCGTCCCGTAACGTTGCTTCAACCGGCGAATAACGACACCGTTCGTTCGCTGACGTCAACAACATTCCGATGGACAAAAACGGCAGACCTAAGCAAAGATCCACACTGGTACGAGGTTCGACTGCGCGGAGCGGGCGTTGACACGACATGGCGCGCAAATGACAGTCTCTCGCTCTTCTCAGGTCTTTCGCGTTTACAAAATGGACAGACGTATGGCTGGCGCGTCACCGCACGCGACGAATGGAATACGACGGCGAGTGTTGACTCGTTCCGGTTCCATTATCGCACAACGTCAACAAGCGCAGGCGAAAACGAAAGTGTGCCCGTTACATTCGGCCTCGAACAGAATTATCCAAACCCATTCAATCCTACGACGAAGATTGATTTCAGATTGTCCGCGCCCGGTTTCACGACGCTCAAAGTGTTTGATGTGCTTGGCAAAGAGGTCGCGAGCATGGTGAATGAGAATCTTGCGGCGGGATCTCATTTCCGGACGCTCGATGCGAGCCGCTTAGCAAGCGGCGTGTACTTGTATCGTTTGTCCGTAAGGACCCTCGACGAGTCGCCCCACGGTCTCGTAGAGAGTCAGCGACCTTCGGGGCAATCCCATGGCGGGACGTTTATCGAGACACGACGAATGTTGTTGATCCGGTAAGAGAAAGTACATTGTACACACAGGCTCCTGAAATCCGATTTAGCGTATCGGATGCCTGAAGAAATAGAACGCGGATTGGACGGATTTGCACGGATTGGTTGTACTGTGCGAGGGAATATTGCGTCACCGAAAAGGTGAAATATTGAAGTTGGAGATAGCCAGTATTCATACATACTTCTCCTACGTCCTTCGGACAAAAGAAAAATCCGTATCAATATCCGTTCAATCAGTGTCATCCGCGTTCCATTTATTATAATCCTTTGTGACTTGGCTTTTCTAAATCGGAAATCAGGAGGCTCCGTTTCATTGCATCTCCTGCCTGTTTTTCCTATCTTTGTTCGGCTTTTTTAGCTTGCCGTAACCTACTCATTATGAACTTGACCGATGCTCTACGACCTCTCTACAATGCCGTTGGTCGTAGGGGTGGCGTGTTTGCGATGATACACCTTCTCTGGCAGAAGCTTCAGACCGTTCAAGGAATCGTCGGGGCACTGTTATTTGCTACGCTCATCATTGGTCTTTTTCTTGGTTCCCCCGTCGGACGTCTTGTGTGCGGAGCCGGAATCGTGGCATTGGCGGGTTATGTGTGGTACACGTGGAAACGCGAGGGCGTTTTTGAAGAAGCGCTCCTACGGCGCGGCAAGAGACAAAGCCCTAAAGAGGAATCGGGTGAACAACAAGGCGATATGAAAAAACTTCTCTTCGATGATTTTCAGCGGCCATCGAGCGATTACGTGGTGAAGGAGATTGATGAGGAGGAGCAGGTTGTGCCCTCGTCGAAATCCGGACGGGCAATTGCGGTGTCGAAGGAAGAAAAGGCGGAAGAGTTTGACATAGCGGACTTCTTTGATTTGGATTCCGATATTTTTCGGAACGAGACAGATCCGCGGAGCGAGTTCAACTTTTTGTTGACGAAACTCCTGCTGGGGATGAAGGAAGTCCTGTTTGCCCACACGGTTGCGTTTTTCTGGGTTAACCGGGAGAAGCAGCAGCTTGTTCTCGAAACGAAGGCGACGGATAGCACGAACTTCATGACGGGGAAGCGGCTTCCCATTGAACATGACGTGGCGAGTCAAGTTGCGCGCAGCTGCAAACCGCAAGTGCTTGGTCGCATCAACTCCCTGGCTGAGAAGGAAATGCTCCGGCACTACCAGTCCGACGAGGGTGTGAAATCGCTCGTCGTTGTGCCAGTCTACTATCTTACGGGCAAAGAGGAACAGCGCCTGCCTGAAGGTGTGATCGTTGCCGACAGCAAGGCGGAGGATGCCTTCGGGGCCGAAACGCTCGCAACCCTCGGGCATTTTACGAAAATGATCTCGGCGCTCATTAAGAGCTATACGACGAAGTACGATCTCTTGCTGGACTCGGAATTACTCACTTCAATCCGGCGCATGCAGGACCGGGTCAAGAGTGAGAAAACCGAACAGTCGGTGCTCAACTCGTTAGTGGACGAAACGATGAAACTTCTGAATTGGGACGTACTGACCGTGACCATGTATTCTGAACAGCTCAAAGGGTGGGCGCTGCAAAAAGTGTCGAACAGAAGTTTTACGCTCTATCCAACCGTTAACGACGTCATCGCGTTCGACAACAGTATCGTCGGGAGAACGATAAAGAACAACGCCCTCCTGCACCTGAACGATTTCGAGATCGAGCCTGAGACTCGATTCTTCGCTGATGAGAGCATCGCCATGAAAGGATCGTTCCTCAGCGTGCCGATGAGCTCACTGAACAGATGCTACGGTGCTTTGACACTCGAAAGCGACAAGAAATATCAGTGGTCTCCGACAGAAGCGGAAGTTGTCTACCGACTTGTCGAAAACGCTGCTGGCCTTCTCGAAGTGCTGTACATGAACGATGCGATGAAGGATTTTATCGGCTCGGACCAGTCGAGTGGAGCGCTGAATAGGAAACACTTCGGCATGAAGCTCGACGACGAAATCCGGCGGTCGGAGGACTTCCATGGCGAGCTTGCTCTTGTTGCTTTTGCAATCGACAACATGCAGGAACACATCAATCGTTATGGGCGCGATGGCTTCGAGTCCATCGTGGTACAGGTCGTCAAACTGCTCCGCATGAACACACAGTCCTATGACGTCATCGGACGGCAGGACTCCAACACACTGCACGTGCTGCTCATTAACACAACCGCCAACAATGCCTACGTGTGGGCGGAAAAAGTTCGAAAACACGTTGCCAGCAATGTTATTGAGGTGGGTAAACTGAATTGCGGTGTGACAGTCAGTGCGGGTGTGAGCGGTCTCTCGGATGGAATGAAGGGGGAAGAAATTATTGGCGCATGCACTCAAGTGCTTAGCAAAGCGATTGAGAGTGGCGGCAATCTTGTACGATTTTACTAAACAGAGGAAGAGATGGCAAAACAACAATCATTTGCTGACAAAGCAGCGAAAGCCGCGGCAATAAAAGGCTCAAAATGTCCGGTGTGCGGAGAAATATTTCAACCTATGCTGACCGTTTCGTCGGAGCGCTCGAAGGTTTCCGGGAAGTGGAAATTCAATGAGCACCGTGTGAACCTCTGCAAGTGCAATGAGAAAGCAGTGTACGCATGAACGGGGAGCTTTCCCATTTTAGCGCAAGGCAAATTTGTCCTTATTATTCTTGACGGTGTCGGTGTCGGTGAACTGCCCGACGCGCACCTGTACAATGACGGCGGGAGCAATACGCTCGCGAACACTGCCGAAGCGGTAGGTGGTCTCTGTCTGCCGAATCTTGAAGCGCTCGGGCTCGGCAACATTATTCCGATCAAGGGTGTGAAGCCGGTCGGGTCGCCGCGCGCGAGCTACGGACGTATGGCGGAAGTATCCAAGGGAAAGGACAGCATAACGGGGCACTGGGAAATCGCGGGGCTGGTTCTGAAAAAAGAATTCCCAACGTTCCCCAAGGGATTTTCTGAAAGTCTGCTGAAGAAGTTCTGCGACGCGACTGGAGCAAAGGGTTTTCTCGGAAACAAAACCGCATCGGGCACGGCAATCATTCAAGAACTCGGTAGTGAACATGTTCGCACTGGATTTCCGATTGTCTATACGTCTGCCGATTCGGTGTTTCAAATTGCGGCGCATGAGGAAGTGATCCCGCTTCCTCAGTTGTATGAAATGTGTAAGACGACGCGTGATGAAGTTTGTGTAGGCGATGTTGCGGTTGGTCGGGTGATTGCTCGACCGTTTGTTGGAACAGACGGCAACTTCACTCGTACAACAAATCGTCGAGACTTCTCTCTTGAACCTCTCGGCACGACTGTGCTTGATGTCTTGAGCGACGCGGGAATCGAAACAGTCAGCATCGGCAAAGTTGACGACTTGTTTGCGGGACGCGGATTGATGACGAAGCTGCACACGAAGAGCAACGCGGAGGGAATCGAGTTCATCATTCGCGAATCGAAGAGAATACAGTCGGGAATGATTTTCACGAACCTCGTGGACTTCGACACTCTTTACGGACATCGCAATGATCCGGAGGGGATGGCTTCGGCACTTCGGGAGTTCGATAAAGCGCTTCCGGGTATTCTCGAGACGATGGGAAACAACGATGTGTTGGTGCTGACTGCCGACCATGGGAATGATCCTGTTACCCCGAGCACCGACCACTCACGCGAATATGTTCCGCTGCTCGTTTACACAAAAAGGACGGAGGGAGTGAATATCGGAACGCGTTCGACGTTTGCTGATCTGGGAAAAACCGCAGCCGAGTTCTTTGGAGTTCGGAATTCACTTGCGGGAACGAGTTTTCTTTCTCAAGTCTGCTGACGATGGAGCGGAAGAAGTCGGATAACGAGTTTGAAGCAGTCATGGGCAATGATGGGACGATTGTTGTTCCGCATGGCTTGGCGAAACGGTTTGTTGGAAAGAAGCTTCATGTCCGGTTGAGAAGCGAAGAAGTTGCCTCCGAGCTGATGGAAAAAAATGTCACGGAGGAGGAGATTGAGCGAATAGCAAACATCCAACTCGAATCTCGCGAGCAGGTTGTGAAGTTTTTGTTGACGGAAGGTTCATTGAGAACTTCGTCATTGTTGCGGCGAGTGAAGGGAATGCATCGTTGACCAGCCAGAAGCTCGTCGTGCACACGGATGTGTTTCTGGATCACTTGTCGGGCGAGCGTAGTCCGTCCATTTTGCGGATCGCGATGAGTAAGTGTCTCTGTTATACAACAGTGTTCCAAGCGATTGAGTTGTTCTCGTTTGCAAGAACGGAAAGCGAATTCCGAGCTGTTGAAGATTCGATGGCGGCAATGAAACTGTTGGGGCTGAACCCGAAGAACGCCCGCAAATACGGTGAGTTGCTCGCAGCAAAAAGGAAAACGAGCGATTGGAATATCTTGATCGGCGGACTTTGTGTAGAAAGCAAACTCCCAATGCTGACGGATAGAAAAAAAGATTTTGCGGGTATCTCGGGCTTGCAAATCGTAACCACTCAAACTATCGTGAAAAAAAAACTAGGGCGAAGAGAATGATTCTCGGCAAAGTAGTCGGGACGGTGTGGGCAACGAGAAAGGACGAGGAACTCGTCGGACTGAAGTTCCAGATCGTCAAGCACCTCGATCTCGACTACAAATTGAAGGACGCGTTTGTCGTGGCGGTTGATACCGTTCAGGCGGGTGTGGGC
>JANNUB010000106.1:0-13364 GCA_031394795.1 Ignavibacteriota bacterium | reverse complement strand
TTTTTTTTCTCTGGTTTTTGTATTCCATGCTCGGACTTCTCGTTCCGTTCATTCTCGCATTCCTTGCAGCGTACATCTTCAATCCAATCGTTCTTTGGCTTAAGAAGCGCCGGCTCTCACGGTGGGCGTCGTCGCTGCTCGTTGTGTTGTTGATGGCAGGCGTCGTGGTCGCGGCGATCATTTTCGTCTTGCCGGTGATTGTTCGTCAGTTCGAAGAAATTATCGCGGGTGTGCGCGACATTGCCGACGAGGTTCTGTTTCAGCTCCGCTCCGGCTGGCTGTTCACCGCGCTCGCGAAGTTCGGCATTGACGTGGACGAGGCACAGCGGTTCATCACAGAGCATCTCGCTCCGCGTCTCGAAACGCTGCTGCGAACGCTGTTCGAAGGATTGTTCGGTTTCGTGACGAGCGTTTCGTCTCTTGTGCTTCACTTCATCAATGCCGTCATCATTCCGTTCCTCGTCTTCTATCTTCTCAAAGATTTTCCCGAGATAACGGATCGCATGCGTACCATGGTGCCGGATTCGTTTCGTGCGCGGTACGATCGTCTCAGTATGCTGACCGACAGCGTGCTTGGGAAGTACTTTCGCGGGGCGATCCTTGTTGCCATCATCCAGGGTTGCATTTCCGGGCTTGTGCTCTGGAGTTTGGGTGTGCGTTATGCGCTGATTCTCGGCATCATGACCAGCGTGCTGAATTTCATTCCCTATGTCGGTTTGATTGCGTGCATGGTGGTTTCGAGCATTGTCGCGCTGTTCAGCGGCGATCCGGTTCTCGGAAAAGTCATTGGCGTCGTTGTGCTGTACCTCTCACAAAAACTTCTCGAAGCGACCGTGCTTGGTCCGAAAATCATCGGAACGCAAGTTGGGCTTCATCCGGTGCTTCTCATTCTCTGCCTCCTCGTCTTCGGACATTTCCTCGGATTTGTCGGCTTGTTGATCGCGGTGCCGGCAACGGCGTTGATCATTGCGCTGGTGAGAGAATCGACGCGCAAACCTCGATCCGATTCAAGCATTCTCGTGTAGCATGTCCGGGATCCTCTATCTTGTTGCAACGCCCATCGGCAACCTCGATGACATGACGTTTCGCGCTCTCCAGGTGTTGAAAAGCGTGGATGTTGCCGTGTATGAAGAACGTCGTGAAGGGGAGCGGCTGCTTAGGCATTTCGAGATTGAAAAACCCGTCGAGCAGCTGAACGAACACAACGAGGTCGCGGCGACCCACAACATACTTGCGTATTTGAAAACAGGCAAAAATGTCGCGCTCGTTTCCGACTGCGGCACACCGGTCTTTTCCGATCCCGGACAGATGCTCGTGCGCAAAGCTATCGAGCACAAAATCAAAATCGTTCCGATACCCGGTGCTTCGTCACTTCTGCCGGCGCTCACGGTGTCTGGTTTTTCCATTGACCAGTTCTTATTTTACGGCTGGCTCTCGCCGAAGAAAGAACGCCGCCGCGCAGAGCTGAAGCGGCTGATGCTGGAACGCCGAACGATCGTTCTGATGGATACGCCGTACCGGCTTGTTTCATTGCTGCGTGACTTAGCGGAGACGTTCGCGAACACTCGCCGCGTCTGCATCGCGTTCAACCTGACGATGCCGGATGAACAGATGTTTTATGGGAACGCGGTTGAATTGTATAAACGATTCTCTGCGAAAGAAATGAAAGGTGAATTCGTGATCGTGATTGAAGGACGACCGACGGAAAGACGCGCTAAACCCTGAGCGTTCTAGACCCTGAGCGGAGCGAAGGGCCTCACTGCTGAATGAAGGGAAAAATGAAAAATGAAAAAGTGAATCGGCGAGAGGGTAGATGATTGGAGTTCTAGGCTTTCTATTGTTGATGCTTGGCCCAGCGGCAAATGTTTCTCTTGGTGACGCAGCGTTTCTTCAGATTGACTATGCAACGGCAATTGCCGCGTACGAAGAACAGCTCCCGCCTTTTCCGAATGATGCCGAGCTTCTCTGGCGACTTGCGCGTGTATACGTTTGCACGGGCGAAGTGAAAGAGAACGGCGAAGGCGAGCCATACTTCAAAAAGGCGGAACAGTTTGCGCGTCACTGCATTCGCGTCGACTCGACGAAGGTGGAAGGGCACACGTGGCTTGCGGCAACGCTCGGTTATCTCGCGTTACACGCTGGAGTAAAAGAACAGGTTCGTTTCACCGGCGAGATGCATGAAGAAATCAAGCGCTCGCTCGCGCTCGATCCAAACAACGATGCTGCATGCTCAATGCTCGGCTCCATGTATCGCGCGCTTGGCAATGTGAGTTGGGTGCAACGCCAACTTGCGGCGATCTTTGTCGGCAGTATTCCGCAAGGCGGGTTTGAAGAAGGTGAAACGGCATTGAAGAAAGCAATCGCCCTCGCTCCCGATGTCATGCGTCATCACTATGAACTCGGCGTGCTGTACCTTGATTGCGGAAAGAAAGAAGAAGGAAGAGCGGCGCTGGTACGCGCGGCGACTCTCCCGATTCGAGTTGCCATTGATCGTCCGCGTTTTGAAAAAATCAAAGCTCTGCTGGAAATGCTCAACGATTCTCAGTAACTGACGTTGCGCAAGGCAACAAGAAATAGAACGCGTTCACATTTCTTTTCTGTGCGTAACGTCAGTCAGTAAGATTTTCAGCAACAATCGCAGAATGAGTACAACACACAACGATGGGAAGAAGCGGCCGTTGATTCTGAGGGTGCTCATCTTGAGCGTGGTCATCGGCGTCGTCTACGGCGGAATTCTCGGTTGGTTCTCGTTCAAAGAAGATTCGTTCGTCTATTTTCCGAGAAAAGGTTTGCGGAACGCCGACAGCATAAACATCGGCATCGAGCAGGTGAAGCTGCTGACGGCGGATAGTGTGCAGCTTGTCGCGTGGATTATCCCCGCAACGAAACGCGACACGTCGAACCCCTGGCTCCTGTATTTTCAGGGCAACGGCGGCAACATTTCTTCGCGCGGATACATTGTGCATTACAAAACATTTCGCTCCATGAATATCAGTACGTTTGCGCTCGGCTATCGCGGTTACGGTTTGAGTGAAGGAACGCCGAGCGAAGAAGGGCTGTACGCCGATGCAAACGCGGCGTTCGACTATTTGGTAAACGTGCGACGCGTTCCGCCGCACAACATCATTCTGTTCGGTTTTTCGCTCGGCTCGGCTGTTGCGATTGAGCTTGCCACACGTGTTAACGCCGGGGGCGTGATTGTCGAAGGCGCATTCATGTCGTTGCCGAGCGTCGGGGAAAAGCAGTATCCTTTTCTTCCCGTCGCTACGATGATGAAGAACCGGTTTGATTCGATCAACAAAATTCGCCGTGTTGCCGAACCGAAATTGTTTCTTCACGCGCTGCATGATGAGATCATCCCATTCGAACACGGCAGGAACTTGTTTGCGACGGCGGGCGATCCGAAGACGTTCGTCGAAATGAACGGCGGGCACGAAGACGCACACATTGTTGATTCTCTCACTTTTTATGGAGGCATCGCGCAATTTCTTGAGCGACTGAAACGTTCTCATAAGTAGAGATTCGTTTTCTTTATCGAATTCAATCTCGTTCCATCCGCTCATTGAGATTAATCGAAGAGGTGTGCGTTATGAAGAACTTCCTTCGAGTTCTTGCGCTAGCATTCGCATTCGCAGAGTTGTCCGCGCAAACCATACCGCGCTATCACGTTGTTCTCTCGGATTCGCAGGCGAGTGTTGGTTACTATTTCCTTCACGCGGTCAAAGTCGGGGCGCCGTCAACTCCCTCGCATATCATCCTCGACGCGCAGGGCAGACTCGTGTACTTCAAGCCGTTCACCCGTGCATCGTCGGACTTCAAGCTTCACCCGAACGGCATGATGTCGTACCTCGGAACCACCGGCGTACCGAGCAACCTTAAATTCTTCCTCATGGACAGCACGTTTGTCGTCGTTGATTCGGTGCAATGCAGGAATGGAATTTTCACCGATGCGCACGATCTGCAAATACTCCCCAACGGACATTACTTGGTGTTAGGATATGAATTTCGAACGGTGAATCTCAGCTCGTATCTTTGGTTCAACGGCAACGGATCGCCCGGCAGCGCAACGGCGAGCGTGAAGTGCGGAGTCATTCAGGAATTGGACGAAAATAAAAATGTCGTCTTCGAATGGAAGGGATACAATCATTTTCAGTTCGCCGATGTTCAAGAGGAGCGGCTGTTCGATCCGGTCAACGTTGATTGGACGCACGTGAATAGCATCGGCGTTGATGATGATGGAAATCTTCTTCTCTCGTCGCGATGGTTCTCAGAAGTCACGAAGATCAATCGGCAAACAGGCGCGATTATCTGGCGCTTGGGCGGCAAACGAAATCAATTCTCATTTCTCAACGATCCGTTCAACGGAACGTATGGACAGCACGACGCCAGAAGAATTGCCAACGGGCGCCTGACGATATTTGATAATGGAAGAGCCGGCAATCCAATTCACCCCGCGCGCGCCGTTGAGTACGCGCTCGATGAACAGAATCGAACGGCAGCGTTGGTGTGGAGTTACGCGTACAACTCGAGTTCAATAAGCACCGCCCTTGGAAATGTTCAACGCTTGAGTGACGGAAATTCCGTGATCGGATGGGGAACGATTCGAAACGCGAACGTCGTCTTCAATTCCGTCAAAGCGGATGGAAGTCCGATACTGCTGCTGCGTTTTCCTGATACGCTCGTTACGTATCGCGCGTTCAATTATCCGACTCTGCCGTGGCGATTGAACAGACCGGTGATAACGTGCAGCACCTCTGGCGGCAATTTTATTCTCGATGCAGGCGCGGGGTACAATTCATACTTGTGGTCAACGGGCGCGACGACGCGGACGATTCAAGTCAGCGCGCCCGACACGTATGTTGTTTTCGTTCCGTACGGCAACGGCGGCTACATCAGTTCGCCGAAAGTTGTCATCACGAGCATGACGAATCCTTGCGCGCAGGTGACAGAAGTGAACAACGATGTGAAAGATGTTCCCAGGGAGTTTGTTCTTAAACAGAATTATCCGAATCCTTTCAATCCATCCACCAAAATTTCTTTCACTCTTGCTCATCCGTCGTTTGTACGTCTGAAATTGTTTGATCTGCTCGGCAGAGAAGCCGCGGTGCTCGTCAATGGCGAACTCGATTCAGGTGAGCATCATATTGATGTTGATGGAGTTGGTTTGGCGAGCGGCGTGTACTTTTATCGACTGGAGGCGGATAAATTCATCGAAACAAAAAAATTCGTTTTATCTCGCTGAAGAGTTCTTTATCTTATCAGGCACGTGATAAACCCTTCTCGGAACGTTGAGAGGGGTTTCGCTTATTCTCTCAACTTACACAATGGAGCTCATTGATGGAGTGGCTGACACAACCTGAAAGCTGGATTGCGCTTGTAACACTGACAGTGTTGGAGATCGTGTTGGGGATTGACAATATCATTTTCATTTCAATTCTTTCCGGCAAGTTGCCGCACGAGCAACAAAAGAAAGCCCGGACCACGGGACTCGCACTTGCGACGATCACAAGAGTTTTGCTCCTGCTCTCGCTTACATGGGTGATGAGTCTTACTGCGCCGATGTTTTCCATTTTCGGTTACGATGTCTCCGGTAGAGACCTCATTCTGATTCTTGGCGGATTGTTTCTGCTGTTCAAGAGCACACGCGAGATTCACGAAAAACTGGAAGGAGAAGAAGGACATGCTTCCGTTGCAGTGAAGCCGAAATTCTCAAGCATCATCATTCAAATTCTCCTGCTCGATATTGTCTTTTCACTCGACTCGGTTATCACGGCTGTCGGGATGGCAAATCAAATTGCGATCATGATTGCGGCGGTGATTATAGCAGTCGGCGTCATGTTGATAGCTGCCGGTTCCATCAGCGCGTTCGTTGAACGTCACCCAACAATCAAGATGCTGGCGCTCAGTTTTCTCTTGCTCATTGGCGTGAATCTTATTGCCGAGGGCTTCCATCAACATATACCCAAAGGATACGTGTACTTTGCGATGGCATTCTCGATGTTTGTAGAAATGCTGAATCTCCGCTTGCGCGCAAGGCGTATAGCGCCAGTGCATTTGAGAACACCGTACGCGGAGGAACCGAAAAAATAATTTCCTTCAAATATCGGAGGAGCTATGAAACGAGTGATCGCCGTGCCGTTGCTGTTGTTTGTGTCCGTTGTGTCCGGACGGGCGCAGCCTGGTCTTTGGCTTACGCGCGCATCCCTTCCCACCCCGCGCCAAGAAATTTCACACGCAGTGCTGAACGGCGGTGCAATCTTCGTTCCGGGAGGACTTGCTGCCGGAGGCGTTGGCTCTGCAGTTGTCGAGGCGTTTGAGCCGCGCATGAATTCATGGACGCTGGGTCAAGTAGCGTCGCTTCCGGAAGCGCTTCATCATCTTGGCGTTGTTGCTGCCGGCGGAAAGTTGTACGTGCTCGGCGGCTATACAGGCAGCTCGTTCACCCCGATGAACCGAACGTATGTCTATCTTCCTGATTCAAACGTGTGGCGAGCGCGAGCCAACATGCTCGTTGCACGCGGCGCTCATGCAGCCGTTGAGTTCGGTGGAAAGATTTACCTTTTCGGCGGAATCACAAGCGACAATAACTCGCGCCGCGCCGATGTGTACGATCCGAAGATAAACGTATGGAGGAATCTTGCGAACATGCCCACGTCGCGCGAACATTTAGCAGCCGCCGCGATTGACTCGTTGATTTACGTCGTCGGAGGACGATTAGGCGCTGCAAACACGAATGCTCTCGAAGCGTATTCGCCGCAAACGAACACGTGGTACACAAAAGCTCCGATGCCAACGGCACGCGGCGGCTTGGCTGCCGCCGCGATGCGCGGACGCTTGTATGTATTCGGCGGAGAAATTCCCGGGGTCTTTCCGCAGAACGAAGAGTACAATCCCGTCACGAACACGTGGCGTACAATGGCGCCGATGCGAACGCCGCGCCATGGCATAGGCGCAGTAACTGTTGGCGATTCGATTTTCATCATCGGCGGCGCGACGCTGCAAGGATTTGGTGTGAGCGGGGTGAATGAATTATTTACGTTGTCCGGGCAGACTGCAGTCTCATCTGTGATTCCATTCCCGGTTGGTTTTTCCTTGGCGCAAAACTATCCCAACCCCTTCAATCCATCAACAACAATCGAATATGTTCTTCCCAACGTAGGGACACGGCATGACGTGTCCCTACAAGTGTTCAATTTGCTGGGAGAAGAAATCCGCACGGTGGTGCATGAAGCGCAGACGGCAGGAACGCACCGAATACAATTCAACGCGGAGGGGTTCCCGAGCGGAATCTATTTCTACAGAATTCAAGCGGGTAGTTTTACTTCAAGTCGCAAAATGCTTTTGTTGAGGTAGGCGAAGCCCTGAACCTTGAACCCTGAACCTTGAAACGAATTTACTTAGATCATACTGCCACAACCCCGCTCGACGACCGCGTCTTCGAAGCCATGCGTCCGTATTTCTCCGGAACGTTCGGCAACGCATCATCGGTGCATTCATTCGGACGCGACGCGAAGATGGCTTTGGAGAAGTCGCGCGAAGCGATTGCGAAAGCGATTGGCGCGCAAAGCGGCGAAATCTTTTTCACAAGCGGCGGGACGGAGTCGGACAACTTTGCAATTCGAGGCGTTGCGCACGCGGCGAGAAAGCATGGCAAAAATCATATCGTCACTTCGGCGGCGGAACATCACGCCGTGCTTGAGCCGTGCCTGCACGCCGTAGTCCCGCAAAGCGGGACGCAGGCGTGCGAGAAGTTGAAGGAAGATGGGTTTGATGTTACGATTCTTCCTGTTGATTCAAGTGGACTCGTGGCGCCTGAGCAAGTTCGCGACGCGATTACCGACAAGACGTGCCTCGTTTCGATCATGCACGCGAACAACGAAGTCGGCACAATCTATCCAATCAAAGAAATTGCAACGGTTGCGCATCCGCCAACGGCGGACGGCGTAGTTGTTCACACCGATGCTGTACAAACACTCGGCAAGATTCCTATTGATGTGAACGAGCTTGGTGTTGACTTGATGACTATTTCTGCACACAAGCTGTATGGACCGAAAGGCATCGGCGCGTTGTACATTCGTCGCGGCGTTGAGATTGATTCGCTTCTCTTCGGTGGTGGGCAGGAGAGAGGAAGACGCCCGGGCACGGAAAACGTTCCGCTCGCAGTCGGATTTGCGAAAGCAGTTGAACTTGCAATTGCGGAGATGGACGTTGAATCGAAGCGGCTTGCATCACTTCGCGACAAACTCGAATTGAAAATACGAGAGAGCTTTCCTCAAGCAATCATCAACGGACATCCGACCGAACGGCTGCCGAATATTGTCAACATTTCATTCGACAACAGCAAGATTCAGTTGGAAGGAGAGATGTTGCTGATGAATTTGGATTTGAGAGGCATTGCTGTGACAAGCGGCTCGGCTTGCACTTCCGGAAGCATGCAGCCCTCACATGTTCTTCTTGCTATGGGACGGGATGAAAAAACTGCGAAGGCGTCGCTGCGGTTCGCATTCGGGAAAAGCAATACTGAGGCTGATGTTGATTCTGTGGTGGAAAGTTTGCATCAAATAGTAACCCAAATGTCCAACTGAAAGAAGAGGAATGAGGCTCACACAAAAAGAAGTTGATGTCATAAAGACAACGGTACACAGGCATTTGCCGAACGCTGAGGTGTATCTCTTCGGCTCGCGCGTGGACGATTTGAAGTGCGGCGGCGATATTGACATTCTCATTATCGGAACTCAGGAATACGATCTTGGCATCATCATGAAGATCAAATCGGACATCAAGGAGCAGCTGGGCGATCAGAAGATTGACGTCGTTTACGAACGCCCGGGCACAATGACGCCGTTCGGTGAACTCGCGAAAATGGACGCTCTTCCTCTATGACTCCACTGAGAGAGGAAAAGCTGAAACAAGAATTGAATCGCGAGCTTGAATGGCTCAAGCGGAGTCTGAACGTGCTTTCGTTTTCGTATGAACGATGCAGTGTTCTTGATACGAAGAGCGACCTCACGGGCGATGAGTTGATCGAGCTTGATGCGCTCACATCTCGTTTTGCTCGGTCAAGCGACATTCTCATGCAGAAAATCTTCGGTTTGATGGACGCGCTCGAACTTGAAGAAAATGGAACGATGCTTGACAAAATCAATCGGGCGTGCAAACGCGGCATCGGCTCTTCTGATACAGCGATGCGGCAAATTCGCGAGCTGCGAAATCAGATTGCGCACGAATACTCTGCTGTTGATGTTGCGGGTGTGTTCGACAAAGTCTTGTTGCTCACGCCGGAGTTGATTCTGGCTGCTGATGCGACAGAGAGATACTGCTAGCGGTTCACTTCTCCACCATCATGATTATTCGTTCAGCCCTTCCAGTGAAAATGAAACACGGCTCCTGCCTTCTCTGCTTCTTTTGCTGTGTCTGTTCATTCATGGTTGCAGGGGAGACTCTATTTGCCCAGAAGCACGACTCGACTCGTTACCCGTATGGGGGAGAGGCGTTTGACACGACCGATTTCGATGGCGACAGTGTAAAAGCCCTGCGTTTCAGAAAGCCACTCATATTTAAACGCGAGATTTTCCAGAATAATGCCAACTTTGGTTCTGCACATTTCGCCCGCACCGCCGATTTCTCTGGTGCTCATTTTGACAGCATCGCCGATTTCTCTGGTGCTGAATTCGCCCGCGCCGATTTCTCTAATGCTCAGTTCGACAGCGCCGCCTATTTTTTTAGTGCTCGGTTCTACAACGCCGCCGATTTCTATGATGCTCAGTTCGACAGCACCGCCTATTTCTCTAGTGCTCGGTTCGACAGCGCCGCCTCTTTCTTTGGTGCTCAGTTCGCCCGCACCGCTATTTTCAGGCATGCGGAGTTCGTCAGCATAACCGATTTTCGCGATGCTGTTTTTCAAACGTCGGATTTCTCGGATGCTTCGATAAAAGGAATCTTTCAAGTAGGGGGAAGGGATTCCGTACAGAAATTTGACTTCTACAACACCGTCTTCTCACCCGATGCAAAGCTAGAAATTTGGGACAGAGTGAAATTGGAAATGCAGGTGGAAAAAATTCGACACATTGCGCTCGCGGAGAAACTACCTTACAATGCAAAGTCCAAAATCATCAGCTATCTCAAGGAAGCGAGTTTCAAAGACAATAGGGAAGCGCAATCTCAGCTTGAATATCTCCTTTCAACTTCGACCATGGATCAGGCAGAAGGGGACGAGTATTTGCCGAACAGTTGGTGGGCGAAACTGGGTAATAAAATTTTTGATTGGACAATGGGGTTCGGCTATCATCCGTTCAGGCTTGTGTGGTGGGCGCTTGGCGTCGTCGCCGTTTTCGCCGTCAAATTTTGGCGCGGGCTGGCGATGTCGAAGAGCATCAACGAGTACATTACCACCAATTTCAAGTCAAGCCGCGTTATCGAATCGGCATGGGAAGATGGGAGTGCACTTTCCCTTCATACATGGGAGTCGCTTTTGAATTGCATCTATTTCTCCGCTATGGTGTTCTTTACTTTGCGATTGAAAGGATCGATCCTTACGTCGTTTTCATCAAAAGAGAAAGCGTGGATTGTAATCGAATGGGTAATTGGATTCTTGGTGTATGCAGCGTTCATTGTGTTCTCCAAGGCGGGCATCCTCCAAACGTTGAAGGATTTGTTTTTTGGATAAGCTGTCGGCAACAATTCTTGCAGACGAGCATCTTGATTATGTCGCTGAAAGTTTGCATCAAGTACAATCAGAGATGTCCCGTTGACAGAGTAGTACGATCAATGAAGTAGTGCATCATCCACCAAGTTTTTTCGCGAGAGGTGTACAATGCAAACTCACGCTGAAGAATTGCTCCAAGCTCATATTCCCGCCGCGCTCCAGATCCCGCCGTATTGCAAAGTCTGCCATGTTCCGTTTCAGGGCGTTAGGTCAGTGTTGCCGCGCTTGCGAGGAATCCGTCCAGACGAAGTTCACCCTGGGTTTTGCAACAAATGCGCGGATGTGGACTTCCCACCTCGTGAGCAGGAAGTGACAGTGTTGTTTTGCGATATTCGTAACTACACTTCGCTTACAGAAAAGAACTCCCCTTCGATGATAGCGGACCTGTTGAGGCGCTACTTCACCATTGTCTCGCGCATCATTATCAGCAATGAAGGAATAGTGGAAAAATTTGTTGGCGATGCAGTGATGTGCTTCTTCAACGCACCGATGCCCCTTGCGCGACATGAATCCGCTGCCGTAACGACTGGATTGCAGATTCGCCGTGCGCTCTACACGATGAAACTTTCCGGCGTCGAAGTGGGAATCGGGATACACTCGGGCATCGCGCTCGTCGGCAAAATAGGCTCCGAACCGGGGATGGACTTTGGCGTTGTGGGTGATTGCGTCAACGTTGCAGCGCGACTTCAGTCGCAAGCGAAAGGCAGCGAAATCGTTCTCTCACGCCAAGTGTACGAGCGCTCGCGCGATGTCATCCCACCGACCGCTTCCCTCAAAGAATGTGAGTTGGAACTGAAAGGGAAATCCATGCCTATGCGGTGTGTTATCATCAGCATGTAGATTCGTTCCATGACGGGAGTATCTATCGAGATTCCTCCACGAATCCGATTCCCTCTTGGGAATTGTACATGATCTCATTGAACGACTCAACCTTCCTTGAGGCATTCAAGACCTCGATGGACACGAGCGCTCCTCTTGGTCAAAGTCGGCAATGATGCCAGGCCGCACTTCTTCTGAATCGCTCTTGATGCTCATTGCCCATCGTACAACGCGCGAATTTCTTCGGCGGAGAGCGCGCGATTGTACAGGCGAAGCTCGTCAAGTGCCCCTAAGAACGGAGAGTGATCCTGCCAAACGGTCTCCGCTTCGGTCCCGATCGTGAGCGGAAAATCGTTTCTGTTGAACGTGGAGTAGCTGTCGTACACCTGCTGATTCAACACACCGTTGACATACGATTTCATCGTGTGATTGATTCTGTCATAGACCGCGGCGACAAACAACCAACGATTGGGGAAGAAACTGTTTGAGTTTACCTCGTGCTGTTCGCCTTCGTTTCCCGCTGAGTAGATCAAGAAGTAGTAGGCCGAGAAATTCTGCTTTGCGTAGATGGCATACTCGCGATTTGCGAGCCACGGTTGGAGGATAGCCTCTCCGCCTTTGTGAAGAATTGCCATGTGATTGTTATTGATGCTATCGACGCGAATCCAAAACGTAATGGTCAGTTGGTTGAACGGGTGCAACGATGGCGATGAGGCAATCGCAATGTTGTCGTTGACTCCGTCAAAGAAGTATGCGCTGTTTGGTGTGCCCCGACGGTCAAATGTAGGGATGGCTCCGGAGACAACACCGTTGTTGCCGCGCCCGCTTGCATCGTTCGCATTTCCGTTGAAAGGATAGTACGCCATCAGTCCTGTTGTCAGCGATGGGGTTCCCCACGTCACAACGATGTTGATTCCTCCCGACGTTGGCAAAAGGTGCAGCGACACTTGCGCGATTTGTCCCCCTCGAACGTCAACATCCGTTTCACCGGCGTATCGAACGCGGTTGCTATCGTTGAACGCTTCAACTCGCAAATGCCATACACCGACCGCAACCTCAGAAAAGCTACCTGATGCAGTTCGCGCTGTGTCATTCACAGCCATGTTGATTGAGCGCGTAGGAAAATCGCGTCGCGAAATCGTAGCAACGACGCGCGCGATCTCCGGTGGTGCGCTCGCAAATGAGAGCGAGACTTTCCCCAGGTCCGTTACCGGAATGTTGGTCGAACTCTCTACGCCTTGGTCGTTACATCCAAACAGAAAGAGTAAACTGCCAATCAGTGAAATACAAAGACTTCTTTTCATACTACCTCCTTGAAAGGAATTTGATAGGGGAGAGATTGTGATAATCGGAAAGAACGGAAAATAGGGGAGTGAAGAACAAACCCAAAGGAAAGTTATGGGGTTCTACCTGAAGAGTCAAGCGCGAGCGTCACAAACATCAACAAAAAGCGTCGTATCAATAGCAGACATCATACCATCAGCAAGAACTCATTTCTCAGGATCATGTAAATCCCTCAGAGTCTTGCAAACTTTGTATCATCGGTTCACTCGTCCAGAGTCGTAAGAGTCAGCTGACGTTACCTATTTCAATACCTATTTGAATAGGTAATACCTATTTGACCCCGATTGTTTTCTCCATTTCGCAGCAGGTCCTCGCCCAACGGATTTGAGTTGTCCCGTACGTTGCAGATCTGCAAGATACCAGGCGGTCGTCGCGGGAAGAGATTTCAGTTCTGCCGCGAATTGTTGGAGCGTTTTCATTTTCCCAAAATCATGGAGATGCCTTCTATCCTTCCCATTGGCGCAGAGAGCTGGACGCCGGCAACTTCGCTTTTTAC
>JANNUB010000171.1:0-1536 GCA_031394795.1 Ignavibacteriota bacterium | reverse complement strand
GATTGGCCAGTGGCGGCCCATTCGCGTTCGCCGGGTTATGGGATCACTGGACTTCGCCTGCAGGCGATGAGCGCCGCACCTGCACGATCATCACCTGCGAACCGAATGAACTGATGAGCCAGCTGCACAATCGGATGCCGGTCATTTTCGACAAGGCGACGATGTGGGACTGGCTCGATCCCGACGCGCCGCCGCTCGCCCTGAAAGCGATGCTCGCGCCCTACGCCACAGACGCGATGACAGCCTATCCCGTGTCACGCGCCGTCAATCGCCCGGCCAACGATTCGCCGGAGTGCATTCAGCCGGAGAAAACTGAAGGCTAGAACAAGTCGCGGATGGACTCCAGCAGCGTCTTCTGGCTGTAGTCCTTGAATTCACCCGCATCGAAGAAGACCCCGTAACAATGCGGACACGCCTCGTAGCTGATGTGCGGCTGCTTCAAATCAACCATCGGCGTCATGAGCGCGCCGTCACGCGGACAATAAATCTGTCGAATAAGGTTCGTCCGCTGAGCCGTTGCTAACTCGCCGCTGTCGATCTCCGTGGCGCCTTTCTTGTCCTTCAACTGCTGATGCTCCTGAAAATCAAACCAGAGGCCATAGCAGTTGAAGCAGCGATCGACTTCAACGCCTTCAAATTCGATCTTCTTCATGTCGGTGTGGCACTTGGGACATTTCATTCGGATCAACTCCTTTGAAACCGCGAATGAACGCGAATCGTCGCGAATAAACTCGCCGTGATTCGTGGTCTATCTTCTTACTCGTCAGGCGCTAAATCCTTCCAAACTCGCGCGCCATCTGCGAGGCGCTAAAGTGGATCATGGTGGGGCGGCCATGCGGACAGGTACGCGGCGAGGTACACAACTCCAACTGCCGGATCAACTCGTTCATCTCTGCCACCGATAGCACCTGCCCGCCCTTGATGGCCGCGCGTTTGCACACGCGCGTGATCAACTTCGCTTCTTCGTTGGCGGCAAACGGCAAATCGCCCGCCATCAAGTCCGCTACCAATTCTCTCATCGCCGTGCGGAGATCGTCCTTCATTAAGAGTGCGGGCAAACTGCGCACCAGCCACGTCGAACCGCCGAATGGCTCCAAATGCAAACCAATCGCGTTGAGCACGTCCAGGTGTTCTTCGATCAACGTTGATTCATCGGGCGAGAATTCCAGCGCAATCGGATCGAGCAAGCTCTGCACGGCCAGATGCTGCGCCGTCTTATCCGCCATGAACTTCTCATACAGAATCCGCTCGTGCGCGGCATGTTGATCGATCAGGTACATGCCCTCCGGCCCTTCGGTGATGATGTACATCGCGCCGATCTGGCCGATGACGCGCAGGGGGGGCAATTGGTTACCGGGTGATTGGTGATTGGTAATGGGTAACTGGTTGATCGGTGATTGGTAATCGGTAATTGGTGACTGGTTGACGAGTTCACCCGTTGACCGATCAACCGATTGACCAATTGACCGATCAACCAGTTACCAATCACCAATCACCAATCACCCGGTAACCAATTGCCCCCCCTGCGTGTCATCG
>JANNUB010000399.1:0-5167 GCA_031394795.1 Ignavibacteriota bacterium | reverse complement strand
TTCTTTTCGACAGTTTCTGTCATTCATGTCCTTCTTTGTTTCCCTCTGCCCATTGGACGAGGGTATCAGCAAACGCGCAGATTACTTCTCTTCTGTTGGCTTCTCTTCTGCTGGCTTCTCTTCTGTTGGCTCTTCTTCTGTGGAAGCATCTTCTGCGGAAGCTTCTTCTCCATTGTTCCCCGGCGTAGCGATCTGCTCTACTTTCTCTGCTTCGGTTACTGTTTCGGACTCTCCCCCGGTTTCTTCCTCTTCTTCTTCATCATCCTCATCATCCTCTACTTCCGCCTCATCAAGGTCGCGCTGCATCTTTTCACGGATTTCGCGAATCTTCTCCACAGTCAATCCCTCGATCTCAAGAAGAGTATCCATCTTGGCCGTGATCACATCTTTCGCGGTTTCCAGACCTTTTTCGATCAGCTTCAGGTACAACTCCTCGCCAAGCTCGTCCTTGAACTCGACCAGCTCGATATCGTATTCATCGTCGCTCCCCTCTTTGATGAGGTTGAGTTCGTAGCCCGTGAGTTTCGAGGCAAGGCGGATGTTTTGTCCGTTCCTTCCGATGGCAAGCGACACCTGGTCGGTTGCCACAAGAATGTTCGCCGACTTATTTTCTTTGTCGACCTCGATACTCTTCAGCTTTGCCGGCGCGAGCGACCGCTGAATGAAGACCATCGGTTCATCGCTGTAGTTGATGACGTCGATATTTTCATTGTTCAGCTCGCGTACGATCGTGTGGATGCGGACCCCCTTCATTCCGACACATGCGCCGACGGCGTCAATCCTGTCGTCGTGCGATTCGACCGCGACTTTGGCGCGCTCGCCCGGCTCGCGAGCGATCCGCTTGATTTCAATAATACCGTCGTAGATCTCCGGGATTTCCATTTCGAACAGTTTTTCCAAAAACTTGGGATCGGCGCGAGAGACTATGACCTGCGGGTTGCCGTTTCTTTTTTCGACGGCTTTCACCACGCAGCGGATGCTGTCCCCCTTCCGGTATCGTTCCTTCAAAATCTGCTCGCTCTTGGGAAGAAGCAACTCATTGCGGTTATGGTTGATGAGAATCTCGTTACGGCGGAGCTGATAGATTTCGCCCACGACGAGCTCCCCAACCGTCTGGCTGTACTCGTTATACACATTCTCCCGCTCGATCTCTTTGATGCGCTGGTTGAGATTTTGCTTTGCGCTGATGACGAGCCGGCGCCCGAACGATTCCAGCGAAACGACCTCGACATAATCTTCCCCGACTTCAAGCTGTTCGCCGGAAAGCTCGCGTGCCGTCTGGACA
Organism: Ignavibacteriota bacterium; assembly: GCA_031394795.1. Lineage (GTDB taxonomy): Bacteria > Bacteroidota > Ignavibacteria > UBA10030 > UBA6906 > CAADGV01. Next base: position 3,882 of record JANNUB010000399.1, on the reverse strand, counting down.
TCAATCTGAATCGCGGGATTCTCAACCGTCTCAACAACCGCGCGCTCGAGAAAGATCTCGATGTCCCCCTTTTCCATATTGACGACGACATCGAACTTCGCGTCCAGCCCGTATTTCTTCCGCACCATCATCGCGAATACATCCTGCACGATGCTCACGAGCATGTCCTTGTCAATCCCCTTCTCCCGCACCATCGAGCCGAAGGATTCGACGATCTCTGAATTCATTACAACCTCCGAATAAATTTCAAACCTACCACGGCGCTTTCACGACCGCATTCTCAATCACATCAAAACGGATGAGCAGCGACTCGCTCCCGATTTGCAGTACAACACTTTCATCATTTACGTCTGCCAGTTTTCCTGCCACGTCCTGTGTTCCTTGATCCGTCTTCACCTTCAACGCGAGCTTCCGCCCGATATGCTTCCTGTATTGCCAAGCGAACCTCAGCGGTCTCTCAATTCCCGGCGACGAAACAATCAGCGTGTACGACTCCGGAAAAGAATCTCTTACGTCAAGCTCTTTGCCAACATCACGACTGATTGCAGAGCATACATCGCTCGTCACGCCGACTTCAGCATCCACGAAAATTTCGACAATGGGTCTCGACTGCTTTCCTCGCAAGACGATATCAATCAAGTGCGCTCCGTGCGATTTGCAGCACGGCTCGACCATCGGAAACAAATCCTTGCTTACCATCGCAAATCCAACGGACTTTCTGAGGAACGTCAAGACTACGGAAATAAAAATAGCCCGTTACGGGCTACTTCTGAAGGCGTATTAAGGTAACCAACTGGCGGGGGACTTGCAAGGGGTTTTCTGCTTTAAGTTTACTTATTTACTGACGTTACGCAAACAACAACATGAAACAAATCCGCGCGAATCTGCTTAATCCGCGTTCCATTTTTCTCTCTTGCGTAACGTCAAACCCGATCCATTGTCAGAACTCTGCGTTAGGCAAACCCTCACACCATAGTCGTCACGGGCGTAATCAAAACATCATCCCCTTCAAAGTGCCGCACCATCTTCCGAAAGAAATCGGGCACAGGCATAGGCTTGTCCGTGTCCTTGTCGAGCCAAACGTGAATGGAAACATTCTCGGCAATCAACCGTCTTGTTTTCGTCTCTTCGATGCAACCTTGCAGCGCGTAGCTCGTGTTCCGAATCCATGCAATGCGCGTGTACACATCGAGGGTTTCATCAAACCGCGCAGATGAGCGATAGTCAATTTCATTCCGGCCGATGACGATTTTCCATTCAAGCGATTGTGGCTCCTCAAGCATGATGGGAAAACCAACCGTTTGAAAGTACCCCATCCGTCCAATTTCAAAATAATGGAGATACACGGCGTTGTGAACGACGCCTTGCCAGTCAATCTCGTTGTTGCGGACGGTGACTTGTGCTTTGTGTTTGAACTTTTCTCTGTCGTGGATCATATGAGTTTCGTCGAACGTCTCACTTGGTTTGTATCGGAAGAATCCGAAGATTGGCGAGTATTTTTCTCGTGATTGTTTTCCGGCTCGCGGCGAAACTGTCACCCGCTTTCGGGGTCTGAATACAGGTCGCGAAGACAAACACATCGTTTCCCCTCGTCACGTAACCAACGTACCAACCGATGGCTTTCCCGCGTTGCGCGCTGTCTCCATCCCATTCCGCCATTCCCGTCTTCGTCCGGAGCGTGTATGCCGGCGTCTCTTCTTCAATCATGATGTTCTTCACGATTTTCATCGAGCGTTTTGAAAACGGAAGTTCTTCGTTATGCAGCCGCAACAAAAAATCCAACTGCTGTTCAGGACTGATTCGCAATCCTCCACTCAACCAGAACTGATCAATCCCGCCGGCGGTGTCGGCATTTCCGTATTGAGCTTTGTCTAACCAGTATTTCATCCGTTCGCCGCCGACGCGACGCGCAAGTTCCTGATAATAGGGAACCGTAGAATTCTTGTACGCAGTTTTCAAATCCTGGTCGTGATTCCATGCTTCACGTTCACGTTTCACGCCGTCCCATTTGATAACGAAGTTCTCATCGGCAATCACGCCGGACTCCAATCCAATCAACGAACTACAAATTTTGAACGTGGATGCCGGAGTAAATTTCTCTGTGAATTGTTTCTTGTTGTAAAGAGTGTACTTGTTCTTTCTTAAATCATAGAGAGAAAAGGAGCCTGAAACCTTGCATTCGTCAAAGTACTTCTTGAAGTCATTGCGGACTTCAATCCTCTGCGCGCTTGAATTCATCGAGACGAACGTCAGCGCAATCAGAATAGTATTGAGGGACAATCGCATTCTCCTTACCTCCATAAAAATAATCTCCATCTCAAGTTCCAAACCTCAAAGAAATTCCAAAACCCAAATTCCAAAAACCAGAACTCCGCTTATCATGAATTTGAGATTTGACATTTGGAATTTCTTTGGAGCTTGAAAATTGGGATTTGCAATTTATGCTTCTCATGAAAACAGTTCGTGAAAAACATTCGCCGCCTGCACCACTTCATCCATCGAAACATCAAGATGCGTTACGGCTCGCACGCTCATCCAGTTTCCCATCGTAAGCAGGATTCCTTTCTCCTTCAACATCGCGAGAACTTCTTCGGGCTGTTTACCCGTTTTCTCAACGCCGATGATGACGATATTTGTCTGAACGGCTTCCATATCAATCGAGAGCGATGGAATTGTTGCAAGCTCGCCTGCGAGATATTTCATCTTCGCGTGGTCTTCTTTCAATCGTTCACGATTGTTGTCGAGGGCGTAAATTCCCGCCGCCGCGAGAATTCCTGCCTGCCGCATTGCGCCACCGAAAATCTTTCTCACCTTTCTCGCTTTCTCGACAAACTCCTTCGAACTCGCAATCACCGAGCCGACTGGAGCGCCGAGTCCTTTCGAGAGGCAGACGGAAACCGAATCGAAATAGCTCGCATATTCCTTCGGCGCGATTCCCGTTTCAACGCACGCGTTCCAAAGTCGAGCGCCGTCGAGATGATAACCCATCTTCTCCGCGCGAGTCAGATCATGAATTTCTCGAATCACGCTCATCGGATGGATTGTGCCCCCTGCGCGATTATGCGTGTTCTCGATTGCAACAAGAGCCGAGCGAGGCATGTAGTACGCTTTCGGTCTGATGGCTCGCTTGATTTGTTCGACCGACATCACTCCGTGCACTCCTTCAATCGTGTGCGGCTGGATGTGGGAGAGAAATGCGAGCGCACCCGTTTCGTAGTTGAAGAGATGGCAGCCCTTCTCCATGATCACTTCATCGCCAGGTTGCGTGTAGATTTTGATACAGATTTGATTCGCCATTGTCCCGCTTGGGACATAGAGCGCGGCTTCTTTGCCGAGCATGTCGGCGATTTTTTGTTGAAGCAAATTCACGGTCGGGTCTTCGCCGAACACGTCGTCGCCGACTTCGGCATTCATCATCGCCTCGCGCATCGCGGGCGAGGGTTTTGTTACTGTGTCGCTGCGGAGATCAATGTACTTTGCTGTCATTCCGTTTGAAGGTTTCATTTTTTGATTTCGCTTTTTTCACACCCCTGTCATTCCGCTTTTCGGAATGACGGTCCCCTCTCCAGAGGGGAATCTCTGGCTTACTCCCCTCTTGAGAGGGGATGTTTCGACTTTAGTCGAAACTGGGGTGTGCGTTCGTTCGTATTCCGCAATCCAATTTTCTATGGTTCTCAAGACATCATCCATGTGGAACTTCACATCCAAATCATCGAAGCGAAGGAATTGAACTCCAAGAGACTCCAACTTGTGTTGCCTTTCTTTGTCTTCGTCTCCTTGAACGCGTGACTATCGCCGTCAATCTCGATAGCGAGCATTAACTTCGGACAAAGGAAATCTACGACATAATTTAATAACGGTTTCTGCCGATGAAAATCATAA
>JANNUB010000155.1:0-4806 GCA_031394795.1 Ignavibacteriota bacterium | reverse complement strand
CAATGAGAGAATCAACGATTGAGCGGCTTGTATCGCCAAAGGAGTCAACGCATTGGAATCGGAAAACATTCGTTCTACGCGTTGCAGTCGGCGTAATCGGAATGAGAAAAGAATAGCGACCATCGCCGGCAATTTCATCTCCGCTCCGAACGCGTATGCCGGCGCCCGGAGGTCCGATTTCAATTGGAGGGTCGAGGTTGCCGTCATCCTTCATTTGGAATTTTGTCGGGTCAGGCGGCGAAATGCGTCGAAAAAACATCTCTCGAATATCAGCCAAACCATCGGAGTCAGAAACAGTTGCAGTGAACTGAACCTTTATCGTATCAGCGGTAGGAAGGCTGACGAAATCGGGCATCGAAATATTTTGCAGAATAGGAACGGCATTCCGCCTTCCCAATTTGAGCGGCAGCTCCAGTGCGTTGCTCTGCAAACCATCGGAAGTTCTTGACAGAAATCGAACTCGATACGTTCCCGCTAACGTACGCGAAATCGTGAATTGAATTTGTCCAGTGTACACGCCGCCGGAAGTCGATGCGAGTGTCAGTTGCTGAAATTCCGTTGAGGAATTCGGTCGAATGATGGTTGCCGATACGGTTTGGCTTGCAGATGAGGCAACCGTTGCATTCACGCGGATGGTTGCGACAATCTGATATTGCCCGCCGACGGGAGTCAGATTGTCAATGTAGATGCTGTCCGGAGCAACGGATGCGTTCGAGAGCAGGGGTGCATCTTTGGCAATGTCAATTGTGCCGAGGTTGTTCTTCTCGCAACTCAACAACGAGAAGACAAGAAGACCGATGAAAACTATTTGAAGTATGTTCTTCATTCGAGGTTACAAAAAAGCCGAACTTCCGCTGTCAATAATGGTGACATTGCAAGATCGGCTCTGGGGGAACTTCATGAACAATAGTTGATTGTTGGCTGTGTGATTCAGTAAGGCGTTACCAACACTTCGATATTGTTCGTTTGAAATTGTGAATGATTTTTACTGCAATCAAATTATCGAAATCAGTGCCGAATGTCAAGCAAACTGCTAACCTGCAGGCGCCGAGAGGGGCACAAGCGAGAAGCTTCCGATGAATATGATGATGCAAAGCCAGCCAATGATCTTTCGCCCGGCGTCGAGCGGCGCTTCGTCCTCAAGCACCGGACGATGCATGCCGAGTCTTCGAATCATGAAAATCAAAATCATTGCCCAGATAAACCAGCCGAACCACCCATACTGAAAGTTGATGCCGACTTCGGGCAGGAGGCCGGCGAGTCCGAGCGCGACAAGCGCGACAAGGCAAGCTTGCGCGATGAGATGATAGCGATTCCCGAACAGTGAGTACGAGATATGCCCGCCGTCGAGCTGGCCAATGGGGATGAGATTCATTGCCGTGATCAACATGCCGAACCACCCAACGCAGAGAAACGGGTAGTGGTACATTTCGTTCATCGGAGGAATGAAAGCGCCGGCGGGCGCGAAGAGTTTTGCAAAGAGCGTATAGAAAAGCGTATCGCCGAAACGGAGTCCCGACATGGGAATAGTATCCAGCAATGCATACTCCGGATGAATCGTATAGAGGTACTCTTTGGATGGCAGAGTCGCGAAGCCGATTGCAAGGATCGCTGCCGTAACGACAAAGCCTGCTATCGGACCCGCTGCGCCAATGTCGAATAGAGCTTTCTTCGATGGTATTGCAGACCGAATCCGGATCACTGCGCCCATCGTTCCAAATTGATTCAAGAGCAGAAAAGGAGGGAAGGGAATGTAAAAGGGGAACGTTGTTTCAACTCTGTGGATTCGTGCAGCGAAGTAATGCCCGAACTCATGCGCGCTCAGCATCGACAGGATCAGGATTGAGTAGGTCAGGCCCGAGGGAAAATTCGAAAGCTCGAATGGGTCCTTGACGAGCCATTCAACTCCCGCGAGTGTTGTTGTGAAAAATGTGAGTATGAAGAGTGTACTATGAACGGTGTAACGTTTCCAGTTCTGTTGTGTCTCCACAACATCAACGTATTCTTGTTCCATGCCTTCGAAAGGTGCCAATGAATAATAACGTTTCAATATACTCAAAAGACGAGGAACAATCTAAAGGAAATGGACGACATGAAATGGAAGACCAAGAAAAAGCCATCCGCCTTGCGGCGAGATGGCTCTTTCCGAGAAACTGTTTCTTATCGTTACGGACGCGGTGCGTGTGGCCTGAGAGTAGCAACCTTAGCCGTACCATCAGTCATGTGTACGACATCGATTTTTGGACGCGGCGCGTGTGGCCTGAGAGTGGCGACTTTTGAGATCGCTATATTTGTTGCGGCGACAACGGCCAATGTAACGACCAATGCGCGGAAGCGTTTCGTTGTTGATGACATGGTGGTTTCCCCTTGTTTATGAATGAATGGTTTATTGAGTTATCGGTATGCATCTATCGTTGTCTTAGTAGGGATAACGAGATAAAGATTGGAGGGAGGACGAATGCTAGCATACGCACATGGCTGGCTCTGCTTCATGCACTTTGAAGACTCCCCCGTTCCTCGAAAGCATTTTATTACGCAAAAAAATATACTGAACGGAGATTGGAAAGTCAAACATCGTTCCAGAGTTTCACCTCTGTCCTCCCATCATCGTCGAGGTTCAAACAACGACGGACTTCCAAAATAAATAGCGTTTCTCTCTTGCTTTGAACCGAAACGTTCGCTATATTTTTGCCGCATTTTACCAATATTTTGTCCCCCATGAGACCGGTAATACGAGTCCTGACGTTGTGGCTTGCAGGTGTAGCGCTCATGCTGCTCTCCTTTGTTTTTCCTCATCATGATGTTGAGATCGTTAGCGTGGTGAGCAACTCCGTGCAGTTGCTTCTTTTTATCACGTCAGTGTATCTCGTTCGCCACGAAACAGTGAATAAGACGAAGTACATTTTTCTTAACTTTGCAGCACTATTTTCTCTTTTTCTGCTTTTTCATGCTGGCGGATTTATCGGAAAGCTGTTCCTCAAAGACGAGCCGCTTGCCAGCTTTCTTTACTACCAGTACGTTTCGGAAGGTTTGTACGTGCTGTTGTTTGCTATCGCGATTTGCTATGTAACCATTGACGTCTTGTTTAGAGACTTCAAGACTGTGCAAAAGTACTTCATTGCGTTTTTGATTGCAGGCGGTTTCTTTGCGTATTACTATTATCCGATGTTTGAGAACAAGCTGTTTCTGTATGAGACCGACGACATCGTCGAATGGAAGGAACTTGACCTTGCATCAGCCGAATTCAGAAAAGAATATTCTGTGAATCCGACGGAACAGCAATTGACGAGCTACATGACTGGTACTCATGCTCCTCATCTCTTCCAACACAGTGAAGCAGAGAGAGTGATGCGTATTGCTGCGTTGTTTCCATTCCTTGCTGAGGAAAACTATATGACGCTCCTCGTCAAGCCTCTGAATCTCAACGGAATCTACATGTCCGTACTATGCGTGGGGTTAATACTTCTCTTCTTTGGCTATCTCTACAAGAAGGACCCGCCGCAAGGCGCGTACATCGAAAAGATGATGTTCTTCTTTTTGATGTTAGCCTCGCTCGAAGTTTTCCATAACTGGAGTCTGGTGAAGATAGTGGAGTGGGAATCGTCGCTGCAGATCATTCAGATAGGTGAAATTTTGTCGGCAGCGGTTCTCTGCATGATTGCCCTCTTCTTCATTCTACGATTGCGATTCATCACCACAGTCTATGGTGAGTTCTACGAACATGAGATCGCCGAACGACCGACAGCGATAACGCGCTGGAGAGACGCATTCGACAACTACGTCATAGCCCATTTCTTCAATCGGAACGAATTGGTCGGAAGGTTTTTTGTAAACCCAAAGTGGAGAAACGAAACAAACGCGTAAAGGAATTCGCGACTCCCCGCAATTCAGGACGAGAATTCTAACGCATCAACTATCAGTTGAGGAAAGGTTTTATGGAGCCAAAAACAGTCCAAGGGGAAAAGAAAGCTGGGGGTGCTTTCGAATATCCTATCGTTGGCAAAAGTAAATCGATCGAGAACGTCTCCCGCGCAATCCAGAGGCTTGCGAAAAGCCGGCGCGATGTCGTCATCATCGGAGAGGCGGGCGTTGGCAAGGGGGCCGTCGCGAAGAACATTTATCACATGAGCAAGGATGAGCCGAAGAACGGAAGCCACGAGCAGCCATTTCTTTCGATCAACTTGTCGGTGGTTGACGATCGCGAGCTTGAGGCGATACTGTTCGGTTTTGACCGCGGTGTTGAAGGTTTGCCGTACACGTCGAAGCGGGGATTGTTCGAGCAGGCAAACGGCGGCACGGTTCTGATCGAAGAAATCGAAGAGGCAAGCTTCCGCAACCAGATGAAGATCTTGAACTTCATCAATGAACGGAAAACCCGGCGCATCGGGGGCGAAGCGAAAGAAAGCGTTGACCTTCGTCTCATTCTGACCATGAAGGACGATCCTGCACACCTCGTCGAAAAGCGCAAGATGCTTGAGGATCTGTACGCCAAGATTTTGGAATTCGAAAAGATCGAAATCCCGGCGCTGCGCGAGCGGCCAGAAGATATTCCGCTCCTCGTGAAGCATTTTGCTAGTGAGATCTGCAGCGAGCTTAGTCTTGGCGATCTTGTCATTGATATTAACGCAATCGACGTCCTTGTCCGCCAGCCGTGGAAGGAGAACATTCGAGAGCTGAAGGCTGTTGTGGACAAGTCGGTGTTGTTCTCGAGTGAAGGACGTTTCTCCCTGCCACCCGAGTTAGTGGACGAGAAGACTGAAGTGGTGAAGATGATCAACAACATCATGGCCGGGCAGGAATTTGTAC
>JANNUB010000113.1:0-23431 GCA_031394795.1 Ignavibacteriota bacterium | reverse complement strand
CACCACTCGACAGTAAGTTGTTGATGACCTGCCCGAATGAGGTCTCTGCTGGGCAGCGCTGTCAGGTAGCTGACGATCGTCGTTTCGATGTACACCGTCGGCTTCATTCCACGTGCATCATCAGAATATGATTATGGTTTTGGCTCTGCGACTTTGAGAACAACGTTTGGAGTTTCGTACAACAGTCCTGACATTTCTATCAACCTATCGGACCAACCCTTTGACGTTTGGCAAATTCTCTTTCGCTCGTTAGCATCTAACCACAAATGACTCAGGTTGATTTGCCAGCGAGAGAGTTCCTGATCGAGCATCAAGAGTTGCGCTCGCTTTTCCGCCTCGATGTCGCGAAGAGTCCACTCGATGAACTTACGGCTTTGCTCACTGAGCTGGCGAGCATATTCAGCCATGTCCTCCAGCGTTTCGAATGAGTGAATGTTCAAGAGATTGACGCCGATTTCTCCAATGCGTCGTTGCCAAGGCATCTGCAAGAAAAGGGTCTGAAGTTTTTCCGTCTCAGTCATACGTCCTCCAAATATCGTCGAACTATTTTCTCTACGCGAATTCGACGATAGGGCGCTCCCCTACGGGGTCGTAGACCTACGGAGCTTGAATCATGACATAACAATTCGATGCTACAAAGAGGACGCACCTACGGTGCTGAGAGATATTTCTTCAGACAACGAGAAGCAACATTTGGAACTCTCATGGCTTACTGAAAACAAAACCATCACAAAAAGAGTTAGTCCCGTAGGGACGACCTATTTGTAGAAACGAACGGACAAGAAATCAAGAAGCTCCGTAGGTCTACGACCCCGTAGGGGAGCGACCTATGGGCGCTCTGCGTAAAGTGCAATCATTGAATATTCAAAATCCGTTTCGTGAAATCATTCACGACTTCGCTCGCTTGTTCCATCGTCCGCGCTTCGGCAATCACGCGAACAATCGGCTCGGTGTTGGACTTGCGCAAGTGAACCCAGTAGTCGGGATAATCAATTCGCAAACCGTCTTCGGTGTTGATTGTTGCGTTGCTGCCGACTGAGGCTTGAATTCTTTGCAGCGCAACGTCGGGCGAAATTTTTCCTAACTCAATTTTTCCTTTTGCGATTTGATACTGCGGCAGACTCGCTTTCAACTCCGAAACCGTGCCGTTGAAATCTGCAAGCAGTTGCAGAATCAACCCGATACCGACGATGGCATCGCGCCCCGCGTGGATCGAAGGAAGAATCACGCCGCCGCTTCCTTCGCCGCCGATGATGGCGCCGATATTGACCATTTTCTTCGCGACATTGATTTCACCCACGGGCGTTCGGTACACTTTCGCGCCGTACTGCGCTGCGACATCATCCACTGCTCTTGTTGTCGAAAGATTGACAACAACGGACTGCGAGAACGTGTGCCCGATCTCCTTTTGTTTTTCCAGCACGAATTTGATTGCCGAAGTGACTGTGTACTCCTCACTGAACGGCTCGCCTTTCTCCGTGATGAGGACGAGGCGATCAACGTCGGGGTCAACTGCGATGCCGATGTCAGCCTTCTCTTTTTTCACTCGCTCGCACAAGTCAACGAGATTTTCAGGAATTGGCTCAGGCGTGTGAGTGAATACGCCGCTCACGTCGCAGTTCGTTTCGATGACGTCGCAGCCGAGTTCTCTTAAGAGGATTGGGGTGATGATTCCGCCCGCCGCGTTCACCGCGTCCACCACGACTTTGAATTTGCGCCGGCGAATTTTTTCGACGTTCAGATATTTATGTGCGAGAACCGCATTCACGTGCTTACGAATCCAGGAATCGTCCGGCGTGTGTGTTCCGATCTTATTCCATGCAGCGAACTGTGCAGCCCCGTGATCGGCAATCTTCCAAAGGTTTTTATTCTCTTCGGCGTCGAGAAACAAGCCGGTCGAAGCAAAGAACTTCAGCCCGTTCCACGGCATCGGGTTGTGACTTGCCGTGAATGAAATACCGCCCGTGGCGCCTAACTTCTCCGTTGCGAGCGCAACCGTCGGCGTCGGCACAACACCGAGAGCAACCACATCAACCCCGGCCGCCAGGAGAGTTGACGACGCTATGTTCGCGATGATCTTTCCCGTAATCCTTCCGTCACGTCCGATAACAACTGCGGGCTTCGTCGGATTGATGCGCTTGCAATATTCCGCGAACGCGGCTGAGTATTTGACGACGACTTCCGGGGTTAATGTTTCTCCGACAATTCCACGGATACCGGAGATGGAGACCATGAGGGACATAATAGGCAACGTACAGTTAGACGATCACCGCAAACGCTTTCTCCGGATCGATGCCAAGCTCCTTGATTGCTTTTTCGGCAACCTTCTTCGCCACCAATCCCTTTTGCGAAAGCTGAAACAGCGTTGCAATCACGATGGACTCCGCGTCAATCTCGAAGAAGCGACGCAAACGCGCTCGCGTGTCGCTGCGTCCGAAGCCATCGGTGCCGAGCGTCATCAAGCCGCCGGGAACCCACGGCGCGATTTGGTCGGCGACAATCTTCATGTAATCCGATGCGGCGACGAACACGCCGTGCTCTTTTTCAAGAACGTGTTCCAGATACGATTTCTTCGGCGTTGCAGTTGGATGGAGCATGTTCCATCGTTTCGCGTTCAGCGCTTCGTTGCGGAGCCGCTTGTAGCTCGTCGCGCTCCACACATCGGCGGAAACGTCGTACTTGTCCGCGAGAATTTCCTGCGCCCGCAGCGCTTCTTTCACAATCGGTCCGCTGCCGAAGATGTGCGCTTTATGTTTCAGCTTCGCTTCGCCGTGCTTGAATTTGTACAAGCCGTTCAGAATTCCTTGCTCGACGCCGAGCGGTATCGCGGGCATCGAGTAGTTGTCGTTATAGAGTGTGAGATAGTAGAATACCTTTTCGTTCTCGCCATACATTCGTCGCAAGCCGTCCCAGATGATGATGGCGATTTCGTACGCGAACGCCGGATCGTAGCACAACAAATTCGGAATCGCGCTCGCGAAGAGATGGCTGTGACCGTCCTCGTGCTGCAAGCCTTCGCCGTTCAGCGTCGTGCGTCCTGCGGTTGCGCCGCAGAGAAATCCTTTCGACATCATATCGGCGGCAGCCCACACGGAATCGCCGATGCGCTGGAATCCGAACATCGAATAGTAAATGTAGAACGGGATCATGTTCACGCCGTGCGACGAGTGCGACGTTGCCGCCGCGATGAACGACGCCATCGAACCGGCTTCGGTGATTCCCTCCTCAAGAATTTGTCCGTCTTTCGTTTCGTGATAGTAGAGAAGCGTCTTGCTGTCAACAGGCTCGTACAGCTGTCCCTTCGGGGAATAAATGCCGACTTCGCGGAAAAGCGGGTCCATGCCGAAGGTGCGCGCTTCATCGGGAATAATCGGCACGATATTGTCGCCGATTTTTTTGTTGCGAAGGAGCATGCCGAGCATCCGCACAAACGCCATGGTCGTTGAAACCTCGAACCGCTCCGAGCCTTTCAGGAATTCTCCAAACTCGGCAAGCGACGGAACCTCAAGCGGCGGAGCAGCTTCAGTACGCGAGGGAATGAATCCGCCGAGCGACGCCCGTCGCGCCAACAGATATTTTGTTTCGGGAGAATCTTCCGCCGGACGATAGAACGGGGTTTCGACAACTTCTTCATCCGCAATCGGAATCGTGAAGCGGCTGCGAAACTCGCGCAGTTCTTTTTCATTCAGCTTTTTCTGTTGATGCGTTATGTTGCGGCCCTCGCCTGCTTCGCCGAGCCCGTAGCCTTTCACCGTTTTGGCGAGAATCACCGTTGGTTGACCTTTGTGATTGATGGCGCGATGATATGCGGCGTACACTTTTTGCGGGTCGTGTCCGCCGCGCTTCAGTTTGCGAAGTTGGTCGTCGGAGAGATGATTCACCATCTCCAGCACCTCGGGATATTTCGCGAAGAAATGTTTGCGGATGTAGCTTCCCGGCTCGACCGTGTATTTCTGATAATCGCCGTCCACAACTTCTTCCATCCGCTTCACCAGCAGACCTTTCCTGTCCGCTTTCAAGAGCGGGTCCCACTCCGAGCCCCACACAACTTTGATGACGTTCCAACCTGCGCCGCGAAACGCCGACTCGAGCTCCTGCACAATCTTGCCATTGCCGCGGACCGGACCGTCGAGCCTCTGCAAATTGCAATTCACTACCCACGTAAGATTATCAAGCGCTTCACCGGACGCGATGCGCAGCGCACCGAGCGACTCCGGCTCATCCATCTCCCCGTCACCCAAGAACGTCCAGACACGCGGCTCTTCGCCTTTGATGAAGCCGCGAGCTTTGAGATAGCGATTGAACCGCGCTTGATAAATTGAATTGATGGGACCAAGCCCCATCGAAACAGTCGGAAACTGCCAGAACTCCGGCATCAAATACGGGTGTGGGTATGATGTTATGCCGCCCCCATCGGCGAGGTCTTGTCGAAAATGATGAAGATGTTTTGCATCGAGACGACGCTCAAGAAACGCGCGTGCATAAATCCCCGGCGACGCGTGACCCTGAATAAAAACCATGTCGGCAGGATGTTCGCCATCAGCGCCGCGGAAAAAATGATTGAAGCCGACTTCATACAACGTCGCGCTCGAAGCATAGGTCGAGATGTGCCCTCCCAAGCCGCTGTGTACGCGGTTTGCCTTCACCACCATCGCCATCGCGTTCCAGCGGATGTAGCTCTTGATACGCCGTTCCAAATCGCGGTCGCCCGGGTACGGCGGCTCTTCCTCCGGGCGGATCGTGTTCACGTACGGCGTGCTCGTCGTTGCCGGCATCCGGACTCCCGAGTCCCGAAGCCGGTCAATCAATCGGTTCAGCAGGGTCGGGCTCTGGTCCGACTCTTTGTTCCTCAGCATGTACTCAAAGAAGAACTCGAGCGAATCAAGCATGCGCCTGCTCTCTGCACCATTGACAATTTGGGTTTTCTCTTCTTGTTCCACCTGTCGCTCTCTTGTGAAGTGTAGGATTTACTGTAGGTAAACGATGACGAGATTGTTGAAGGAAATTCGACATTAATATAGCAAAAAAATGAATACGGACTCCACTTCTGAAATCCGATTTAGATTCTCACGCAAAGACGCCAAGTCGCAAAGGAAAACTGAGATATGGACCTACCGTTCCTGAAGGCGAATCACCCATCGGGTGACGTGTATGATGAATCACCAGAACTCGTTTTCTCGAGTTTTGTTTTTTCACCTTGGCGTCTTTGCGACTTTGCGTGAGGTTCTATGTCGGAAATCAGATTCACTTGCCTTCTTTACTCTTTCTCGCCTTCCCGTTATCTTGAGTTCATGTTCACCTCTTCTCAACTGCGGGCACTCAATACTGTGCATCATCTCTCCGTGACGGCCAACGCCGGCTCGGGAAAAACGATGGTGCTTGTTGAGCGGTACATCGCCGTTCTCCTCTCCGGCAAAGCCTCTGTGAACGAGGTCGTAGCAATTACTTTTACCGACAAAGCGGCGAGCGAATTGCGGCGCAAGATATCCGAACGGGTGGCCGCGGGAATTGCGGAGTCACCCGAAGCGATGCAGAAGCAAAAGCTTGAGGAAATCCGCGAACAGCTTTCGGGCGCAGTCATCGGGACGATTCACTGGTTCTGCGCGAAGATACTGCGTGAATATCCTGTAGAGGCGGGCGTGGACGCGGCATTCGTTGTCCCCGAGCTGGTCGACCAGCGCTCAATTCTCGAAGCGGCGGTGAAGGACACCTTTGAGAGCATCCTGAAAGAAGAACCGGGCGCAGCGAAACGCGAAGAACTCTTCGACCTGCTGCGCGCGCTCGGGAAGCGCAAGGTGATCGGTTCCGTACACACGCTCGCGCTGAAACGGGAGCAGGTCGAGCGATGGACAACCCGCGGCATCTACTCGCGCAGCGATGATGATGTTCTTGCACATTGGCGTTCGGTGCTTTCGGATTTTGTCAGAGAAGAAATCGCCTCGCCGCGCCTGATGGTTGATCTCCAGGAGATCTTGTCCACCGCGGACGGAAGCGGCAACTCGGTCTTCGGCTTTGAAAGCAGGCTCAGAGCCTTGAGAAGAACCGGCTCGCAGGAGGAGGGTCTTGATCGGTATTCCGAGCTGATGGAATATGTTCTTACGAAGAAACCGAGCATGAGCAGAAAAATTATCAGTGAACAAGCAGAGACCAAAGTGCGGGAGCAGGTGCAGCGCATCGAGCAGCGCCACAAAGCGCTTTCACCGCTGATCGAGTTCGTGAGAGGAAAAGACGATTCAACGCATCGTATGTTATTGAAACGCGCACGGGTGCTCCTCGACCTCTATCAAAACGCCATGGAGCGGTACGAGCAGCGAAAGCTCGAAGGCGCGTATCTCGACTTCGACGATCTGCAGCTGCGCGCGCGAAATGTTCTGAAGAGGGAAGACGTGAGAAAAAAACTCTCGCACCGTTTCACGTTCATCATGGTGGATGAATACCAGGACACGAACGCGCTCCAGTATGAGATTCTCCTCCCGTTGGTAAACGAGCTGCAGAGCGGAAACCTTTTCATTGTCGGCGATCCGAAGCAGTCCATCTACGGTTTCCGGGACGCCGATGTTGGCGTGTTCAATCGAACCAAAGTGGATATTGCCGCAAGTGCCGGCGAAGCAAGTGCGGTTGTGCTGAACGACAGCTTCCGCTTGTTGCGCGATGTTGCGGCATTTGTCAACCTGGTGTTTGCTCCGTTGATGCAGACCGATGGAGATGAAGTTGGATATGAACCGTTGGTGCGCGGACGCCAGAACGATGCTCCGGGAAGAGTAGAGATTCTCTTGCGCGAGAAGCCTGACGGAGAAGGGGATGGCGAGGATGTCCCGGAAAGTGAGCTGATCGCGCGAAGGATACTCCAGCTTCGCGCCCAACGGTATCAGGTTTTTGACAAGAACGAGAAACCATACGACGTGAGATTCGCAGACTTTGCGGTGCTTCTCCGGAGCCGCATGAGTCTCCCGGAGCTTGAAGAGGCGTTCATTCACCACAATATTCCATATCTCGTGAGCGGAGGGATCGGCTACTTTCAAACGCAAGGCATTTACGACTTCTACAACTATTTCCGTTTCCTGCTGAACACGGACGATGAATCGGCGCTTGCCGGGATTCTTCGCTCACCGTTCTTCACTGTGTCGGATGCCGAGCTGTTTGAAATTGCGTATGAACGCAAAGGCGGATTGTGGAACGCGCTGACATCGGCGCACGGAAAGACCAGGAAATTCTCTTCGCTTGTGCGAGCCTCGGAGATTTTGAAAGCCGATCTCGAAGTCGCGTCGCGCCTTTCCGTTCCTGATCTCATCAATCGGATTGTTGATCAGACTTCGTATGCCGGCTTTGTGGAGGGAAGCGCACGCGTCGATCAGCTCTTGGCGAATCTGGAAAAATTGAAACGCATTGCGCAGCGATACGAGCAAAAAGGATTCACGAATCTCTACGACTTTGTCGCCCGGCTGAAAAGGTTGATCGAAGAGGAAGAGGAGGAAGGCCAGGCGGCGGTTGACGTCCTTGCCGACGCCGTCAAGGTCATGACGATTCATGCTGCAAAGGGACTGGAGTTCCCGGTTGTTATCTTGCCGGCGCTGGAACAGAAGTTTCAGCTCGACCATGAACCATACAACGATACCGAGCTGGGGATTGGCATTAGCTCGGCGGACGAGGAAGAGAATATTCCCATCGTGGAGTTCATGAAACGGAAATCCTACGCGAAGTCGCGCGCTGAGGAGAAACGGGTCTTCTATGTCGCCTGCACCCGCGCGCGGGATATGCTGATCCTCTCCGGCGCGATGCCGAAGAATCGTTCAATGTTCTGCTTTATGAACTGGTTGTTGAATGGACTTGGTGAGAGCGGGGCTCCGAAACGTGAGTTTCAGATAACGACACAATCATTGAAAACGAATCACGATGAGTACGCACGCGTGAATGAAACGCATCGGCTGAACGTCTTTGTTCTTCGACAACACGATCTGCCGCGTTCACTCCCTTTTGCCGTGGAGGAACGGGCAGGGGAAGAAAAGCAAAGACTTCTCATCGATCCGATTCCACCAAAAGCAAAGGGGGAGATTTTCTCGGCAAGCAAGATTCGAACCTACATCGAATGCCCAGCAAAATACTACCTGCGTTACGTTATCGGACTTCCCGCGGCGAACATTCGCCAGGCGTCTGAGTCCGTTGATGACGACAGCGATGTTTCCATTCCGGCGGAACTGCGCGGTCAGGCGTTTCATCGCGTCATGCAGCACATTGATGAATTGCAGCATGACGAGAAGACGATTGTGCGCGAGCTGCGAAACTTCGTTCAACGCGATTCGCTCTCCATCCTCGCCGAGCCGATGATTGAGCTGGAGAAGATCGCTGGGTCGGTGCTGGACGTTGTGCGCTCGGCATTCTGGCGGGATGTGCAACAGGCAAAAGACACGCGTACGGAGTTCACCATCATGACGTCGTTCGGGGAAGATTTCCTCACCGGCACTCTGGACCGCGTGTACCGGGATAAGGATGGCGTCTGGCATGTGCTCGATTACAAAACCGACGCCGTTTCTTCATCGGCGCTTCAGCAGAAAGGAGCATTGTATGAGCCGCAGCTCGCATTCTACGCGTTGCTTGTGAGGAAATTCTTTTCGGCGCCGGAAGTTCGTACACATCTTCTGTTCACACATTGCGTGGATGAACCGGTGCATTTCATTTACATGCAAGAGCATCTTGAGCGCTTTGAGCGTCAGCTACGGGAGAGTATTGCGGGAATCCGTCGCAATGAGTTTCCACGACCCATGATGCCGTGTCGTGATTGTCCGCTCGCGCCGGAAGGATGTTTCGGGATGTCATAACTCGCATACGTGTTTCGGGAATCTCCGTCGAAAAATCTGGCGAAAAATTATCTTGCATTTTGCAACTCAGCATAATATATTGGATCAGAATTGATTGCCCATCATCATCACTCCGACATGCATCTCGTCGTGCAAATTGCAAGGTCGGTAGGTTTTCCCACAAAGAGTTTCTGACGAAAACAAGCCAAATCGCTCCGTTTGATTATGGCACCTGCTTTGAAAATACTATCAAGGGAAGAGGGAAATTGTTTTCCGGGTTTTCCGGATAGAGCGCAAGTTTTCATTTCACCATCCACGTGTTTTACACCCAACTCGCAAACAGTATTTCTCAGTTCATGGGAGACACCATGTCAGTAAAGACTACAACACTCCAGAGCGGCAAGATCGGCGTCATTGAAGCGAAAGGCTCGCTTGTCGGCGGAGAGGAAACCGATGAGCTTCGCAGCGCGGTTGCGGATTTTGTGGAGCAGGGAAACAAAAAACTCATTATCGACTTGGGCAAAGTCACCTATCTCAACAGTACGGCCATCGGGGTCCTGGTGCAGGCGCACACTACCTACACCCGCAACAAGGGACAGATCAAGCTCTGTGGCATCAATAACAGCATCAACAACATTTTTGTGATAACGAAATTGACCCTGGTGTTCGATATCGCAGAGTCGAGAGACGAAGCAGTGAAGGCGTTGTCGTAGAGTTTTATTTGTACGCATTTACCAAACCACTACTCACAACATCAATAAACAGGAGGATATCTCCCTATGAAACAAGGAACATTTCTGACGGTCGTCATGGCGGTCACCTTAGCGATCGCTTTCGGCATTTACATTTTCGTGCTGGGCGCTCCGGCGAACTTCAAGCCGGGTGATGTCGAGAAGCACCAGCCCGTTAACATGCTGGGCACGGTGTACACAGGCGGCATTATCGTCCCGATTCTGATCATGCTGACCTTGATGAATTTGACGATCGTGTTCGAGAGGATATTCTCGCTGCGCAAAGCACAGGGGAGAGGTTCGCTGACAACATTTCTGAAAAAGGTGCAAGCGGCTCTCACCGGCGGCAAGATTGATGATGCAATCAAAGAGTGCGATTCTCAACGTGGGTCGGCTGCCAATATCATACGCTCAGGCTTGAGTCGTTACAAAGAAACGCTGTCCGATAATTCTCTCAATGGAGAGAAAAAGATGGCGGAAACGAAGCGCGCGATCGAAGAAGCAAGCGCACTGGAAACTCCTCTTCTCGAAAGAAACCTGATCGCGCTTTCCACGATCGCATCGGTTGCGACGATGTTCGGTCTGCTCGGCACGGTTATCGGAATGATTCGCGCCTTCCGCGCCCTTGCCGTGCAAGGCGGTTCTCCCGACGCCATCTCGCTCTCGATCGGTATCTCGGAAGCTCTCATCAACACGGCGCTCGGGCTGTTTGCTGCTATCCTCGGGATTGTCGCATACAACTTTTTCGTTACGCGTGTGGATAACTTCACCTACATGATTGATGAAGCAAGCTACAACGTCGCGGAGACCTTGAGCGCCCGGACGAAGTAAGCGCTCTCACGAAATCACCGGAGAGAGATCATATGGCAAGAATAAAACCTAAACGGCATGGCGTGTTGATTGACATGACTCCGCTGGTGGACGTTGCGTTCCTGTTGTTGACGTTTTTCATGTTGACGACGTCGTTCAAACCGCCGGAAGAGGTCTCCATTGACCTCCCGTCATCCAACTCGATGATCAAGCTGCCGGCTTCGAACGTCATTACGCTCAGTCTTGCAAAGGACGGGCGTATCTTTATGGACGTGGACGGGCAGAAGTTGCGCGCCAAGTTGTTCGGCGCCGAGAACGCGAACCGAGCCGGAGTTGAAGTGACGAAGGAAGTACTCAAGCAGAAGCTTGTGGAGGCACGCACGGCAAACCCGCGCTTGGTCACTGTTATCAAGGGAGACAAGGGCACGGAGTACGGTCTCGCGCAGGACGTAATGGATATTTTACAGCAGACAATGATCACGAGATTCAACCTGCTGACGAATCTCGAAAACTAAAAGTTGATAGGAGGAAACCATGTCAGGTGGTGGAGGTGAATCCGCCCAACCGAGAAGTCACGGCAAGGGCAAGAGAAAGAAGAGCAAACGCCTCGGCATCCGTATTGACATGACGCCGCTCGTGGACGTTGCGTTCTTGCTGCTCACGTTTTTCATGCTCACGACGTCAATGTCACGTCCGCAAACGATGGAAATCAATCTTCCGCCGGACGAGAAAGCAAAAGTGGAAATTGCCGAGTCGAATTTGATGACGGTGTATGTGACGGAGAAGGGAGATGTCTTTTGGAGGATCGGCATGAACGACCTGCCGGTAAAAATAGACTTCTCGAAATTCCGTGGACTTGTGCGCGAGAGCGGTCAAAGGAACGCGAAACTCACGACATTCATCAAGATTGATCCGAAGGCGAAGTACGAAACGATGGTCAATATCCTCGACGAACTTGGTCAGGCGGATATGCAGCGATATAGCATTGCCCGGATGGATGAGAAGGATCAACAGTTGCTTGCGGGAGTCAAAGCGTAATCGCTTGTTGTTGTGACAATGGTAATTTCGAAATTTTTTTGAGGGAGGTAGTATGGCGGAACTGTCTATGGCAGGTGCGGGTGCGCACGTTAGCGTTGGTGTGAAGTATGGCGCGCCCGAGATTAAGGCGGTGTACCAGAAAAACTACCTGCGCGGCTTGATGATCGCCGTCGCGATTTTCGCGCTCGGCTTCGGCAGTTATTATGCCGCGGAGCTGCTACGCAAAGAAGAGCCGCCGCAGATCATGGTGCGCGTGATGAAGTACAGCGATCTGGGTCCGCCGCCATCCATCACAAATGCAAACGCGCCCCCGCCCGTTTCGGTAAACGCACCTGTGGCAAAACCGACTGTCGGTGCGCCGGTGCCGGTACCCGACGCAGAGGCAAGCCCCGAGCAAACGCTGGCAACACAAACTGAAATGAGTCAGATTGCCGCGCCTATCGGTGAAGGAACCGGTGAAGGCGGAGTAAGGGTTGAGGAGATTCAGATCGACGATGGTCCGCCGGCGGATTTCGTTGCCGTTGAAAAGGAACCCGTTCCCGTTAGGAAGGTCGAGCCGAAGTACCCCGAACTTGCGATGCGGGCCGGACTCGAAGGGAAAGTCTGGGTGAAGATTTGGGTTGACAAAGAAGGAAAGGTGAAGCAGGTTGTTGTGCTGAAGAGCGATGCGGAGATCTTCAACGAGGCTGCCGTTGAAGCGGCGAGACAATTCCTGTTTACGCCGGCGTACATGAACAATGGTCCAGTTGCGGTATGGGTTTCGGTGCCCTTCAAGTTCAAGCTCGCGGACAGGAAGTAACGCTTGCAAACGGCGGCGCGGCACATGAGCATCTCTTCGGCGCTGAGATATGGCGTTCTGGTGTTTTCATCGGCAGCGATGGTGGTTGGCGCGCTGGTCATGGCGGGAATCCTGGCGCCAAGGTATTTCTATGAAGATCGCTTCCGCGTCATCATTGGCGCGGTGGTATTCTTGTACGGCGCCTATAGGTTTGTGATCGCGTTTTACCGCGACAGAGGACGAGATGACGAAGAGTGAACTCAGGGCGAGTGTTTTTACTCTCTTTGCTTTTCTCTGCGCCGGTTGTTCCGACTACAAGCCTGCCTCGGCAACATCGGGGGAGATTCGTGTGGAGGCCGATGAATCTGTCTTTCGAGTCATCAAGATCATCGCTGACAGCTTTCAGCAGACCTATACGCAGTCGAAGATCCACCTGCGGAGCGTTGAGGCGCGCGAAGCAATCGTCAATTTCATCAACGACAGTGCAACAACCATTGTCAGCGCACGCGAGCTGAACGAGGAAGAACTCGACGCTCTGAAAAAATACAGCATCGAGTATCGCGGCTACAAATGCGCATTCGACGCAGTCGCCGTCATCGGGCACAAGGGCAACCCTCAAAAGGAGCTGCGTCTCAGCGAGTTGGACAGTATTTTCTCCGGCACAACAACGCGCTGGGGGAAAAAAGGACGAGCGGTCGCCGTTGCCGTCTGCGGCGTCAACTCCAGTGTGAACGAAGTGTTCAAGAACAGAATCTTGAAAGCAAAATCGTTTACGCCGAATGCGATGAAGTTCTCGACGAGCGACAGCGTTGTGCGGTTTGTGGAGAACAACCCGAACGCCATCGGGATTGTCGGCATTCACGGGATCCGCGGCAGGGAGGAACATCTCACCATCTTCTCGCTCGGTCAGCCCGGGGAGCGACCGGATTCGACGCAAGAAGAGGGGAAGATGTATTCGCCCCACCAGGCGTATATCTACAAAAAGTATTATCCACTCTGGCGCAACGTCTACATCTACAGCAGAGAAATCGGGCTCGTGGCGTCGGGGTTCATTGCCTACGTTACGGGGATTTACGGTCAGCAGAAGTTCTTGCAAGAGGGACTCGTGCCGGCGACGCAGCCGGTGCGGTTAGTTGAAACAACACGAAAGCAGATACAATGAAACTCGCAACTCCGCTCACGATGAGCGCACTTCTCGTTTTCACCATCATCATTTTTCAGCTCGGCAACGCGCAGAGCACATCGTTCGAGAAAGGCAAAGCTGCGCTCGCGTCGAGAGACACCGCGGCGGCTATCACCGCGTTTCAGGAAGCGATTCGCAACAACCAGAAATCCGGCAACGCGAACTACTACCTTGGTCAAATCGCGTTTGACCAGGGACGAGTTGACGACGCGGTTAATTTTCTGAATAGCGCGGTCCGCATTGATGACGAGAACCTCGATGCACTGATGACGCTGGGCGATGCCTACGTTGCGAAGAAGGACAACGCGAAAGCGCTCGATCAATTCAAGCGCGCCGCGAAGCTTGCGCCTAAAGACTGCCGTGTTCCCTTGCGTTACGGCGCCGCGCTTGTCGAGGCGGGCGTTCTCGATGGCGCGGAAGGCGCGTTCGTTCAACTGAAGCGCGCGGAAGACTGCGATCCGAAGAATCCGTTGATCTTGATCGCACAAGGCGACGCGTATAAGGGGATTCCGGCCGTTGCCATCACGTACTATGAGAAGGCGATGGGGCTGGCGCCGAACGATCTCAGCACGCTGATGAAAATGGCGCGGGCATTTGCCGCCAGTCGCAAATGGACTGAAGCTGTTCAGGCATTCACCAAGGCAGTTCAAATTGATACGACGAACTACGACGCGTACATGGAAGCGGGAAAAATCCTGCTCCGCGCCAAACAATATGCGCGTTCGGCACAGTTCTTAGACAAGGCATACAAACTCCGTCCGAACAACACCGAAGCCGTTTCCTCATACGCTCAAGCATTAGCAGGCGCCGAGCTTTGGGTGAACGCAGCAAAAGTAGCGGAGCAGGCGGTGAAACTCGATTCGAACAACGTGGACAACTGGCGCGCGTATGCCCAGGCGCTTGCAGAAACGCGTGACTACAACGGCGCGCTCAACGCCTACCAGCGCGTGATGAAAAGAAGTGCGATGAAGGGGGAAGATACAGCGAAGGTAGCAAAAGCGTATTTCAACACGCAACAAGAAGAAAAGGCTCTCGCACTCTACCTGGAAGTGATCCGGAAAGATTCGGCAAATTGCGATCCGTACTATGATATGGGCTTCATCTATATGAAGAAGCAGAGATGGGCGGATGCGGCAGCGATGTTTGAAAGGAAAATCGCGTGCGATCCTCGCTCACTGAATGCCTACTTGAATGCCGGCATGTGCAACATGCAGCCGCCGGAGAACTTGCCGCGCGCGCGCGAGTTGTTCGTGAAAGCGATCGAGCTGAAACCTGACTATTTGCAATCGAAGCTCTGGCTTGCTCGCTACTACGGCAAGGTGGACTCGACGGCAAAGATGCGGGACGTGTATGACGACGTGATCAGGCTCGCGAACCAGGATCCGGCGAAGAACAAGAGTATCTTGGGCGAGGCATATTCCCAACTAGGCTCCGGCGCGATGCAAGCGAAGAACTACTCCTCGGCGCTCGAGTATTTCCGCAAAGCGCTTTCAAGCGGAGAGAGCGCCGGGCTGAATCTGGCAGTCGGGCAATGCATTATTCTCACACTGTCCGATAACGGCGACAACCGGTCGCGTATCGAAGACGCTGTGGCAAAGTTCCGGCGTTGCGTTGCGCTCGAGCCGGGCAATGCCGGCGGGCACTACTGGCTCGGCGATGCGCTGCTGCGGCTGCGTGATCCGGCCGATCCGATGAAAAACAGACAGTTGAGTGCCGATGCATGCGCGGAGTTTGTGAAAGCGCTCAAGCTCGACCCGCGCAACGAAAACGCAAAGAAAGCGATGGAACGCGTCGGGTGTAAATAACCTCGACCCGCGCAACATGGAAATCACGAAGCCGTCCCGCGGTCGCGGGACGGCTTCACCGTTCTCACCACTTCAGCATAAGAGCGTGAAACTCTTCTTCATCTGTCTTCTTACCGTTTTCCCTTTGCTTGCGCTGGGCCAAGAGGGTTTGTTCGGAACGATGCCCGCCGACCGTCCGACCCGGACCTACGACGTGCATCATTACAAGATCGAAGTCCGTTTCGAAGAAGAGAAGAAAAAAGTTATCGGCAGGACGACAATGACATTTTCACCTCTCGAGCCGAAGCTGGATTCCGTGCTCTTTCATGCCGTTGATATGAACGTGAGCATGGTTTCCAACGCCGCAGGAAAGCATCTTCTCTTCTCCACCAACGGAAAGGAACTGTCGGTCCGTCTCGACCGATCGTACGGTTTCGACGACACGGTGCGGATTTCGGTCGCCTATTCCTGCACGCCAACGGCAGGTTTGTATTTCATCGCGCCCGACAGCGCCGACCCCGGAAATCGTAGCCAGATCTGGACGCAAGGGGAGGACATGAACAACAGGTATTGGTTCCCGTGCTGGGATTATCCGAACGACAAAGCGACGAGTGAAGTTGTCGCGACAGTGCGTGAAACATGGTCGCTGCTTTCCAACGGCAAACTCGTGGACGTAAAGCACGACAAGAAGAACAGAACCAAAACGTTTCACTGGCTTCAATCGAAACCGCACGTGTCGTATCTGATCATGCTGGCGGGCGGCGAGTACACGATACTCACCGAGAAGTACAAGAACATCCCGATAGAATACTATGCCTATCCCGACAGAGTGGAAGATGCACGCCGAAGCCTTGCTGCCACACCGAACATCATGAGGTTCTTCGAGCAGACAATCGGGTATCCATTTCCGTGGGACAAGTATTCCCAGATTTATATAGACGATTTCATGTGGGGGGGAATGGAAAACACATCCGCCGTTACGCTCAACACGTCGTATCTGATTGACGACAGAGGGAGACTGGATTTCACTGCTGATGATGTGAATGCACACGAGCTTGCGCACCAGTGGTTCGGCGATCTGGTGTCTTTCCGCGACTGGGCGCAGCTCTGGCTGAGCGAGGGCTTCGCAAACTACATGGAAGCGCTGTACAAAAAGGACGCGAAGGGATTTGACGAATTCCAGAATGACCTGCTCGGGCAGGCGGCGTCTGTTCTCAATGCGGAGCGTACACAAGGCCGCAAGCCGATCGTGAGCGACAAGAGCCTCACAACGAATTTGTACGCTAAAGGGTCGTGGACACTCTACATGTTGAACAACCTGCTCGGTGACGACGAGTTCTATCGAGGGGTTCGATTGTACGTTCGGAGGCATGCTTTCACCAGTGTCAGCACGTTTGAGTTGATGCGAGCATTCGAAGATGCGACGGGGGAAAACCTGGATTGGTTCTTCGATCAATGGGTATTCAACGCCGGACATCCGAAGCTCGAAGTGGCACAGCTGTGGGACGAGAAGTCAAAACTCTTGATGCTGACGATTCAGCAAACCCAAACGCTGGACAGTCTGACGGGAGTATTCACACTTCCTCTGGACATTGAAGTCACCACATCTGCAGGCAAACTCGTGAAAAGTATTTGGCTCAGGGAGCGTGAAGAAAAGATCGCCTTTCCTCTCGCGGAGAAGCCATTGATGGTGATTGTTGACAAGGGGATGAAGGTCCTGAAGTCGTTGAAGTTCGAAAAGTCGAAGGAGGAAAACATCTATCAGCTTCAGCACGCGGACGACATAGCGTATCGCATCGCGGCGGCCAAAGCGCTAAAGGAATTTCCGGAAGACACTGCAGTCTTTGCAGCGTTGAAACAGGCAGCGCTCGACGATCCATTTTGGGGAGTTCGCCTCGAGGCCACAAAGTATCTTGGCGCGATGAAAGTTGGTGACGCTAAAGAGGCGTTGTTTCAGATTTACGAGGACCGGAAGTCCGCGGTCCGCGCAGCCGCGATTGACGGGCTTGAGCGTCACAGCGGCGACGACATTGCCGCGTTCCTGAGAGATGCGATCTCCAACGACTCGAGCTACGTCGTCCAGGCGGCATGTTTGCAGTCGCTCGCGGAGGTTGACTCGACCAGCGCGGTTGCGCTCGCACGAGAGTACGTTGAAAAGGAATCGCATCGTAACATTCTTCGGCGCGCCGCCTTGAATGTTCTTCGCCGCGTGCATGCGCCGGAGTCTCTCCCGCACGCACAAAAGTACGCTCAGCTTGGCCATCCATCGGATATCCGGGCAATGGCGCTCGGCGTGCTGCGCGATGCGGGCGAGAAGGATTTCTCCTCACGCTCACTCGTAATGAAATTGGTCAACGACTCCGATACGCTGATCCGAAAAGGCGCGATCCGGACTCTGGAGCAGTGGGGTGGGGGTGATGCGCGGACGGCGCTGGAGCAGCGGAAGGTCGTTGAACGTGATGAAGATGTGAAAAAAGTTCTCGACTCGGCATTGGAGACGATAGTGAAGTAAGACGCACTATGCACCGTCGAGAGTTTTGAGAAGGGATCGAATCATCATAGCCGTCGCTCCCCAAATTGTCTTTCCCTCATAATTGTAGAACCAGACTTCGCGTTGCTTTCCTTTGAACTCGCGCAGTTCCGTTCGTCCGTTGTTCCTATCGGCGAAAAATTCCAACGGCACACGGAAAACTTCCGCCACCTCGTCAGCGTTCAGCTTTAGGTGCGGCAGATTCCTGATGACTCCGACAATTGGCGTAATAACGAAACCGCTTGGCGTCGCCATGTCGTCCAGCGTGCCGATGATTTCGACCGACGATTGCGGAAGGCCGATCTCCTCTTCGGCTTCACGCAGCGCGGTGTGAACGGTGTCGCAGTCGTCATCGTCAACCATTCCGCCAGGGAAAGAAATCTGGCCTTTATGAGTTTCAACCGTGTGAGTCCGCAGGGTGAAAAGCAGATCAAGAGAAGAGTCGGAGACAAGGAGTGGAACGAGCACCGCTGCGCGACGGTAGTCGGGAATTGTCAGCGTCGTACGCGTCGCATCACAGGCAAACGCGGCTTTGAGTTTTTCTGTTGTGAGTGCGTTCATGATTCAATATAGAGATTTGACACTTCCGAAGGAATGCCTTTGGCAGAAGGCGCAAAATGCTTCGGCGCGATTGCAACTGCTATTTGTTGAATGTATATTGCACCCGTTCTCCTATGAAACTTGAATGAAAATGTTTATGCGAACAATTTTTGCCGCTACGACTCTGCTTCTCGTGAGTGTAATCGGATTGCATGAAGCCTCCGGCTGGGGACGTGACGGGCACATTTTCGTCAACCGCAAAGTCGTGTACCATCTCCCGAACCAGATGATGCTGTTCATTCAGGACAGCGTGTTCTTCGGCGCGCATGCTTCCGACGCGGACAATCGCCGCAATTCAGGCGACACGAGTCTCTACGCCGAAGCGCCGCGCCACTTCATGGACATTGACGACTATCCGAATTTCAGAAACCTCACGCGGAGCCTCGACACGCTCATCATGCTCTACGGCTGGGAGCGCGTGAAAGACAACGGCACGAATCCGTGGGCGACGGTGTGGAATTACGATTCACTCGTCGCACAGCTCCGCCGTGCAGATTGGAACCGCGCAAAACTCACCGCCTCGGACATCGGTCACTACGTCGGCGACGCGCATCAACCATTGCACAATACGCGCAACTATGACGGGCAATTCACGAACCAGCGCGGCATTCATGCGCGCTACGAATCTACAATGCTCAGCACGACATACTTCCTGAATTCTTTATACATCACACCCGACACGGTGCGCTACGTCGGCGACCGGATAAATTTCATTTTCGATTATGTCCTGCACACGAACAGCCTCGTGGATACCGTGCTGTTTGGCGATACCTACGCAAAGAGTCTTTCGGGGGGAAACTTCAACGCGACGTATTACAACGCGCTGTGGGATCGCACGCGCCGCATGACGCTCGACCAAATGCAACGCGGCACGCTCGACCTCGCCTCGCTCTGGTGCAGCGCGTGGGTGGACGCAGGGTTGATTTCGACGACAGGGGTTCTGCCAAACATCGAAACAACACCGGCGGAACTTTCCCTCAAACAAAATTTTCCCAACCCCTTCAATCCATCCACGACGATTTCCTACACGCTCCCTGTCGGCGGCACTGTCTCGCTCACGGTGTTTTCTGTCCACGGGAAAGAAGTCGCGACGCTCGTGCAAGAAAATCAGTCGGCGGGCGAACATTCCGTCCAGTTTTTCGCGCCGCCTTCGCTTGCATCTGGCGTGTACTTCTATCAACTTCGTCTCGGCAACTTTTCGCAGACGAAGCGCTTCGTTCTCTTGAAATAGCTCTCTTCACATCGTGACTCTTCACGTAAAGAACATGGTCTGCAACCGATGCATCAAGGTTGTGGGCGAGGAACTTCGGAGACTTGGCAATGACGTGCGGAGAATTGCCCTCGGCGAGGTGGTCATCGCGGGTCAGCCCGGCAAGACAGAGCTCGCAAAGATAAAGTCCGTGCTTGAGGAAAACGGTTTTGAGCTGATCGAGAACAAGAGAGCGAAGACCATCGAACGGATCAAGCTCGCCATTCTCAAACTGGTTCACAGTGATAAGCTTGAAACCGGATTCAACGAGAAATATTCCGACTATCTTGCAAAGGAATTGGGGCAGGACTATCACGCATTGAGCACGCTCTTCTCCTCAATGGAGAGCGTTACGATCGAGCAGTACATTATTCTCCAAAAGATCGAGCGGGTCAAAGAGCTTCTCAAGTACGGCGAGCATACGCTGAGCGAAATTTCCTACAAGCTTGGTTACAGCAGCGTTGCACATCTCTCCAACCAATTCAAAAAAGTTACCGGCA
This sequence comes from Ignavibacteriota bacterium, assembly GCA_031394795.1. Taxonomy (GTDB): domain Bacteria; phylum Bacteroidota; class Ignavibacteria; order UBA10030; family UBA6906; genus CAADGV01. The sequence continues at coordinate 3,433 of JANNUB010000113.1, read as the reverse complement.
TGACGCCAAGCGGGTTTAAGAAGTTGGTGGGGAATACGCGGCAGGCGCTGGATGAGGTTGCGCTGAAGAAAAATGATTGAACGGGGAAGGCGCAACGGTTTACAGATACTCTATCGGTAAGGATGAATCATCAATGAGCTCTTCACTCCCGGCAGCAAACATTGCTGCCGCGTGCTTTGCCTGCCCTGCAAGAATGCGGCTCCGTTCGGCAGGCGGTAGAGCACGAAGTTGGGAAGGAGCGTACGTGCTCATCGGAGTTTGACGAGCTGTTACCTTTCGGGGCTTGTATGCCACCATCGGTTCTTTGACTTTGCCCATGTGTTGCCTCGCTCCTTTTCTGTAAACAATGTACTGAACGTTTAGCTCATCCTCAAATGGCTAACGCATCTTGTGCCAACCAATTCAAGAAAGTTACCGGCATGACTCCGAGCGCGTTTAAAAAGATGGTGGGGAATAGGAGGGTGCCGCTGGACAAAGTCGTTTGACGCAAGAGTCTCGTATTACTCAAGCTGCACTTACAACCTTCATCGACTCTTCTCCAAACTGCGAGATCACCCGCACCGCAATCTTCTGTCCCTTCTTCTTCACTTCAATAGGATGGGAAATGTGTCCATAAAGACGCTCGAAGGCTTCTTCATCCACCTCAACTTTCAATGTCGTTTCAACACGTCTGCGTGTTGACGTAACAGCGAGTTTACTCAGACCTTTCTTCCAATCCTCGAACTCATCTTTACTATCACTTCCGCAGAAGAATGTCTGCCTCACAATGAAGTTGCTGCCGTCGTAGTCGTCGTCCACCATCCAGTAAGCGATGTCGTGGATGTCGCGGGGCTTCACTTCGTCTTTGATCGGATCGTAAATGTCGAGTCCCTGGATTTCCACTTGCACTTGCTTTCCCTTCTTGAGCAATTTGATGTCAGGTTCTGCGATGGTCACGAACGACGCGGCTTTCTTGTCCTTCTTGAGCAAACCTTCCTGCATCAGGTCGTCGTGCATACGGATCTTGCTGACTTCAAAGGAGCCGAAGCTTGCCCTGAGCGGAGTCGAAGGGTTGCTCGTTATCTTTTGGCTTGCGACATCGCTCTCAAACGAGAAGCCGAGGATGAGCAGCCAGTCCGCATCGCCACGGGTGCGGCATTCCTTGATGGCTTCGTTCACCGCCGCCTTGCTGACAGTGCCAAACTTTGGACCGATGTGGATGTATGCCTTTCGCTCGCCCCTCTTTGCCTGATAGTAACCCTCAGCGTGCAGGTACGGACTTGTGAGCGGCTCAACGCGGGTAAACACCGCGTGCTCTTGCTTGACTCCCGTCTTCACTCCGGCCGATTTGAGATGGTCGAAAATTTTTTGCTCAAAGTTGTCATCTACATCGTGTACCTGCCTTACTTCGTCCGGCGAGAGAGGATTCAGACTTTGCAGCGTCTCAACGGTAAACGGACCGGCGACACGGAGTTTTTTATTGTCTGCTTCGGGACGGTCGTAGAGGGTTTCTTCTTTGGCTGGCTCGTCGTTGGCGAGATTTTCGAGCATCACGTGCGGGACTTTTTTGTAGATGAATCCCTGACGGATGTCTCCCGCTTTCTCATCGTAGAGTTTGTAGTAGGGCAACACCGCCGCCATGAGCCGCTGTTTCGCGATGTTGAGTGCTATGCGTGACGTATCAGTGGTGATCCAGCGTCTTCCCCACTGCTCGGCAACATACGCCGTTGTGCCGCTGCCGCATGTTGGATCGAGGACAAGATCGCCGGGGTCGGTGGTCATCAACATACAACGTTGAATAACTTTTGTAGAGGTTTGAACGACATACACTTTCCCCATTCCACTCCCCGATGCAGTATCATCCCAAAGATTAGAAACCGGGTTCACTGGAAAGTCATCGGCATATCTGATGTACGAAAGTGTTGTGCCTGTCTTGGCAACACGCCCCTTTTTAATTAGTCGAGCCATACCTTCTTTGTTTGTTGCCCAACTTCTGCCTGCAGTTGGATTGAAAACCTCACCACCGAACTCTATCGGATAGATGCAGCTTTCTGTTCTTCCAGCAGCGAGAAGAATTTGATTGCGGAACACCCTCGCACTCTTTGGGAGAAGGGTATGATCGTTTGCTTCTTCCTTTGTCATTCTTCTTCTCGTGCCATCGGATTCTTCAACCATTGAGTACGCAGCATCACCTTCGAGCTCTTTGAATCCATACAACGAATGATATTTCAAGTTCCCTTGATCTTTTGCGTACCAAAGCAGAAAGTCGGCAATCGCCGGTAATCTCTCAGTGCCTAAACCAGCGGTTTTCTTGACGGTAACAAGACTCACAAAATTCTCACTCCCAAACACCTCATCCATCACGGAGCGCAGGAGGTGAACGTTCTCATCCGAGATTTGCACGAAGCACGAGCCGCTCGGTGTGAGAAGCTCTTTGGCAACGAGGAGCCTGTCACGCAGGTAGGAGAGGTATGTGTGTATGCCGTCGATCCATGTGTCGCGGTATGCCTTAATCACCTCGGGCTCGCCGCTTACGTCTTCGTCCTTCTCGCCCACGGTGCGGTTGTTGAGCTTCATCTGCCAGTTGCTTTTGTAGGCAATGCCGTAGGGTGGGTCCATGTACACCATTTGCACTTTGCCTGCCATCCCTTCGCGCTCGAGGAGTGAGGTCATGGTGAGAAGCGAGTCGCCTAAAATCATCCGGTTCTTCCAGTCGTCCTGGTGCTTGTAGTAGCTGCCGGGCTTCTCGGCTTCCTCCACTTTGATCATGCCGTTGAACTCTGTGATGAGCGAAAGCTGGTCGGGGTTCTGCTCGGTGTAACGATAAAGGTTTTTGATGAGCATCTCCGGCGAGATGTGCTCGTGCCGGTAGAGCGAGCGGATGTCAACTTTGAGCAATTCTTCGCGGTTGTCGTTGCCGTATTTGTTGAGCCAGTACAACTCCGGATCTTGTCCGCGATGTACGACCGGGTTGAGAGGAAACTCGGCGGAAGTTTTCTCTTTCACCTTCGGGTTGGATTGCTCGTAGCCCGCTTCTTCCTTGGAAGGAATGTGCGGGCGTTTGTCTTTGTGTTTGAAGGAAGAGACGGACATTGGAACGTTAATCCCCTTTTTATGAACCAATTAATGTTCTTTTAATGATTATTGGAAGCAAGAAAATCGATGAATTTGAACCGCATTCGTTGTTTTCGGGCTTTTTTGACAAAACTTATGTGAATTCTTTTAATTATTTGAACAGGGAATATCGCACACTTTTCTTCTTGCCTGCAACAAACACGACTTTCTCGGCTGCGAGTTCTTTCAGTGCCTGTCGAATTCTATGGCGTGGTATTTCGGTTCCAATACGTTCATTGATCTCGCTGATCGCACTGCTTGCGTGAATATTGAGGTCGGACCTGAGAAGCTCCTTGAGGCGTGGCAACTCGATCTGTTTGAGTGTTGTCTTTCCTTTGTA